>JANWJO010000119.1 GCA_025449435.1 Chloroflexota bacterium | reverse complement strand
TAGGCTTCGGCCTGCCCCAGTTCCAACATCGCCGGTGTGATGTCCGTCCCGACCACTTCCCGCACCTTGGGGGCAAGCCCCCGGCTGATCAGTCCGGGCCCGCACGCCACCTCAAGCCAGCGATCAGCCGGCTTAACCGGACACAACTCGAGCAGGCGTTGGAGAGTCTCTGCTGAATTCATGACCGGACTGACGTTGAAAGCAGCCGACTGCCGAGTGAACTCCTCCACGATGTTGGCTTGGTGACCGTCTCGGTCAGGCATGGGCACGCACCTCCGCCCCTTGTGAGCTCGTTGCGACAGCGGTGGCCACGGACTCTTCCTGCACCACCGCCGGCCCGGTAAACAAGGCATATTCCAGGCTGTCGGCCAGGGCCAGCCAGCTGGCTTCGATCACGTTGGACGACGCGCCGACGGTGCTCCAACTGCGCTGCCCGTTGGTGCTCTCGATGAGCACGCGCACCCACGACGCCGTGGCCGACGACTCATCCAGGACGCGTACTTTGTAGTCGGTTAGGCGCACGGCGTTGAGCACCGGGAAGTGCGCTAGCAGCGCCTTGCGCAAGGCAAAGTCCAGCGCATTCACCGGGCCGTTGCCATCGGCGACGGTGTGTACGGTGGAATTGCCGATGCGCATCTTCACCGTGGCTTCGGCGAACACAGCGTTGTCGCCCCGCTTTTGCATCATGACGACGAGATCGACGATCTCGAACGGCGCCACATACGAAGGGTCCTGCCGTCGCATCAGCAACTCCAGCGAGGCTTCGGCGGCTTCGAATTCATAGCCACGACTTTCCAGGTGCTTCACTTGCTCGGCGATGCTGCGCGCCGCGGCCGGGTTGGTGGCCACGCGCAAGCCGAACTCTTCGGCCTTGAACATGAACGTGCTGCGGCCGGCCAGTTCGGACACCAGGATGCGCTGGCGGTTGCCCACGACGCCCGGTTCGATGTGCTGATACGTTGTTGAGTCCTTGAGCATGGCGTTGGCGTGGTATCCCGCCTTGTGGGCAAACGCACTCTCGCCGACGTAAGCCATGTGGCTGTCGTGACTTAGATTGGACACTTCGCTCACGTACTTGGAGAGCTCGGTGAGTGAGCGCAGCTTATCGGCAGGCAGGCAATCGTAGCCCAGCTTCAACTGCAAGTTGGGGATGATGGCGCACAGGTTGGCGTTGCCGCAGCGCTCGCCGTAGCCGTTGATGGTGCCGTGCACCTGCACCGCGCCGGCGTGTACACCGGCGAGCGTGTTGGCGACGCCAAGCTCAGCGTCGTTGTGGGTATGTACGCCGATGAGCTGAGGGAACTCCGCGACTGCAGCAGCGGTTGCCCCGGCAATATCGTCGGGCAGCGACCCGCCATTAGTGTCACAGAGGATGATGCGATCGGCTCCCGCGGCGGCCGCGGCGCGCAACACCGCCATGGTGTAGTCGCGATTAGCCCTGAAGCCGTCGTAGAAGTGCTCGAGGTCTACGAAAACCAGAGGAATATGCTTCTTGAGATAGGCCACCGAGCCGGCGACCATGCGCACATTCTCGTCGAGGCTGGTCTGCAACACGTCGGTGACGTGGAACGCTGAGCTTTTGACAACGATGCACACCGCCTTGGCGCGCGAGTCGATGAGCGCTCGAAGGTTGGGGTCTTCCTCTTCAGTGAGGTCTTTGCGCCGGCTGCTGCCGAAGGCTACGATGGTGGCATGTTGCCAGGTCATTTCCGCAGTCTGCAGGAAAAAGTCGGCGTCCTTTTGGTTAGAGCCTGGGTAGCCGCCCTCGATGTAGTCGATACCGAGCGCGTCGAGCTTCTTAGCAATGTTGAGCTTGTCGGCCAGCGACAAGTTGATGCCTTCGCGCTGCGAGCCGTCGCGCAGTGTGGTGTCGTACAGTTCGATGTGCCGCTTCATCGCGTGTTCTCCAACTGCTTTACTACCAAATCGCCCATCGCGCACGTACCGACCAACTGGCACCCTGGTTGCATGAGGTCCGCCGTGCGTGCGCCTAAACGCAGCGCCTGCTGGACCGCTTGCTCGATGCGTTGCGCGGGAACTTCCAATTGAAAGGAGTAGCGCAACAACATCGCTACCGTCAGAATAGCGGCAAGCGGATTAGCAATATCCTTACCGGCTATGGTAGGGGCAGTACCGTGAATGGGCTCATAAAAGTACGGCAGTGAGCCGTCACCTAAACTCGCCGACGGCAGCATGCCCAGCGAACCCACCAGCATAGACGCCTCGTCCGATAGGATGTCACCGAACGTATTTTCGGTAACGATGACGTCGAACTGGCGGGGTGCGCGCACCAATTCCATCGCGCAGGCGTCTACCAGCAGGTGCGTCAGTTGAACATCAGGGTAGTCCTTACCCACACGTGTCACGGTGTCGCGCCACAGTTGCGAGCAGGCTAAGATGTTGGCCTTATCAACCGAACACACCTGCTTGCGCCGGACCCTCGCCGACTCGAAGGCAACGCGCGCAATCCGCTCGATCTCGGCCGTAGTGTAGGTCATGGTGTCGACGGCGCGCTCGCCGCCGTCGATAGGTGTCCGGCCCTTGGGTTGGCCGTAATACAGGCCGCCGGTGAGCTCGCGCACGATGAGCAAGTCAACACCCTGGAGTGCTACGTCGTGGCGCAGGGCCGACAGGCTGGCAAACTCCGGGTACAGGATGGCGGGGCGCAAGTTGGCATAGAGGCCCTTGCGCAAGGCGAGCAGCGACACCGGCTCGGGACGCTGGGCCGGTGGCAGCGTGGCGTCGCGATCCGGCAAACCTACAGCGCCAAACAAGATGGCATCGCTCGACCGGCACACTTCGCGCGTGTGCTCTGGCAAGGCGGTGCCGGTGGCGTCGATGGCCGCCCAGCCGGCAAGGGCTTCATTAAACGACCAGGATGCTGCTTTGCTACCCAGTGCCGCCTTGAGCGCGCGAACGCCTTGGGCGACGACTTCCGGTCCGATGCCATCTCCTGATAGTACTGCGATTGTGGGCACGTTTGACTCCTTCATAACCCTCGACGGGTCGGTACATGCTGTTTCAAGTCGCCAGCTCCCAATGTGGAACTAGCGCCGGTTTACGTGACCGGGGAAGCTACAGCTTGATAGCTGCCGGCTCCGTCGCCATATCGCTGGTATGGGCCCGTGCGCGCGACTCCGCGCAGCGGTTGAGCGCGTCGACTAGCGCAAGTGCACTCGCCACGGTGATGTCGGTGTTAGCCGCGCGGCCCAAGAAGGTCTGCTCGGCTGCCTCGATGCGGATGCGCACGTCGGCCTGGGCATCGAGTCCTTCAGTCACCGACTGCACGGTGTACTCCTCCAGCCGGTTCGGTATGTTGACCATGCGGTTGATGGCCTTGTAGATCGCATCGACCGGACCCGTACCCGTTGCAGCCTCCTGCAGCGTGCTGCCGGAAGGCGTGCTCAAGCGCACCGTCGCGGTGGGCACGGCACGATCGCCACACGTCACTTGCACTTGCTCCAGCGTAAAGTGCTGTATCGGGTGGCGGATCTCCGTCTCGACCACGGCTTCGAGGTCGGCGTCAAGGATCTCCTTCTTCTTATCGGCCACTTCCTTGAAACGCAGGAATGAGCTGGCCAGTTGCGCTTCGTTGAGGTGGTACCCCATCTTGCGCAAGTGTTCAGCGAAGGCGTGCCGGCCCGACGTCTTGCCGAGGACGATTTGGGTCTCGCCCCAGCCGACGCTCTCCGGCCGCATAATCTCAAACGTCAAGGGATTCCGAATCATGCCTGCCTGATGCAGTCCTGAGGAGTGCGCAAAAGCGTTCGCCCCCACCACCGCCTTGTTAGGCGGCACGACACAGCCGGTCAGCCGGCTTACCAGGCGGCTGGTACGCGCGATCTGTGTGGTATCGATGTGCGAAACATCCTTGTCGAAGTAGTCAGTGCGCGTGGCTAGCGCCATAATCACCTCTTCGAGTGAGGTGTTACCGGCCCGCTCACCGACGCCGTTGATCGTGCCCTCGACCTGCCGGGCGCCATTCTCGACCGCTGCCAGCGAGTTGGCGGTGGCCAGGCCCAAATCGTCGTGGCAGTGGACCGACAGGATAGCGTTTTCGATGCCAGGGACATTGTCGTAGATGTAGCGCACCGACGCGCCGAAGTCCTTCGGCTGGGCATAGCCCACGGTGTCCGGGTAGTTCACCACAGCGGCGCCCTCAGCGATCGCGGCGGTGAACACCTGGCACACGAAGTTGAGGTCGGACCTGGCGGCATCCATCGCCGAGAACTCGATAAACGGGGTGTACCGGTGCGCGTGACGCACAGCGGCGCGACAGAGTTCCAGCGCCTGCTCGCGCGTGATACCGAGATACCCCTGCAAATGGATATCCGAGGTGGATAGCACGATGTGCAGCAAGGGTGCTTCTGCATCTTTTATGGCCGCCCAGGTGCGGTCGATCTGGTCGAGCTTGAAGCCTGAAAGTGCGGCGACCTGGCGGCCGCGCACATCGGCGCACACAGCCCTCACGGCCTGGAAATCGCCCTCCGAGGTTTGCGGGAAGCCCGCCTCGATCACGTCCACGCCCAGGCGCGATAGCGCCCGCGCAATCTCCAGCTTCTCGGGGAGGGTGAGCGTTGCCCCCGGCGCTTGTTCACCGTCACGTAGGGTCGTGTCGAAGAAACGGATTCGATTATTCATCGCTCATCCTCCTGAGAACGCTGGCACGGGGTTAGGCGCGCGGCTTGCGCAGCCAGGGCATCATGGAACGCAACTGCTTGCCAATGGTCTCGAGCACGGAATCGGCGTCGCGTTTGCGCATGGCATTGAAGCTCGGCCTTCCCGCGGTGTTTTCTAGGATCCAGTTACGCGCAAACGTGCCATCTTGGATTTCCGCCAGCACTCGCTTCATCTCGCGGCGGGTGTCCTCGGTAATGATGCGTGGACCCGACACGTAATCGCCATACTCCGCCGTGTCGCTGATCGAATAGCGCATGTAGCTCAGGCCACCTTGATAGATCAAGTCAACGATGAGCTTAGTCTCATGCAAGCACTCGAAGTAGGCCATTTCCGGCGGATAGCCCGCCTCCACCAGCGTTTCGAAACCCGCCTTGATCAGCGCCGATAAGCCGCCGCACAGCACCACCTGCTCGCCGAACAGGTCGGTCTCAGTCTCGTCCCGGAAATTGGTCTCGATGACGCCGGCGCGAGTGCCGCCGATGCCTTTGGCATAAGCCAGGGCGTTGTCGCGAGCCCGTCCAGAGTGGTCGTTGTGGACGGCGATGAGGGTGGGCACGCCACCGCCCGCCTCGAACACTTCACGTACTAGATGGCCGGGACCTTTGGGCGCCACCATGCTCACATCAACCTCTTGGGGTGGCTGGATTTGGGTGAAATGGATGTTGAAGCCGTGCGCGAACATCAAGGTGTTGCCCGGCTTGAGATGCTGCGCGACTTCAGCCTCATAAATCGCCTTTTGGGACTGGTCGGGGAGGAGCATCATGACCATGTCGCCCAGTGCAGCCGCTTCACTCACCGTGGTGACGTGCAAGCCGGCCTGCTCGGCACGCTGCC
>JANWJO010000118.1 GCA_025449435.1 Chloroflexota bacterium | reverse complement strand
GCGGCCCGACGTGCGCGGCCTGCGTGGCACCGGCACGAAGACCACGGCCCTTCCAGCGGCTCGGTCCCCCCGCCAGGGGGGACATTAAGGGGGGTCACCCTTCGTCTCGCAGCCCATCCGCGTCGCTGTTACCCTCCCTTTGCTCCACATGTGGGTAATAGTAAGAGCTTGCTGGGGTGGGGTCAGGGGGTGGGGTTCGTGCACGCCGCCGCTGGCCATACGGTGGCAGTACACAGCAAAGCACCGGTTACGTACACGTTCGGGCTCAACACTCGTTACCTCAGTTCGTTCGTGAGTAGTACACCTCCACCGCAGCGATAAATGGAAGGCCGTTCTTTACGCCCTGAATCGTTCCGAGGGCACTCACCCCTCTGGAAGTGTCGACCGTTGGCCAGAACTTGGTGAGCCCACCATCTGGATCAAAGTTGATCCAGAGTGACTCGTAGTTTCCTGAGCCCGTCAATACATCCAGACGGAATTCCACGCTCGGTCCGTTGGTAAATGTCACAAGACCGGATTGCAAAACACACCGACCGCGGTAGCTGGCCGGATGGGCAATGACGTCTGTCCAGTTCGGGGCCGCCGGGCACAGATCTCCAGCTTTGTCAAGCGTTGGGCCCGCAGTGCCGTTTGCAAAGGGTTGCAACTCCGGAGCAGTGACGGTACCTGGCCAGTTCACTCCAATGACAATAGCGATGACCGCCATGCCGATGATCGCCAGAGCAAGGACTATCCTTTTGTTGCTGCGGTGCGGTTGAGCCGGCTTAGGTGGTGGTGCTAATCCGGTTTCGGGAGGTACACCGCTGGGCGCTCGCGCTGGCGCCAGAGCTCTGCCACACTGCCGGCAGAATTGATCGCCGTTGCCATGTTCAGCACCGCAGACCGTGCAGAATGGCATGACAGGTGCCTTCCCTTACATGTGGTCTTGTGACGCAGTGCCGTGACGAGCCATCCCCGCTCCTCACACCATGATACTAAATAGCGCTCGGTCTATAAGGACTGGGAATGAGGTTTGACCCCCTTAAGGGCGCCTGTCGGTGGAACGGAGGCGCCGGAAGGGCCGAGCTCCCTTCTCCACGAGTGGAGAAGGGTGGGGGATGAGGTTCGTCGGTGGTCGCGGGGTCACGACCCTCACGTTCGCAGCTTCTCCACCACTCCCGGCCGCAGCGTGATGCCCAGCCCTGGCCCTTGTGGCACACGCAACTTCCCTTGGCCGGCATACAGCGGCTCGGTAAGCAGGTCCTCGCGCAGCGGGTTGGCGTTCACATCATATTCCATCAGCACACGTTGCTCGGGCGGTAAGGCCGCGAATACGTGGATACTCGCTGCCAGACCCACTGCTCCGCCGAAGTAATGTGGCGCCAGCCGTAGTCCCTGCTGCGCGCCAGTGGCGAAGATTTCGGTCATCGCGCTGATGCCGCTGCACTTAGCCACGTCGGGCTGGAGTACATCTAGCAAGCGCTGCTGGCCCCAGCGGCGGAACTGGGACAGACCGTATAGGTTTTCGCCGCCGGCCAGCGGTAAGCCATGCGCTGCTGTGCGCAACTCCCGCCAGGCATCCGGATCGTCGGCTGGCAATGGCTCCTCGAGCCAGCTGGCACCGGCGGCGTGTATCTCAGGGAGCAGCGCCAGCGCCTCCGGCAGTGACCATCCCTGATTGGCGTCGGTGAACAAGGTCGCGCTCCCTATGGCATCGCGCACCCGGACCAGATTCCGCTCGTCGACCTCCCGGCCGAAGCCCAGCTTGAGTTTGACCGCGCTAAACCCGCTCGCCAGCGCGGTGGCGGCTTGCTCAGCGGCTGCGCCTGGACCCAGCCCGCTGGCGTAGGCAGGAATCGTGTCCTGCTGCGGTGCGCCGAGCAGTTGCCACACCGGCGCACCGGCGAGTTTGCCCGCCAGGTCCCACAACGCGATATCCACGCCGCTCAGCGTCTGCGCCACCGGACCCACCGCGCCCCATTGCAGGCCAAGGAGGTGCAGCTTGCTCTGGCACAGCCGCCACAACCGGCGAGGGTCATCGAGGCGTTCACCAACTAGAAGTGGGGCGAGGCCGTGCGTAATGGTGGCCACCCGCTCGGAGAGTGCCCAACTGGGGAAATTCACCCAGCTTTCGCCGATGCCCGTAATGCCAGCATCGGTCTCCACTTCGACCAGCATGCCATTGCGCACGTACATCGTGCCGATGGCCGATGCAACAGGCTTTTCCAGTGGAGCAGCGAGCGGCACTGGCCGGATGGCGGTAATCAGCGGTGCTGGCATTGACCCCTCCCCCAGCTCACGGACCTCACCCCCCGCCCCTCCCCTGAAGAGGGAGGGGAGCTAGCGCCACTGAGGTTCACCACCATACTTCCAGCAGCCCGTCCCCTCCTGCCAAGGCTGACTGGGGGTGGTACGACAACCAGACGGCAAACGTGTGGTGCTGTCCCCTCTGGTCGCCAGCGCCTGCCGCTGAAGCAGCAGGCTCCGTTCGTTCGCCCCATCAATGGGGCTTACTGGCGCCGATCGTGCTGCGTCGTACCCCCAACCTGCTTCAGCAGGCGGACGAGCGTAGCCCGACCGTGAACGGTCGGGCACGGAGTCGTGCCCACCCTACCGCGCTAGCAGCCGGTCGAGCACCATCGCCCCGTACAGCAGCAAGAGATACACGTTCGAATACATGAACAGGTTCCAGGCTCGCTGCAGCGACCGGCCGTTGAGCAACTGCAGCGCCTTCACCAGAAACAACGCGCTCAACCCCACCGCAGCCACCAGATACAGCACGCCCATCGAACGAGTGACGTACAGGAGGAGCGCCGCAACGGTTAGCAACACCGCATACAGTACGATGCGCTGGCGCGTGAACTCCGCACCAGCGATCACCGGCAGCATGGGGATGCCCGCCGCCTTGTAGTCTTCCTCGCGCACCAACGCGAGTGCCCAAAAGTGTGCGGGTGTCCAGAAGAAGATGATGGCGAACAGCAGCACCGCCGGCAGCCCTACCTGGTTGGTCAACGCTGCCCACCCCACCAGCGGCGGGACAGCGCCAGCCGCGCCACCGATCACGATGTTCTGCGGGGTCGCCCGCTTCAGCCACAGGGAGTATACGAGCACGTAGAACAGGTTGCCAGCCAGGGCCAGCAACGCCGCCAGCCAGTTGACGGTGAATCCCAGCAGCAGTACCGCTGCTGCCGATAGCGCCGTACCAAACGCCAGCGCCGGCGCCGTACCTACGCGCCCTCTGGGAAACGGCCGCGCCCGCGTGCGTCGCATGGTGGCATCGAGGTCGCGATCCAGGTACGAATTGAAGACGTGCGCCCCACCCGATGCCAGCGTGCCACCGGCCAGGGTGAGCACAAACAGCCGGATGAGTTCCTCTGTAGGCACCGGCTGTAAGCGGTTGGCGATGAGCATCGCCGCCGCGGTGGGCACCAGTAGCAGGGGGATAATTCGCGGCTTCGCCAGCGCCACATACGATTGCGCGGTCACGAGCCACTGCGGCCCGGCCGCCGTGCTCACCCGCTGGCGGGCGTGAGGCCGGTAGGTGAGGTACCACAGGCACAAGCCGAACAGCAGCACCACGGCGGCGCCAAACGACGCCTCGGCGCTCACCGTGTGGCTGGGCAAGTCTAGGACAAACAACTGGTTCGGGCCCCGGCCCACGGCAAACAAGGCCGCCACCAGAAGCAGCAGCACGGCTACGGCCGCCATAGCCGCTGGCACTACCACCATTGGGCGGCTGACCTGAGCGGCACTGGAGCGAACGGTCACCTGGCAGTCTCCATTGATAACCGTAGAAGGATACTGGACGGTGGCCGGGTGCGCTATACCTTGCGCGCGCTATCCGCGAGGCGCGCAGCCTCTAGGGGTACAATGCGCCGTCTGCTCCCGTAGCTCAGGGGAAAGAGCAGCCGCCTTCTAAGCGGTTGGTCGCGGGTTCGAATCCTGCCGGGAGCGCTACGGTGACGAACCCCATCCCCACCGCGCCCAGGTGCTCGCCCAAAGGGCACCCGAGGCGTACACCCGCAGCAGGCTAGCTTGTCCTTACCCACACGTTCCAGAGGAACTGATCCAGGCTGGCGCGACGTCAATCCCCCCAGCCGCGCCCAAGGGGCTCCCGGCGCGGCTGGGGGGTGTGGTTTGGTCCCCTCCCCGTTACACTCCATGCAACCGGCACTACACCAATGGGGGGAACATTCGATGACCACCTCAGCGCTCACCCACCTGCAGTGCTCCAACTGCGGCCAGACCTACGATGCCGATGAGTTGCACACGGTGTGCTCCAAGTGCTCCAAGGTGCTGCTCGCCCAGTACGACCTCTCCCAGGCCGCGCAGACGCTCACCAAAGCCAGCATGGCCAACCGGGTGCGCGGCGGCATGTGGCGCTGGCGCGAGCTCTTGCCCGTGCGCGACCCTGCCAACATCATCGACCTCGGCGAGGGTGCGACCCCCATGCTCCCGGCGCCCCGCTTGGGCGCTCAACTGGGCTTGACCGACCTGTGGATCAAAGAGGAGGGACTCAACCCGACGGCCAGTTTCAAAGCGCGCGGCCTCGCCGCCGCGGTGTCCAGGGCCAAGGAGTTGGGTGTCAAGGCGCTCGCGCTTCCCTCGGCAGGCAACGCAGCCTCGGCCCTGGCAGCCTATGCAGCCCGCGCCGGCATCCCCGCGTTTGTGCTCATGCCGGAGGACACGCCAGCTACCAACAAAGTAGAAGCGCAGGTGTACGGCGCCACGCTCATCCTGGTGCGAGGGCTCATCGACGACTGCGGCCGCATGGTGCGCCACCAGGCCGCCAAGCGCGGCTGGTTTGATGCCTCCACACTGCGCGAACCCTACCGGCAAGAAGGTAAGAAGACGATGGGCTTTGAGTTGGCGGAGCAGTTCGAGTGGCACTTGCCCGACGCCATCCTCTACCCCACCGGCGGCGGCACCGGCATCGTGGGCATGTGGAAAGCCTTCGACGAACTGGAGCGCATGGGCCTCATCGGCAGCAAGCGCCCCAAGATGATCTCGGTGCAAGCGGCTGGCTGCGCCCCCATCGTGCGCGCCTTTGAGACCGGCAGCCGCTCTGCCACTCGCTGGGAGCACGCCGCCACCGTGGCGAGTGGACTACGCGTGCCCGCCGCTATCGGCGACTACCTCATCCTGGACGCCATCCGCGCCAGTGGGGGCGCGGCGGTCAGCGTCACCGATGCCGAGCTCCTGGCGGTCACCAGCACCGTCGCTCGCCTGGAAGGCGTGTACCCCGCGCCAGAGGGGGCCGCGACGGTCGCCGCCATCCCCCACCTGCTCCATCAGGGCGTGCTCGAACCGCACCAGCGCATCGTGCTGTTCAACACCGGCTCCGGGCTGAAGTATCAGGAAGTGGCTCCGGCCGTCACGGCGCCGGTCGTCGATGTGGATGATCCGCAGCTCGACCGCTTGCTCGACGCTGCGTCTGCGCGCGCCTAATGGCACAGCGGCTATCCCTGATATTTCATATGGACACGGTCAAGCGCGGCGCCTGGATGGCGTTCTCCGTCGTCGTGCTCATCGTCAATGCGCTGGCGCTGCTGTTCGGCTGGCTCGACGTCAAGGGCAGTATCCTGTGGACTGTCGTATCGCTCGGCCTGGTGCTCGGCGTGCCTGCCAGTTATGCCGCCTGGACCTTGCTCGTGATGTGCGGTGCTATCGCCTGGGCGTTGCTGGCCAGCGCCACTGTCTTGGCGTCGGAGGCGGCCGACCTCGCTACGTACACCCTCGCTGTTGCCATCGTCTGGGGCATCCGGCAACAGATCACCGTGATGGCGGACCTCACCACGCCGCTCGATGCACTGGTCACGTGGCTCAGGGCTTCTGGTTGGCGAGCCAGCCACGTAAGCCGCGGCTTGGTGCTGACAGTGTCAGGAATCGTGGTCACGCTCGTCCTGGTATTCACCACCCACGGCATCCTTCCAGCAATCGGCACGTTTGCCATGGACAAGCAGTTGCCCATCGCCGTGTTAGAGGCAGGCCCAGGCGCGCCACTGGTGGCTTCGTTGGTGGAGGCCGTGCCCACCACCTGTGCCCTCCCGCAAACCGACGTGGCACGCGCCCTCTATAACCCCTACGTTGTCCTTGCCCTCCACCGTCCGGACGTGCTGCGCTTCTACGCGGCTAACGGCTGGAACCCAACCCTGCAGTGTCAAGACATCTACGACCAGTGGCTCTCCGCCGGTGCTGGCGGCAGCGCACCCACAACGGCTGCTGCGTATGTCGTCGCACAAGGCTGGGTGCGTACCGCCGTTGCGCCAGCGCGTGGCTGTGTGGCCGCCCCGGAGGACGTGAAGCGACTCGGCTTCGACCCCTACCAACTGCTGAAATCTCACCGAGGCGATGTGCTCGCCCTGTACAGCCAGAACACCGTGAAGGACGGCGCCGGCCACTGGAATCCCGTCACCGACTGCGTCTCAATTTTCAACGATTGGTTGCAGCATCCCGATGGTGGCCCACCCACCACAGCTGCCGCGTTTGTTACGAGTAACGGGTGGGCAAAATAGCGGTGGTGGGAGCGGGGGTGAGGTCCCTACCGGATCTCAGCAAGGAAAAAGTTCTGCATGGCGAGAAACTCACTCACCAGACGTGGCACTAGCCCTCGCCGGATCAGTGGTGCGAAGTGCAGCGAATAGTTGAGGTGTGCGAGTGGGCGCAGTCCCGCTTGCACGAGCAACCGGCGCATGCTTTTGGACGTAAAGAAGCGCAGGTGGGTGGCGTCGAAGATACCCTCCACGGCCGTTGGCCAATCGCCGCGCAAGATGAGTTGAGCCGGCACCAAGATGCAGCGCACGTTGGGAACGGACACCAGCACCACGCCACCCGGTGCGAGCACATCGCGCGCCCGGCGCAACGCCGCACCCGGGTCCACCAGGTGTTCCAGCACGTCCGCGAACACGACGAGGTCAAACCGCTCGTCGCCCGGCGGCTGCCAGTCCTCGAACGCACCCGTGGTCACGGTGTCGTAGTGCTCACGGGCTAGCGCCGCTGCGCTGGCTACCGGCTCCACGCCCACGATGCGGGTTGCACCGAGTGCGCGTAACACTGGCGCATCCGCCCCGGAGCCGCATCCCACACTGAGTACCCTTGTGACCGCTGTACGGCCGGAGCGTTGTAGAAAGTCGTACAGCTCGGTGCGGGGATGCTGGTAGTAGGTGGGCGGCTTGACTGGTTGGACACTCACGTGCGCTACACCTCTGCCCCACCGCGCCACGCAGCGCTCGTCGCCAGCCGTTGGTATATAACACATCCGGCTGGTCCGCTGGCCAGCGCACCCTGCCGGCAGTGGTAGCATTGCCCGCAAGGACTAATGCCCTTTGTATGGTTATGTTCTAGTGCGGAGGCCGTAACAACCATTCTTGGGTTCAGATGATGCAGGGAACGAGGTGAGCTCTGAGGCACGCAGCACGTACCCGCTGGAGCCGAAGGCCGCTGCTGCCACGACGAATGGTCCCTCAAAACGGGTCTTCCAGCCGGGGAGCGACCTGGCCGCGCTGGGATTGCTCGCTGCGCTCAGTTTGGCCGTGCTGGGTCCCATTCTCTTTCACTTCAATACGAGCCTCCTCGGCATCGGTGGTGACGGCCCAGGCGTCCCCACCGGCATCGCCCGCTATGCGTCTGCGCTGGCCTCTGGCGGCCCGTTCACACCGCTGCCAGTCCTCACGGCGAGTTCGTTTCCGGTAGTCGATCCCTTTGCGATCGCCGACCCGTTATGGTGGACCGTGGCCGCGCTGTTTACCACCGTGTTCACCCCCATCGGCGCCACCAACGCCATGGTCATCGTGGCCTACGTGCTCACGTCTTGGGTCACGTTCGCGTTCCTGCGGCGGCGCGGCTTTACAGCTGGACCAGCTCTGGTTGGCACCCTCATCTTCGCCTTTGCGCCGTTGCGTTGGGCCGAGGCACAGGAACATTACCTGCTGCTGGATGGCTTCTGGCTGGTGCTCACCACAGCGCTGCTGTTCCGGTTTGGGCAGCCCAGGCCCTGGCTAGCTGGCATCGGGTTAGGCATCTGCCTCGCACTGGCAGAGCTTGATAACCCCTATCTTGCCTACTTCTGTGGCGTGATCGTGCTGGGCTGGTCGGTCGCTTTCGGCCTGCATGCCGTGTTGCACCGCGCCTGGCAACCGCTTGGCCGTGCCGTGCTAACAGCGATCAGCGCGCTCGCCGTGTGTGTGCTCATCTTGACGCCGCTGCAACTGTGGCCCCTGGCGCACCTGCCCGCCCCTGACGTGGCCACCGCGCGCGTGCTGGCCCGGCCCATCTCGGATATCTACCGCCTATCGCTGCGCTGGTGGAACTTCTTCCTGCCGTTCCCGTATAACCCGCTGCTCGGCCGCTTTGGAGCCGGCATCTTCCAGCGCTATATGGGCGGCACCAGCGTCAGCGAGCAGAGCACTATGGTGGGCTACGTCGCGCTCGTCCTCGCCGTGTTGGGAGCGTGGGTCACACTGCGGGCACAACCCGCGCCACCCAGCTCACCAAAGGCTACGCCGGATCGTCACCAACTGCTGGCTTTGGCCGGGGTGTGCATCGTCTCTGGCATCATGTTTGGCCTACCGCCAACGTTCAACGTAGTAGGCGTCGATGTGCCCACGCCATCGTGGCTCGCCTTCCACCTGGCGCCGGAAATCCGCACTACCTCGCGCATCGCGGTGGTGATCCAACTGGGTAGTGCCCTGTGCGCGACGCTAGGCGTGGACTGGGCCATCACAGCCTGGGGCCAGCACATGAACCACACTACAATCCCAGCCACCTGGCTGCAGGGGGCGGTTCCCTCGATCGCCGTCGCAGTGCTGATGCTGGCGATTGGCACCGAGT
>JANWJO010000117.1 GCA_025449435.1 Chloroflexota bacterium | reverse complement strand
TCAATGCCATCGCGCCGGATGCCGTGTTCCGCAATTCAGGCATTTGGAATGCCGAGTGGCGCACCGAACGAGCGCACTCCCACGGCGTGGAGTTGAGCAATCTGGAAGACTTTTATCGCCAGCGCACCCTCCTCAAGGTGAACGTGTTCCCGGAGGATGTGGCGGAAGCAATCCTGTTTTTGTGTTCAGATCGCTCGGCCAAGACCACCGGCTGCATCGTCACCGTCGACGGTGGCGTGAATACGGCGTTTCCGCGGTAGGGGTCACGCCCCACCCCCTACCCCGCCCCGTTCTCCCGGGGCGGGGAGCAGCCACGACGCGGCCAGCCCTAGCGGCCGGCGGGTTTGGGTCCGTACCAACCGCCACCGGGAACCAGTGAGTAGGTGTGGGAGCCGTTTTCGGCCGGCGGTTGTTGGTCCAGACGGGTGTCGCGAAAGTGCCGTAACGTCGAGTCGGCTTGCATGAAGAAGGTAGCACCATCAGGCGCGAACAGCAGCGGGTGGGATGTGATCTGCCAGCCAGTGAGCGGGCCAGGATTAGTAAGCATGGCGCGCTGCGCTTCGGTCAGGATTTCGAAGACGGCGATCGCGCCGGGCCGGTCCATGAAGTGGTCGTGGGGCACCACGACGCCGCGCGGCACCTCAGCGACGTAGTCGTTAAACAGGTTGTCGGCTTCGACGCGCGACATGGTGGCTGGCGCGAGCGCATACACCAGGTGGCAGCAGAACAGTGTGTGTTCGTTGGAGCGCGTTGGTTCCGGCATGGCTTTCTTTCCTCAAGAGCAATGATTACCCTGCACTGCTCTGCTGCCCAAACGCCCAGAGCCGGCGGAGAGAGTGTACTCATACACTCCGATTGGCGTGAGGTTAGGCGCGAGCGGTGGCACGCACGGGGATACCGCCAGGCAGGAACGTCGTGATGCCAAGCCACTGCTCAGGGTCTCGATCCGACACCGGCGTGAGGTCGAAGCGTCGCAATACATGAGCGACGAGCGCCTTCACTTCAATCTGGGCGAAGTTGATGCCGATGCAAATGCGCGTTCCCCCACCGAAGGGGATGAGGCCGTACGGCGTTTTGCGCTCCTCGTCGCGCGGCGGAGCAAAACGATCGGGGTCGAACGCATCAGGTTGGGCAAACACCGTAGGCAACCGGTGCCCAGCCGAGACGCCCAAGCGAACCATAGTACCGATGGGAATCTCATAGCCGGCAAACTCGACTGGTTTGAGCACGCCGCGCGGCAGGGCGTTCACCGGCGAGTGCAGGCGACCCGCCTCTTTGATGGCATTACCCAAGATCGGAGTGGCCCGGATAGCCTCGTAGGAGATCGGCTCGTCGCGGCCACCCAGCGTGTCATTGAGTTCTTTGAGGACGCGAGCACGATAGTTGGGGTGCCGTGCCAGCAGATAGAGGGCGAAGGCGCCCATCGTCGTGGTGGTCTCATGGCCGGCCACCAGCAAAATGCGCGCGTGTGCCATGACCTGTTCGTCGCTCAAGGTTTCCCCTTGGTCGTCACGCGCGTGGACAATCATGCTCAGGACGTCCTCGTGGGCGCCCGTCGGCGGTGTGGCCCGCCGTTCGGCGATCATGCGTTCCAGGATGACGTTCAGTTCTTGTTGGGCACGCTGCACGCCCGCTGCCCATTCCTCCCAGCTGTTCTCTGCGGCACCGAAGCCATGGAGCACGGTGTAGAACAGTTCGCGCATCCGGTTGACTTGGGCAGTATCTTGCACGCTGGTCAGTGCGCCCGCCGCCACATCGAAGGTAATTTCCCGTGCCTCCGTGAACAGGTCGATGTCGCCACGGGCAGCCCAATCGGCCGTGCGCTTGCGGATCACGTCGTTCATGAGTGGGAGGTACGACGCCATATAGTGCGCGGTAAACGCTGGGTTCATCATGGCTCGGTGGCGCGTGTGCTCCGGCGGGTCCATGTTTAGCAAGCCGTGGCCGAACAGGTCGCCGATGACAGGGGTCCAGCCCAGGTTATGGCTGAAATACTCTCGATGGGTGTGCAGGACGAACCGGTTCGCCTCCGGCCCTACCAGCCACAACTGCTCCCACTCGTCGCCGTTATCACGCACAAACACGCGCCGGAAGATGGGCCCTTGCTCCATGGCCAGCTTGGCCATGAGTTCGGAGGGACCAGGTCCATCGGCGTCGCCGAAGGGAATGGACGCGAATGGAATGTCCGCGTACGGCTTGGTCACACGCTGCCTTTCTGCTCCATAATGAGGTACAGCGTAACCGAACCCGCATGATTGCCAGGACAGAAAGCGCGGTAGGATAGCGCGCGAGTGGCCAGTGCAGGGACACGGAGGTACCGAGCGGTGTGATGATGCTTGCGACGCTCAAGCCGGAGCATCCGGAGTTAGTGCCGCTGTTAAATCTCGATCGCGCGTGGGCGGCCTATGCGCTGTGCGACCTCGACCCCACCTACCTGCCGCACTGCACCTTTGTCGGCGCCATCGCTGGCTGGTCGCTACAAACCGTCCTGATGGTGTTCGAGCCAGGAGCCTTTACGTCGCTGTCGTCGTATGGTGACTCCCAGCTGCTGCCGCCACTGTTGGCGCATTGGCGAGCACAGCAGTCCCAGGTGCAGGCTACCGCGCTGGCACGCGACCACGATATTGCTGCCTACCAATCGGTTTTCGTAACAACCGCGCCGGTTCACCTGGATCGCATGGTCGTGACGAGCGATCGGTTTCAACCACGCGCTTGTCCTACTGGGTACACCATGCGGCGCTTAACGGAGGCGGACCTTCCGGCGTTGCGCGCACTCTACGCGGCGTGGCCGGCGACCGTGTTTACCCCGTATATGCTTACCGGCGGCGTGTACGCTGGCGCGTTTCAGGCTGGCGAACTGGTGGCGGCGGCGGGCACGCACGGGTTGCACACACCGGAGCGCATCGCGGTGATAGGCAACGTGTACACCGACCCGGCGCACCGAGGGCGCGGATTGGCCGCCGCCTGCACCGGCAGCGTCACCGAGCACCTTTTTGCCCTCGGCGCTGCGGACGTAGCGCTCAACGTCAAGGTGGACAACGCACCTGCGATCGCTGCTTATCAGCGGTTGGGCTTCCATCGAGCCATGAGCTTTTTCGAGATGCGCTGCACACTGGCCTGAGCTCGACTGCCAGCTCTTATAAGGAGACGATCACGTGGCCGACCAAACTTCCCCGACGGTGAAAACCGTCCGGCCATTCCGGTTGCACCCATTGCCACTGGGCAGCATCACGCCAGCGGGCTGGCTGGAGCGGCAGTTGCGCATACAGGCGGCCGGGCTAACGGGGCACCTTGACGAGTTCTGGCCCGATGTCGCCCAAAGTGGCTGGATTGGCGGGAACAAGGAAGGGTGGGAGCGCGGCCCGTACTGGCTGGATGGCGCCGTGCCACTGGCTTTTCTGCTCGGCGATCCCACCCTCACCGGCAAGGTCCGGCACTGGGTGGACTACATCGTGGAGCACCAACACGACGATGGCTGGCTCGGCCCGGTCACCAACGCGGGTTCGCGGCAAGGGTACACCTATGACCCCTGGCCCGTGTACATCGTATTGAAGGCGTTGACGCAGTATGCCGAGGCCACCAACGACTCTCGCATCGTGCCCACCATGCAACGATTCTTACGAAGGCTAGATGTATTGCTCAGGCAACAAGCGCTGCGGTCGTGGGGGCGGTTCCGCTGGGCCGATATCGTGCTGAGTATCCATTGGTTACACGAGCGCACCGGCGAAGCCTGGCTGCTGGATCTCGCGCAACTGGTGCAGGAGCAAGGCTTTGAGTGGCGGCGGCACTTTGAGCGCTTTCCCTTTTGGGACAAGATCGGCCAGCCAGAGATCGACCTTTCGACCCACGTGGTGAACAACGCGATGGCGCTCAAAACCGCTGCCGTGTGGTTCCGGCAGTCGGGCGACCCGGCCGATGAGCGCGGCACGGATGTGGCGTTGACGGCACTGCATCGCTGGCATGGGCAGGCCAATGGCATGTTCTCCGGCGATGAACACCTGGCCGGGCTCAACCCGTCGCAGGGCACCGAGCTATGCGCTGTGGTGGAAGCTATGTTTTCGCTGGAGGCTGCGCTGGCGGTATTGAGCAACCCGGCCCATGCTGACCTCTTGGAACGCATCGCCTACAACGCCCTGCCAGCGACTATCAGCCCCGACATGTGGACGCACCAGTACGACCAGCAAGTGAACCAAGTACAGTGCATCGAAATGCACGACCGGCCGTGGACGAGCAACGGGGCACGCGCCAATTTGTTTGGCCTGGAGCCGAACTTTGGCTGTTGCACGGCCAACATGCACCAAGGATGGCCCAAGTTTGCCGCCAGCTTGTGGATGCAAACACCGGGGGGTGACCTTGCCGCGATCAGCTACGCGCCATGTTCGGTACGCGCCACGATCGCAGGCGCGCAGGTGGCGCTGAAGGTCACAGGTACGTATCCGTTTTCAGGTGATATAGCGTGTGCGGTGACGGTGGACGACCCGGCCACGTTTGGCGTCTTGCTGCGCATCCCGGGGTGGGCGAATGGCGCGACCGTTCAAGTGGTGGGTGATGGTGAGCGGCCCGTCGTTGCAGAGCCCGGGACCTTCCACCGGATCGAGCGCATGTGGGCAGGCACGACCGTGGTCAGGCTGCGCCTACCTGTTGTGCCACGCGTGGAGCGTTCTGTCGAGCACAGCGCGGCCATCTATTGTGGTCCGCTGCTCATGGCGCTGACGCTGGAGGAGCGTTGGCAGCGTTTATCCGGTGAGGCGCCCTGGGGAGACTTTGCCATCACCTCGGACAGTGTGTGGAACTACGCACTGGCGATGGTTCCCGACCACCCGGAACGGTCACTGACGTTCGAGGTCAAGGAACCTGGCGAGCGACCGTTTTCGCCCGAAGGAGCAGCGGTGAGCGGCTACGTGTACGGTCGGCGGCTGCCGGATTGGGGTATGGAACACGATTCGGCGGCGCCGCCTCCCAGCAGCCCTGCTACATCGACTGAGCCGTTGGAGCAGCTCGAACTCAAACCGTATGGATGTACGAACTTGCGGATCGCGGTCTTTCCGCTGCTAGCCGAACCGTAAACCGTGATTGCTTTCATTGCGG
>JANWJO010000116.1 GCA_025449435.1 Chloroflexota bacterium | reverse complement strand
GTTGTCGGGGTAGACCTCCTGGAAGTTGAGGAACCCACCCTTGATGTTGCGGAAATGGACCATGAACACTTTTTGCTCGGCCGTGAAGTAGCGGATGGCGTCCATCACTTCCGTGGCCGGGTTGTCGCACATCTCGGCGACGGTGCCCTGGCAAAAGTTGAGTCCGTTGTATTTGCTAGGGGCAATGTTGACGAACTTCTTGAGTCCCTCCACGCTGCCGAGCACGCAATGCACGCCACGCAGGCCGGTATCGTGCGGCACCGCCGGGTCGTGGGGATGGCAGGCAAGCTTGACGCCAGCCTCCTCGGCCACAGGTACGACACGTTCCAGGAAGTAGGTGATGGCTTCCCAGGCGCGTGCCTCGGAGACAGTGCCAGCTTCGGTGAGGGACAGGTCGGTCCAGTCACGCATATTGAACGTGCTGTATTGGGCGCCGCCGCGGCCGGGCGTGCGGCCCGTGCGTGGCACGCCGAGGAAGTTGAGGTTGTATTTCAAGCAAGGCACGCCAGCTTCGCCGGCAGCACGTACGTTCTGTTTGATGATCTCGATCTCGGCGTCGCGGCTATGCAGGGCTTGCATGATGCCGGGGAAGCGTTGCCTGCTGACTTCCACCGATTGGAGGTCGAGCGTCAGCACGTCCATGGTGAGGCCATAGGCGCCTAGCCGCCGCTGCAGGTCCTTGATCGCAGCCACTCGCCAGGTGCCATCAGAGTTTTCGATGTCCTTGACCGTGTTGACGGCGAGGTGCTCGACGCCAAGCTGGGACACCCATTGGAGCTTATGGTCTGACAGATCGTTGAGTTGCTCCCCCAGGTACATGCGCGATCCTCCCTCATTGCTGCACCGAAAACCGTCCCGGCACGGACCATACTAGTACACGGCGAATGCTGGCGCGCCGGCAGGAGCTCGCACTAGGCCATCAGGTGGTAACGCTCGGCTGCGATGGCGAAGCGCAAGGGCTCACCACGGCCAAAGCGCTGCACCTCCAGCGCCATGTCATAGCCCTGGTGCGCCATCGACTCCACCGACGCGCCGGCGATATGCGGCGTGGCGAGCACATTCTCCAGTTGGTAGAAGGGGCTGTCCGGCGGCTGTGGCTCCTGGTCAAACACGTCGATGGCAGCGTAGAAGCGACCGGTCTGGAGTTCGGCCAGGAGCGCTTGCTCATCCAGCACCCAGGAGCGAGAGGTCTGGATAAGGATGGCGCCAGGCTGGATACGCCGGAGCAACTCGGCCCCGATAATGTGGTGGGTATCGGGCGTCTTGGGTACGTGGACCGCGATGACGCTGCTTTCGCCGAACACCTGCTCCAGCGACACCTTTTCCACGCCAAGCTCGGCTGCGGTTTCAACGCTGAGAAACGGGTCATCCACATGCACATGCGCACCGAAGGCTTGGAGCAAGCGGATGTGGCGGCGGGCGACGTAGCCAGAGCCCACTACCCCAACCACCTGCGCCGACAGTAAGTGCCCTTGCAGCGTCCCTAACTCTTTGTTCGCGCCCCACCGGCCGGTTTGCTTGAGATTATCTGCCACCTGGGCTATCCGGCGGAGCCAGAGGAGTTCTGCAGCGATGCAGAACTCGGCCACCGCATCGGCAATCATCGGCGCGGCGTGGCACAGCATGATGCCGCGCTCGAACACGCTGGGCGGCACAATGCCACGAGTGCTGCCAGCACAATGGCAGATGAGCCGCAACTTGGGGGCGCCGGCAAGCCAGGCCTCCTGCAGCGACGGCGTGCCCCAGCCGGTGAGCAGCACGTCCGCTTGGGCAAGCAGCGCGGGCGCTGGTCGGCGAGCGCCTGGCTGTTGCCGTGCGCGCGCGTCACTGTGCCCAGCGTATCTAACAATTGGTCGGTTTCAGCAGTAATCATCGAGGCATAGCGGGCGTCGGGAATGAGTGTGACGATATGCACCGAGGGTTCTCCCGTGGGTTGGCGGCGGTCCGGCCGGCGGCCGGGCTAGAGTATAGAATGCCAGTCATGGTGCGAACGAACACAGCAAGCTCTCTCACCGCTCGCCCGGTCGGTGCGGAACTCTATTTGCTGCCGGTCACCACGCGCATGCCACTCAAATTCGGCCCAGAAACGCTCACCACTGTCACCTGCGCCCGAGTGCGCATGACGGTGCGCAGCGACACCGGCCACCTCGCCACTGGTTGGGGCGAGACACCGCTCAGCGTGCAGTGGGTGTGGCCCAACTCGTTGCCCTACGCCGAACGGCATTCCGCGTTGGTGCAGTTGTGCCTGCTTCTGGCCAGGGCTTGGGCCGGCTTCGCAACCGCTGGGCATCCGCTGGAAGTAGGGCATCAGTTTGCTCAGACCGTATTGCTGGACGTGTGGAAGCGCTTCAACGCCCAGCGTGCGCCCGCCGATGCCATGCCCTGGCTCGCGGCGTTGGCGTGCTGCTCTCCTTTCGACATCGCACTGCACGATGCCTACGGCGTTCTGGTACAGCAGCCCATCTGGCAGACGTACCGGCCTCCCTATATGACGCAGGACCTATCCACGTTTCTGCAACCCGCCGAGGGTAGCCACGTGCGGTTCAACGGCCTGTTTCCGGCGAGCTTTCTCTCAGGCCAGGGTGACACAATGCCAGCCTGGCACCTGGTGGGCGGTCTCGACCCGCTCACAACCGGCGACTTGCGCGGCGACGAACCCGACGACGGCCACCCGGTGCTACTGAGCGACTGGATCCGGCGCGACGGGTTGCAGTGCCTCAAGATCAAGCGGCGCGGGACCGATGCCGCCTGGGACCTCGCCCGGCTGCGCGCCGTGGGGCACATCGCTCTGGAACATCGGTGCCGCTGGCTCACCGCCGACTTCAACTGCACCGTCGAGCACCCAGCGTATGTCAATGATATTTTGGACACACTACTGTACACCGAGCCACGCATCTACGGCATGCTGCTGTACGTGGAGCAGCCGTTCTCCTACGACCTGGAACGCTGGCAACTCGACGTGCATAGCGTGTCGGCACGTAAACCGCTGTTTATGGACGAAAGCGCCCACGATTGGCACCTCCTCCGGCTGGGACGTTCGCTCGGCTGGAACGGTGTCGCGCTCAAGACCTGTAAGACGCTCAGCGGCGCCATCCTGAGTTTGTGCTGGGCGAAGGCGCACGGTATGGCGATCATGGTGCAAGACCTCACCAACCCGATGCTGGCCCAGATCGCCCACGTGGCACTCGCCGCGCACGCCGGCACGCTCATGGGCGTCGAGACCAATAGCATGCAGTTCTACCCCGACGCCTCGGCGCCGGAGGCAGTAGCCCACCCCGGCCTATTCCAGCGGCGCATGGGACGGGTAGACGTGCGCAGTCTGCGCGGACCCGGCATCGGCTATCGCATCGAAGAGATCGCCCGTGCGCTGCCGGCACCAGCGCTACGCGTGGGCGAGTCTGGCGAATAAGGAGTTGTAAAACGTGACGGCTATCACAGCCCAATCCAGCGATGTAGCGATCCATTTGCGCAGCCAGCACCTGGTGAATACCGAGCATGGCGAGGTGACCTGGCGCACGACCGAGCAGACGGAACGCTGGCGACCCGCGGAAACGGCTACCGTGCTCTGCGATGTGTGGGACCGGCATTGGTGCCCAGCGGCGGAGCGGCGACTCGCCCTGCTCCTGCCGATGATGGAGACGGTGGTCACCGCTTTGAGGCAGACGGGTGTCCAGGTAGTACACGCACCATCCGAGACGATGACCTTTTATGCCGGTCACCCGGCGCGGCTGCGAATACTGGGGGCTACCACTGCTCCGGCTCCTGTCGATGTACCGCACGCCGACCCGGCGCTGCCCATCGACGCCAAAACTGGCGGCTGCGACGTGACCGCTGCTCCAATCGGGTCGGGGTGGACGCGCCAGCACCGTGCCATCACGATCGACGAGGACAGCGACCTCGTCAGCGACAACGGTCGTGAGCTGCACAACTGGTACCAGCAGCACGGCATCCGGCACATACTCATACTTGGCGTGCATACCAATATGTGCATCCTGAACCGCACCTTTGCTATTAAGCAGATGGTTCGCTGGGGCTACCAAGTGGCGCTGATCCGCGACCTCACCGACACCATGTATTGTCCGGCAGACCCGCCCTACGTGGCCCACGAGCGCGGCACCGAGTTAGTAGTCAGCCATATCGAGCAGCATTGGTGCCCAACGGTACACAGCAGCCAATTGCTCGAGGCGTGCAGCCAGCTCCTGGCTGAGTGACTCACCGGCCCAAAGGCTGAGCGGTACTCGTGAATTCTGGCACTCTGGTGATACAGTATCAGCGCGGCGCCACGGCTAGCCGGGCTCGCTCACGCATGGCCTGGGGAAGCGCGTGTTGGGTGGGTAAAGGGTGAGGTCGCGGTGAGGCAGGCAGCACACGGAGCTAGCCATCAATGGTAGCCCAACCACAACAACGCCCGTTTGCCATGCTGTTGCTGCGGCCAGCCATTCTCCTTGGGGTAGCGTTTGCCGCCGGTTTCGTGCTCGGCCGCATAGTATGAGCGCCCCAACGCCGCCCACGGGCATCCGCGCCATCGTCAACCTGGGCAAGCTGCTCATCACCGACGCCCGCTCGCTGGTGCAGCAAGAAATAGCGCTGGCTCGGCAGGAACTGCAAGCCAAGATCATCCATGACATCAAGATCGCCGCGCTGCTCATCGTATCGGCGGTGGTGATCGTGCTCGCGCTATTTCTCCTGGTGTTCCTGGAGATTATGGACGTGTTCACCATCTTGACAGGCCACTTCTGGCTGGGTGTACTGCTCACCTGGCTGCTGTACACAGTGGTGTTCGGTGTGCTCGCCTATATCGGCTTCCGGCGCATCCAGGTGCCCAAGCCCGAACACACTTTGGCGAGCCTGGACGACACTCGCGCGTGGGCCCAGCAACAGGTGAAGCGAGTACGGCCATGAGCACGAGAGATCGCCGGCAGCCAACCATCACGACCGGCGAGAGCGCGTTAGAAGTGCTCAGCACGCCATCTCGGGAAGTGGCACAGGCCAAACGCGACATCACGGCCACGCGCGAGCGCATGACCAAGACGCTCGACGAGATGGAAGTGCTCGTGCGCGACGCGCTCAATTGGCAAGGCAAGGTGCGGGAACGGCCGTTGCTGTATGCCGGCATCGCACTGGGTGTAGGATTCCTCCTGGCAGGCGGTCCCAACCGCTTGATCCGCCGGCTGTATTACGGCGTGCGCCCGTCAGCCCGCGATGCCGCGCTGGCGAACCAGTACACACTGTCGCTCAAGGGCATTCTGGACCGCACCTTGCCCGGCTTGCCCGCAGGCGTCGCCGAGCAAGCGCGTTCGCTGCGCGCCATCATCGAGCAGACCGACCCTCGCGCCCGTCCGGACGGCACGATCATCATCGAACACAAGCCGGACGCGCTCAACAGCGCGCTCATCCGCGCCGCAGAGGTTGCCGCCACCACCGCGGCGGCGATGCTCACCAAGCGCTTGCTGGATGAGCTCGACGGTGGCCGCAAACCGTAAGCGCACACCAGGTGCGAGCACGCTGTTCGTTAGCATCCGCAATCCCTCCTGATGAAAGGGCCGTAGGTCATGGCAGCACACGGTGAGCCCGGAGTTCATAGCCGCGCCGCGATCGCGCGCATCCCCGCCATCGCGGCTGAATTGATAGACAGCGGTGCGACCGCGGCCAGCCAGATGGCGCACATCCTTGGGAACAGCCAGCGCATCATCGTCACCGGCACCGGCTCGAGTTATCACGTGAGCTGCTTCGGCGAACACCTGCTGCGGTTCGCTGGGCGCGCTGCGTGGGCGGAGCCGGCCTCCACGTTCGTCACCTATCCACGCCCACTGGCAGCCACCGATGGGCTTATCGCCATTAGCCATCGCGGCAACAAGAGCTATACCGTGGCAGCGCTAGAACGTGCCATTGGCGCTAGCCTGCCTACCATCCTGATCACCGGCAACCCTACTCGCTACCAGGGGCCTGCGCCGTCGCTGATCGTGCCGGCCATCGAGCAAGAGCAGGCGTCGATGCACACCAAGAGCCTTACCGCCGCTAGTGTGCAACTCGCGCTCCTGGCCGTGGAACTGGCTGGCCCGGACCATCTGGACGCGAAGCAAGCGCTCCAGCGCGGCCTGGCGGCGTTGCCGGCGGCGCTGCACGCGACCCTAGACAGCCCTGCGCTGGTCAGCACCATCGCTCGGGACGTTGCCCAGACCACCGCTCGCATCTTCGTGGCCGGCTCCGGGCCCAACTTCGCCACGGCCAAGGAAGGCGCGCTGAAAGTTAAGGAAGGTGCCTACCGCACGGCAGAAGGCTTCCTGCTGGAAGAAGCCATTCACGGACCGTTTGTGGGGTTCGAAGCCGGCGACTTGTTAGTGCTAGTCGCGCCGTCAGGGCCGAGTGCCGCGCGGGCTCAGGAATTTGGCTCCGCAATGCGCAGCATTGGCATGCGCACCTGGATTATCGGCGCGGCAGGCACAGCAGAGCCCACCTACCACACGCCGCTGCCCGACTTGCCCGAGGTGCTGACGCCCATCGTCGTGTCGGCCCTGATGGCCCAATTCGCTCTGGTGCTCGCGATGGAGATTGGGACTGATCCCGATGGCTTCCGATTGGAGCACGCTGCCTACGCGGATGCGTACCACGCGTTGACGTTGTAGGGGACATGGCTCGCGGGTCAACGAATGAAGGTATCGCCAATGGCTGTTCGGGCGCTCATCTTTGACTTCGATGGGCTCATGGTCGACACCGAGTTGCCCATTTTCCAGGCCTGGAGTGCGGTCTACGCCTCCTATGGCGCCACGCTTGCCATCGATGAGTGGGCGCGCGGCATCGGCACCAGCGCCGACGCCTTTGACCCCGTGGCTGAACTGGCACGCCAGACTGGCAAGGACATCCATCGTGAGGGAGCCGAACAGCACTACCGTTCGCTTAGCCACAGCCTGCTGGCGAGCGCACCGGCCATGCCGGGAGTCCGCGAGCGTATCGCCGAGGCGGGCGCGCTGGGTCTGACGCTGGCAATTGCGTCAAGCTCTTCGCGCACGTGGGTCGAGGAGCACACGGTGAGGCTCGGCCTCCGTCACCATTTTGCCCTGATTCGGGGTGCGGAAGACGTGGCCCGGGTCAAGCCCGATCCGGGGCTGTACCTCTCGGCACTGGAAGGCTTGCACGTGCAGCCGGACGAAGCATTGGTGCTGGAAGACTCGCCCAACGGCGTGCTGGCGGCCAATCGAGCGGGCGTGTATTGCATCGCTGTGCCTAACGAGCTGACCAGTCACCTATCACTCGAACACGCCAACCGCCGCATACCATCCCTGGCGAGCGTCACGGTGGCGGAACTTATCGAATGGGCAGATAAAAACCCTACCCCCCACCGCGCCCAAAGGGCACCCGCAGCAAGCTAGGGAGGGGCGGGGGGGGTCCGTGATCACAAGCAGGTACACTGGCAGCGGCGTTAGGCACCCGGCATCACTGGGCATCAAAAGGAGAACGTCAACGTGAGCCTTCCAGAAGCGGGCCAGGCAGCACCAGACTTTGACCTCGAAGTGCACGGCGGCAGAGTGCGCTTGGGCGAGTTGCGCGGCAAGCGCGTGGTGCTGTACTTCTACCCCAAAGACGACACGACAGGCTGTACCAAGGAAGCCTGCGGCTTCCGCGATAGGATGGCCGACATCGAGCGGTCAGGGGCCGTGCTGATTGGCGTCAGCCCGGACAGCATTGACTCGCACGATACGTTCGCCGAGAAGTACAGCCTACCGTTTACGCTGGCATCGGACCCCGACCACGCCACGGCACTTGCTTATGGCTCGTGGGGGCCCAAGACATATGCCGGGCGCACCTACGACGGCATACTGCGCAACACGTTCGTGATCGACCAGCAGGGTACGATCTCCCATGTGTTTCCCAATGTCCGCCCTGAGGGCCACGCTGACGAGATCATCGCTGCGCTGAACTAGCAAGCGGGCGGTAGTAACCAGTTTGACGCTGGTGTGGCGCTCGGCGTATGCTAACCGCGCTTTCCGGTTCGCCTACGAGAGTGGTCGATAATGTTGCGGTGCGCCAAGCGCACGATGGTGCTCATTGCGGCGTGTTGCTTAGCCACCTTACTACTGAGTGGTTGTGACGTCGCGGTGCGCGGTGCGGATAGCACCGGCGATACGTCGGGCGCCGCTCCAGTGGCTAAGCATGTTGGCCCGGCCAGCTTGTATCCCGACCCATCCTTGACACCAGGCGACGCTATCCCCGGCGTCACGGCCAAGCAGGTGTGCATCAAAGGGTATTCTTCGTCCGTGCGCAACGTGAGCCAATCGGAAAAGGACGAAGTGTACTCGCGCTACGGCGTGCCAAACATCTCGGGCAAAGATGAAGTTGACCATTTCATTTCGCTCGAGCTCGGTGGTAGCAATTCGCTCAAGAATCTCTGGCCGGAGCCGTATGCGCCGGTTCCGGGCGCGCATGAAAAGGATAAAGTCGAAAACTACTTGCACGCCCAGGTGTGCAATGGCGCTATTTCGCTGGCGCAAGCACAGAATGACATCAGCACCGATTGGTACAAGGTGTACTTACAGATCCGGTAGGGGAGTCGTGGCATGGCCTACACCATTCCCTCAGGGGTGCGTACCCGCTGGCAGCGCATGGCGCAACAGGCTGGCCTGCCCTACGCCACCATCGTGGGCCAGCAGGTATACGACATTCATAATGAAATCGACACGCTGACCGAGGCGCTCAAAACGGCGCAACAGGCACAGGCGGCAGCCAAGATTCAATCGCTCACGGCACAACTGGCGCATTGCCAGGAGCAGCTTGCAGCCTATGAAGGAGAGCAACGGGCAGCGGGATAGCGCGAGAAGAACCGCGCCACAACCGTTGCTACTCCAAAGTATTTTCTGCACCCTACATCTGGGGAGTGCAATGTTCGATCAAGCAACTGCGAAGTCTCGATGTGCTCACCGGCATACGACAGTGGATGCGCCACACTATATAGTGATGGGAAGGTTGCACCGGCACCAATGGTGCCGGGCGTCAGGGCAAGTCCGCGACAGAGAGGAGCGCACACCACATGGCTATCGCCACTGGCCCCAAGGTTGACTTGGACCGCTTTTACGATGAGGGTTACCTGGTACTCGAAGATGTGCTCGACATCAGGACGGTGATCGAGCCGCTGGTCGCCGAATACATGGAGGTGCTCGACGGCCTCGCCAATCACTGGCTAGCGGAGGGGCGTATCAAGTCGCTGTATCCCGATATGCC
>JANWJO010000115.1 GCA_025449435.1 Chloroflexota bacterium | reverse complement strand
GCGGTGGAGATGGATGGCAGGATGGCTATGGTTCGGATATCTTCTCGCTTTGCCCAGGCGCTCTCGACACTTTCGCTGGTTAGCGCAGGGCTTCTCAGTCCCGGCAGCACAGCCACCGCACACGCGCAGGCGACTCCGCGCATCACCAGCCAGTCAGAACATTCGGCGCTCGTCGCACTTCCCGGTGCAGTGCACCCCTGGGCGCGCCCCCAATTCGATCGCGGTCCGGCGCCGGCGAACCTGCGCGGAAGAATGCTGCTGGTTTTAAAGCGCTCCGCGGAGCAGGAGTCGGCGTTGCAGACGCTGCTCGCCGCGCAGCAGGATCCGCACTCTCCGAACTATCACAAGTGGCTTACGCCGGATGAATTCGGGAAGCGCTTCGGCGTTGCCGATTCTGATGTGCAGGCCGTCACCAGCTACTTGTCGGGCCAGGGCATGAGCGTTGGCCGCGTCTACGGCGGCCATATGGCCATCGAGGTGGGCGCCACAGCCGCGCAGATCCAATCCACTTTCCAGACCGAGATCCACACCTACGCGGTAGGCGGCAAGACGTTCTATGCGAACAACGCCAACCCGAAGATTCCTTCGGCGCTTCGCAGCGTTGTTTCCGGTTTTGCTGCACTCAATAACTTCAAATTGGAAGGCGGCTCCGGCGCGGGCACCCAGGCCAGGCTGGATCCGACAACTCATGCTCTCAAGCCGCTCTACACCACGACCAGCGGCGGCGCCACCATCTATGGAGTCTCACCGGCTGACTTGTCAGCCCAGTACGGCATTCCCCTTCCCACTGCGCAAGGTCTAGGTGGCACGAACGTCATCGTCGGCATCATCGGCGATTCCGACATCAACATCTCCTACGTCAACAACTACCGCACCATCTTCGGTCTCGGCGCCAACCCTCCGGTGATCATCGTGGACGGCAACGATCCGGGTGTGAATGGCGACGCGTACATCGCCTACAAGCAGATTGAACTGGTCGGCGCGGTGGCTCCCAAGGCAACCATCTACTACTACACCTCGGCAGACACCGACTATGACACAGGCATGGACTTCGCGCTTATCCGCGCCATCTCCGATAACCAGGTACAGGTGCTCCTGAATGGCTTCCAGTCCTGCGAAAACGCGATCGGCTCCGGAGGAATGCAGCTCGTCAACCAGTCAGTAGAGCAGGCGGCGGCACAAGGCATGACCGTCGTCGCTGCAGCCGGCAACACCGGTTCGGCGGGATGCGAGGTGCCGGGCACCGCAGGAAATGCAACTTCAGGCTATGCCGTCAACGGCTACGCCACCTCGCCTTACCTGACCGCCGTCGGCGGAACCGATTTTTACTACGGCGTCGGATTACCGGCCACGCATTATTGGTCGGCCGCCAACTCAGGTATTCCTGCTTACAAATCGATTCAGAACACGCCCATTCCCGAGCAGGTGTGGAACGATAGCTTTCCGAACTACACCAATGGCACCGCTGGCGCTTCAGTGGAGCTAGCTGGAGGCGGCGGCATCAGCACCGCAGGTGTCGACGGCATCTCCACACCACAACCCATTCCCTCCTATCAATTCAACAACCTCAAGGCTCGGGCCATTAGCAGTACCCACCGCATCATCCCGGACGTATCGTTCTTTGCCGGAAGCGGTGCCAACAACACGGAGGGCTACAACAGCGCCGCCTACCTGTTCTGCATGCAACCTTCGGATTGCCAGACTACGGGCACGAAGTTCACCTACTCGGGTGGCACCGAAGCATCGAGCGCGGTTTTCGCGGGCGCTGTCGCACTCACGGTCAATAAGCTCAATAGCGGCTCACGCTTCGGGCTCGGCAACGTGAACTCCTCTATGTACTCGCACCTGAGCTCAGCTGTTACGACAGGTGCGACCATTACGGCAAACGATGTCACGATTGGCAACAACGAGCTGCAATGCACCAACGGCACCGCGAATTGCGTGAAGAACGGCGGGAACAACAATTACGTGATGACAGGCTATGCCGCTGGATCCGGCTACGATGCAGCTTCGGGTCTCGGCAGCTTCAACATCGGCAGCTTCGTGGCCAACTATGCTCCCTCGGGCGCGACAGCCAGCGCGGTAACACTCACCGTCATCGATCCATCCACGGGCAGTGCGCCGAAGTGCGGCGCCACGGCGAACTGCACGACGCATAGTACCTGGCTCAAATACACCGTCACTGCCAAGCCCGCTTCCGGAACCGGCGCCACCGCTACCGGCGACGTCGCCATCTTCACATCCAGCCCGCTGCAGGCGGAGCAGGCAGTCGAGTCCATGACCCTAAGTGGAGGCACGGCCACGGACACCTGGAACCTGCTTCCCGGCGGCACCTACAACATCTACGCTCGCTACACCGGCGACAATACCTACGCTTCCAGCGTCACAGCTGCTCCTTACACGATCACGGTGAAGCCGGAAGCGTGCCAGATGGTCGTTTACGGACACAACATCAACATCGGATCGTCCACAAGCATTCCCTACGGCACGCCGGTCAGCATTACTGTTGAACCGTACTCTTCCATAACCACCAACAACGTCGGCATTCCCTCTGGCTCCATCAATGTCACCGATAACGGCAACCCGATCCCGATCACCACACTGCCGATCAACTCTGAGGGCGCCGCAACCTTCAACTCCAATCTGCTGACGCAGGGCTCACACTCCATCACCCTAACTTACCCGGGTGACGCCAGCTTTACGTCGTGCTCCACTGGACCGTACCTCGCCACTGTCACCAAGGCCTCGACCGCAATGACGGTCACCCCACCGAATCCGGACACCACGCAGGGCAACATCACGCTGACCGCTACGGTGCAACCTTCAACATTTCCTAGCAACGGCACTTCGCCCTCGGGCAGCGTTACGTTCGGGACCACGGTACCCAAGACGGTGCCCTTGGTGAAGGGCTTCGATCCAAACGGCAACGCCATGGCAGCGGCCAGCATCACGATCACCAAAACTGACGTGCCAGCCAATGGCAAAATCACAACCACGTACGCGGGTGACACAAACTATGCCGGATCGTCATCCACAGTGAATGTGAACTCCTCATCTTCAATCTTCAATTTCACCAATTTTGCGTCCACTACGAGCTTCACGATCACTGACTCGCAGGGCATCAGCGTCTCCAATCCTGCCGGTCCATTTCCAGCTACCGATTCCCTGACCCTGAATATCCAGGTGAATTCGCCGGGCAATCCACCAAACGGACAATGCTTCACGTTCTTCATCACGTTCTGCAGCACCACTCCCACCATAAGCATTTACGGAAACGGCATTCTGCTGACGAATAGCCTCGCTGTGAACAACAGCGGTCTGGAGACATTTACGGTTCCGCGGCAGAATGGCTATCTCAATCTTGCTTCCGGCCAGGTCGTGTTCAGCGTCATCTATAGCGGCTACCAGTGGGACATCTTTGGAGACGACTACCAGGTTGAATCCTCCAGCGCCCAGACAACCGTCAATGTCAGCGACGACCGCACCAGTGCCGACTTCTCATTGCAGTCGGACAACACCGTCAACCAGGCAGCTCCACTGCAAAATACCACCGCTCCAACCGCAACGCAGGCTACCTATAACCTGCGCCTGACTTCGCTGTACAACTTCAACAGCGCCTATGCGGCAACGCCGATCAAGCTGACCTGCAGCGTCATCGGCTACAGGCTCGCCGGTGTCCGCGGCGCTGTCCCGGCCGGCTTGACGTGCGGCTTCGGCGCAGGTGTGGCGTCGACCGTAAATGCCACGATCGGGGCGGCTGGCTATACCACGCAGACGTTGGTTGTCGGGGCGGACGCGACCCACTCCATCGCCAGCAATGTTGTTCCCCCGCAGCCCGCCAACCGCTGGTGGATCGCTACCGGCGGAACTACACTCGCCTGTATCTTCCTGCTCGGCCTGCCCGCACGTCGTCGCAAGTGGCAGTCGATGCTGGCTGCATGCGTTCTGGTGATGGTCAGCTTCGGCATCACCGGCTGCGGCGCCACTGTCGCTCCTGGGCCCACCCAGAGCTACTACAACACTATCAACGGCGGCGGCGGAACGGCGAACGGAACCGGCCCCGCTGTCACCGCGGGAACCTACACCGTGCTCGTCACTGCATCGACGACCACCAACACCACCCTCGTCCACACTCTTTCGGTTCAGGTTCTCGTGGGCAAAAACAACTAAGCCTCATCCAGCAGAAAGGCCACACTCAACCGAGTGTGGCCTTTTTTCTTTGCATGAAATCCTACCTGGCGCGCTGCAATGTCACGAATGAGCGCCCCTCGTAGAAGCGATATGTTCCTGCCGCCGGTGTATCCAGCACCTGCAGCGGCATGGGACGATGCAGCTCGGCATCATGATGGCTCCCCACATTCAGCACTTCATTCGCACCCAGATCCATCACAACGAAGCGATCGTTTTGAATGAAGCCGACACCGTAAGCTCCGGGCACAAGCTTGCGGCCGTCGCTGCCATCTCCCAGTTGGAGCGGCACTTCAGTGATCAGATATGCCTGGTAGCGCTGCTGTATGCCGCTCGAATAACCCGACGTGTCCACCAGGGCCATCAGCGTGAACATGCCATCCGCATAGCGGACGCCGCCGCTGTTACGCATCTGTACCGTCGCACTTTGTCCGCGAAAGAAGACCTGCGCCGGCATCAGGTTGGCGGTGTCGGCCGGCTTCAAGACGCCCGCCGCTTTTGTGGCTGATGGACTTCCCTGCTGCTGCGCCATGCACGGCATCAGCAGGCTCGCACCGATAGCAAATATTCCTGCCAGCGCCGAGCGCCGGATGATCTCTGTCTTGCTCATGGCGCTAGCTTAATCCCTGCCGCTCACTTATTCACAGGAGCCGCTGTTTCATCGGCTGTATGCAGATGCCAGGGCACGCTCTCGCCGGAGACTTCTGAGTGGTCACGCAGGAAATTCAAAGTCGCCGTGCTGGCCATCGGGTCATCCTTTTCGTCGGCAAACAGGGATGCCTGCGCTGCCGCCTTCTGCTTGTCGCCCTCGCGCCGGTAGATGATGGCCAGATTATAGTGCGCCGACAGATCGTCCGGCTCAATGTCCTGCACGGTCTCATATTCGGTCCGCGCCAGGTCGTACTTGTGCTGCTGGTAGTAGCTGAACCCCAACTCACGATGGGCATCGATCGATCGCGGGAATTGCGCAATCACCTTCTGAAGATTGGCTACGGCTGATGTCAGATCGCCCTGGTTGCGCTCCACCAGCGCCTGGTAGTAGAGCGCGCGCGCATCTCCCGGCATCATGGTCAGAGCCTGGTTCAGGCTTGCCGCCGCATCCGCATAGCGCTCCCACTGCAGGTACACGATGGCGAGGTTGGTGTAGGCATCCGCGTATTGCGGACGCAATTTCACCACCTCGCTGAACGCATTTTTCGCTTCGGCGTACTGTGCCTCGTCCAGCAGGGCGATACCGAAGTTGTTCCACCGCATCCAGTCAGGGTTGTCCTTCGCATCCGCCGCTGCCGGCGCGTTCTCGCCAAGCTTCAGTTCGCGTGAGCGCACGGCCATCTCCGCAACTGGATACGGCGGATGCTTGTCACCCAATGCGAAGTTGGTGAACGTTTCGTCGAAATGGCGATAGTTCACTTTGGCCGTAATCGTGTATGGGCCGTGTCCATCCTTGGGGATGCGGAATCCATATCTCACCAGCGTGGATCGGCCCGGCTGTATGGTGGCATCCGTCGCCGTAGTGCGGCGGTCCCATATCTCATGCTTCACCAGAAGATTGCCCTTGGCATCGAGCAGCCGCGTCACAAAACTGTGTGCATTGGGATCGAGATACCCCTCGGGATTCAGGCGGCCGCTCGCGTGCAGCACCTTGCCCGTAGCATCGGTCAGTTCAAATTCCGCCCATGCCTGATACATATCGCGCTGCTCAGGAATGAGCGTATGGCCGACCCCCTTATTCTGGATCACCACCATGGCCTGCAACTCATCGCCCGGCTTGATTTCGAATCCCTTTGTGCCCAGCGGCGCAATCACGCCCGAGCCCTCGGTCTGGGCCCGCGCCAACCGCTCGATGTTCAGCTTGTCCGTCTTCAGATATTCCCGAGTCTTCTTCACCTGCTCGTCGTAGCCGTAGAGGAACGGAACGG
>JANWJO010000114.1 GCA_025449435.1 Chloroflexota bacterium | reverse complement strand
GTTGCGCCGGAAGGATGTCGCCAACACGCTGATGACCCCATTGCCGACCAACCGTCCGGTAGCTCGGTTCCCCTCTCCGTGACGGAGAGGGGCGGGGGGTGAGGTCCGTAACCCCACCGGCGGTACGATAGACCTGGCATGAAACATACACGCATTGCGCGGAGAGACTGCCAGTGATCATCCGACCGGCTCAGGTGGACGAAGGCGCGGCGCTGCTGCAGTTGATGATCGCATCCAAGGGCTATTGGCACTACCCACCGGAGTGGATGGCGAGCTGGATCAGCCGCCAGTTGATCGATGCGACATATTTTGCGGACCACAGCAGCGAGGTGTATGCGGCCGTGGTCGAGGACGTCATCGTCGGGTTCTACAGTTTGCTTCCGCAAGGCCAGGTGTGCATGTTGGATGACCTATGGGTGGAGCCGGCACACATTGGCCAGGGTGTGGGGCGCCGACTGTTTGCGCATGCCTTGCAGCGCGCTGGCCAGCTCGACGCTACCACGCTGCGCTGGGACGCAGAACCCCAAGCCGAGGGCTTCTATATCAAGATGGGTGGCCGCACCATTGGCGAAAAGATATCCAGGATGGGGTCCAAGCTGCCCATTATGGAAATGACCTTAGCCGCCGTTCAGGCAAACCTAGCGACTGACCGCGCACGCCATGAGGGCTGATCATCTGGGTCGCTGGGAGCCGCTGCCGGTGAGTGCGCTCGGGCCGCTGTTGAGTGCGGCGAGCTTCGCCTGGTGGGTGGCCGGCGGTTGGGCGATTGATCTGTTTGTGGGCCGCCATACGCGCCGGCATGGCGATCTCGATGTGCAGGTGCTCCGGCGAGACCAAGGGGCCGTCCGGAAGCGGCTGCGCGACTGGGACCTGCACGCGGCTGACCCGCCTGGCAGCTTGCGTCCGTGGCCGGTGGGCGAAACACTGGGAGCGCACGTCCACGACGTGTGGTGCCGCGAGACGCGCACATCGCCTTGGGCGTTCCAACTTATGCTCGCAGACATCGATGACACCACCAGTCGCTGGCTGTTCCGCCGCGATACACGCATCAGTGTGCCGCTGTCGCAATTGGGACTGCGCAGCCCAGATGGCATTCCCTACGTGGCACCAGAGATTCAACTGCTGTACAAGTCACGCGAGCCGATCCAGCCGAAGGACGAACACGACTTTGCGCTGGCGCTTCCTCTGCTGGCTTCACACCAGAAGCAGTGGCTGGCTGCGGCGCTAACGTTGACGCAGCCAGACCATCCCTGGCTACGCCGCCTGGCCACGGTCAGTGGCAGTAGTGTTAACCCACCGGGCATGTTGATCACAGAGGAGAGTGCACGTTGACCAGTGAGACCGCGGGCACAACACCAACAGCAACGGCAGCCCCGTTGCCGCCGCTCATTCCACGCGAGCTGCTGTTCGGCAACCCCGAACGCGCAAACCCACAACTGTCGCCCGATGGGCGGTATATCACGTACCTCGCACCAGACGATCGCGGCGTGCTGCAAGTGTGGCTCACGGCGCGCGGCCAGGGCGGTGCACAGCAGCTCACCAACGACGCTAAACGCGGCATCCGCAGCTATTTCTGGACCTATGCGCCCAACACCCTGGTGTATGCCCAGGATAGCGATGGCGACGAAAACTTCCACCTGTACGCCGTGGACGTAACCACACAAGCCGCGCGAGACCTAACGCCATTTCCAGGGGTACAAGCACGGCTGATCGCACGGGAACCAGCGTTTCCCAACGAGCTCCTCATTGGCCTGAACCTGCTCGACCGGCATCAGCACGATGTCTACCGGCTGCCACTCGGCGGTGGAGAACCTGTATTGGACACGAAAAACCCTGGCAACGTGGTGATGTGGACCGTCGACGCCGCGTTCGCAGTACGTGCTGCTATGGCGGCCGCTCCCCAAGGCGGCCACGATGTGCTCGTACGTGACACCGCCAGCCAGGGCTGGCGCATCCTACAGCTCTGGGAGCCCGAGGAGGATGATGGCCACACTATCGGCTTCAGCCACGACGGCGCGTCGCTGCTGCTGGCCAGCTTCGTGGGCGCGAATGCCCAGCGCCTGCTCGCCGTCAACCTGACCACTGGCCAGGAAACGGTCCTTGCCAGCGACCCGCAGTATGACCTGAGCGGCGTGGTGATCCATCCGACCCAACGGCACGTGCAGGCTGCGGCGTTCTACCGCGACCGGCTGGATTGGCAGGTACTGGACCCAAGCATCGCTGCCGACTTTGCCGCACTCGCCCAGGTTCGCCTAGGCGAGTTCACTATTGTCAGCCGGACCATCGCCGACGACCTGTGGCTGGTGGCCTACACCATCGACAACGGCCCTGTGTATTTCTATACGTACGACCGCGCGACCCAGCAAGCCACGCTCCTGTTCAGCAACCGGCCCAAACTGGAAACGACCATGCTCGCACCGATGCAACCAGTGAGCTATACCGCGCGTGACGGCCTCACGATCCACGGCTACCTCACCACGCCGCCGGGGCTGCCAGCACACCACTTACCCACGGTACTGCTGGTGCATGGCGGACCTTGGGGCCGCGACACCTGGGGATTCCAATCTACCGTCCAGTGGCTGGCCAATCGCGGCTACGCGGTGCTGCAAGTGAACTTCCGTGGCTCGACGGGCTACGGCAAGCAGTTCCTCAACGCCGGCGACCGCGCATGGGGTGGGACGATGCACGACGACCTGATCGATGGCGTCAACTGGCTGGTGAGCGCCGGGACCGCTGACAAAGCACGCATCGCCATCATGGGCGGCTCCTACGGTGGCTATGCCACGCTGGCCGGGCTAGCGTTCACGCCGGGGGTATTCGCGGCAGGCGTTGACCTGGTGGGGCCGAGCAACCTCGTGACGTTGCTCAAGGCCATTCCGCCGTACTGGGCGCCGATGAAGGCCACCATGTTTCGCCGGGTGGGCGACCCTGAAGCCGACGCGGCATTCCTCACCGAGCGGTCGCCACTGACGCACGCTGGCCGCATCACCGCTCCGCTGCTGATCGGCCAGGGGGCCAACGATCCGCGCGTGCCCCAGGCGGAGAGCGACCAGATCGTGGCGGCTATGCGTGGGGCTGGCCTGTCCGTGGAATACCTGATCTACACCGACGAGGGGCACGGGCTCGCCCGACCAGCCAACCAACTGCACTTCTACACCCACGTCGAAGCCTTCCTCGCGCGCCACCTCGGTGGCCGCAACGAGCCCGCCAGTGAGATAGCGGGGAGCTCGGCCAAAGAGGGGTAGAACTGCCCAACACTTCTTGCAATATTGCCCTGAGTGGGGACCAGTGATAGCAACAACTATTGTGCAGCGTTTGCTTGCTCGCGCCTGCAAGCGCCTCGCATCTTGAATGCTGTTTGCGCTTAGGACACGCTGCCCAGCATTGCCGCCAGTTCCGAGGGCTTGGAAAACATGGGCCAGTGTCCCGTCGGGAGTTCGAGCACCTGCCAGCCTGGTTTGGCAAGTTCACTGCACACCTGTGGATAGGCGATGATCATCTGCTGGACCTCGGCAGCGGTCTGGCTGCACCAGATCGCAGTCTTAGGCAGTTGGTCACGCGCCGGATTGGTGAGCCGCACAGGCTGCGTGAACGTGCCCACGGGGTGGTCGGTTGCGCGCTCGCGCAGGTGACGCTGCTCTGCCTCACCGAGATCGCGCAGATCGTTGCCCTGATCAAGATCCGCCCATGCCGGCAGCGGCAAACGCCAGCCCTCGCCCTGAGTTGCAACTTGCCGTAGTTGTTCTTCCTTGTTGGAAGACCACATCAAATCGGCCTGCATTGCACCGTCGGGAAGCGGCCAGGTATCCAGGTAGATCAAGCGCCCGATGCGTTCGGGAGCGCGATCCGCAGCACCGCTGATCACATTGGCGGCGTAACTATGCCCCACCAGCGTCACGTCGCGCAACTGCTCGAACCGCAGCATGTTGAGGACATCGATAATGTGAGTATCGAGCGTCACCTGAGAGCTGCCCAGATGACTACGCTCGCCCAGCCCGGTGAGCGTCACCGGATAGACACGGTGGCCGGCGGCACGCAGCAGCTCCGCCACCTCGCTCCAGGCCCAGCCACCCAGCCACGCGCCGGGTACCAACACAAATGTCCCCATCGCCACCCTCCACTTGAACAGATGTTCGCAATACACCGCAGTGTAGCAGCGTGCTGGCTGGGCGTGTGTCTGGAGGTTGTACGGCGGACGTGAGTCCCAGACGCATTTCCCGCAAGCGAACAAAGCCTCACTCCCGTTCCCCCTAGACTGCGGACCCTTCCGCTAATCGCCTAGAGGGCACCCCCGCCTCTCCACAGGTGTTGTAGAGAGAGAGGATGCCCTCTGGGCGTGGGTGAGGCTTCGTCCTCTGATCGCTACGTCGCGGAGCGCTCCACCTCGTCGAGGAAGTAGATATCTGGCTGGTCGGCGACGCCAGCGCGCTGCATGCGCTCCCGCAGTTCTGGCGACTGGGTAAACGCAATGGCGCCTTCAGTGTCCTCGAACTCGAAGATCGCGATCAGCTCGTTGAAATTATTCGCGTTGCGGTACAGCCGGCCACCCTTGGACCCATGCTGCTTGCGGTTGGGGGCATCTTCGTCGTACACCGGCTTCCAGGTGGTGTAGTCGTGAACTTTGTGGCGAACCAGAAGGTATGGCATGCTTTTCCTCTCTCATAATTCCAGTTGCTTGTAGCTAAAGCCGCGTGGATTCAATGATGCTGTAGGGCGAGTGGGTAGGAATGATCCGGTCCAGCCTGAAGCCGGCGCCAGCGAGCAAGGTCTGGTATTCAGCCGCGGTGCGCTCGCGCCCCCCAGCCATCACCAGCATGTTGAGGTCCATCCCCTGCACGGCGGTGGGTTGGTTATCCGCTGGTACCACCATCTCCACCACGACAAGTTTGCCACCGGGTGCAATGGCGCTATGGCATGTTGCGAGTAGCCGGTCGTTGTGCTCGTCATCCCAGTCGTGGATGATGTTCTTGAGCAAGTAGAGGTCGGCTCCCGCAGGCACGAATTCGAAGAAGTCGCCGGCCACGAGCTCACAGCGGTCCGCGATCCCCTGCGCCTGCACCGTGTCCATCGCGGTGGCGATGACGTAGGGCAGGTCAAACAGGATGCCGCGCGCAACTGGATTGGCGTGCAGCGTCGCCGCCAGCAAGACGCCATGAGCGCCGCCGACATCGACGATGGTCTTCGCGGTGGTGCAGTCGTACACCCGTGCAAACTCGCTCGCGACTAGGCCGGAGATGTTGCCCATCGCATTGCTAAAGTACGCCGCTTCTTCGGGATTCTCCCTGAACCATCCGAACAGGTCCTGACCTAGCGACTCCACTACCGTTGGTTTGCCAGTCTTCACGCTGTCTAGGAACTGTCCCCACGGCGCCCAGTGCCCATAGGCGGTCGCGGTGATGGCGAAATAGCGCAGCGAACCAGGTGCGTCGGTTCGCAGCGTATCGCCCAACGGCGTCAGCGCGAACAC
>JANWJO010000113.1 GCA_025449435.1 Chloroflexota bacterium | reverse complement strand
TTGGCAGCAGCAACCGCACTAAAGATCGGGCCAAAACCGCCGAGCTTGGCAGGAATAACAATGATGGCTACGATGACGAAGATCCATACCATGGCATCTTTCACTATGGAGATCATGGCAGGAGCGCGCAGTCCGCTCACATAAGTATACGCCGCAAGCACAAGGAAGGCGATAACCAGCGCCCATTCTCGATTAATACCCAGCCCAGTGACCGCGACCCCCATACCATAGATCTGCAAGGCGATATACGGCATCGTCGCGACAATGCCGGTGATGGCCATAGCGAGTGCCAGCCCGGGGCTGTCATACTTCCCGCGCACATAGTCAGAGGCGGTCAGGTATCCTCGTGCCTTGCACACATCCCAGAACTTGGGAATGAACAAGAACACGATAGGATACAGGATGACCGTGTACGGTACGGCGAAGAAGCCATAGGCGCCGGTTGAAAACATGACGCCGGGTACGGCCACAAAGGTGTAGGCCGTGTACAGGTCGCCACCCAGCATGAACCAGGACAGCACCGTACCAAACCGCCCACCCGCAAGGCCCCACTCATGCAGTTGCGTAAGGTCACCTTTGCGCCAGTTGGCAGCGACAAAACCCAGAGCTGTCACCACCACGAAGAAGAAGACAAACACGCTAACAGCTACGACGCTCATCCTCTTATTTCCTCATCTGCTCGAAGCACGCACCCACAGACACGTCGGTACAGACGATGACGCGCTACCGGGCTTTGACGTGTACTAACCACAACAGCCCGGCCGTGATGATGACCCAGATGAGTTGATACCAATAGTAGAAGGGGAACCCCAGCACGGTAGGGTCGGTGAAGTTATAGATCTGCGGGAATAACAGCGCCAGGAAGGGAATGGCAAGGAGCCAGAGCCACCAGTTGCTTCTGCGTTGAGTTGAGGGACCAGACGCCATGAAGCCCTCTCTTCCGTGCACGGACACCGCGCGATGACCTCCCGGATGACCTCCACAACGAATCGCAGCTACGATCGAACGTGGGCCAAAATCGCATCGCACAACGGCCGCCGTGATTCGCAAAATAGTACTAAAAGGCGCCCAAGCGTGTCAAACCTGAAGAGCTTGCACTCACCTTGCGAATGGTGTACGAAGTGCCTCATTGGCACGGGCCAGATTAGGATGGTGCGCGCGAGCGCGACAAACCATGCGCGAAGCGAATGCCCGGAGCACCAACTCGCTATCTGTGTACACTTCCGGGACGTCGCGCATGGGGCGCGAGCACAATGGAAACGGCGAGCGAGCATGCGGCTAGGCATCGACACCTACAGCCTCAAGGACCAGGGCTGGGATGCATTCCAGATGTTGGACTACGCAGCTCAACAAGGGCTGCACAACGTCCACTTCTCGGAGCGTAGTTTTTTCGATTCTTTGGAGACCCAATATCTGAAGCGGGTACTTGCGCGGGCCGAACACCTTGGCCTCACCCTGGAAATCGGCATGCGCAGTATTGATCGCTACGCTTTGTCGTTCGACCCGACGCTCGGCACCGGCGAAGACCAACTTCACCAGATGTTAGATGCCGCTGCAACCGTAGGGTCGCCGGTGGTGCGCTGCTTTATGGGCTTTGAAGCCGATCGCATGGGGAAGGTCCCGCTCGAGGAGCACATCGCCGAGACGGTGCGCGTGTTGCGAGCGGTCGCTCCGCGTTGCAGGCAGCTCGGCATCAAGATCGCGCTAGAGAACCACGGCGGCGTGGACCTGCTGGCACGTGAACTGCGCGGCATCATCGAGGCTGTTGGATTCGAAACGGTTGGTGCTTGTCTCGATACGGGCAACCCCGCGTACGGTGGTGAGGATCCGTTGCTCTCTGCTGAAGTGCTCTCACCGTATATCATCACCTGCCACATGCGCGACACACGCATCTGGCAGGATACGCACGGCGCACAAGCGCAATGGGTGCCGATGGGTCAAGGCTCGGTGGACCTAGCGGCCATCGTGGCGGTGCTACGCAACACTAACCCCCAACTCCCCATCGACTTGGAGATCATCACCGGCCGTGGCCCCAAGGCGCTTCCGTACTTCGACGAAAACGGTGCTTTCTGGCTTGCTTACCCCAATGTGCCCGGGCGCGACCTCATGCGGTTTGTCAACCTGGCGCGCGCAGGCGTCGCGAGTCCGTTGGTTCAGTTGACCACCGACCTAGGCTCCCCAGCCACCACTCCCCAGCAGCGCGCGGAGTTCCTGCGCCAGCAGCGCCAACACTTTGAGACCAGCGTCACCTTCGCCAGAGACGCCTTGCACGTGTGAGCGCGCTTTGGTCCGCTAGGAGTACCACCCGACAACGTCTACAATCACGTCGGTATTTCCCGCTGAGTTGTAGATGTCCACCGATCCATCGGGTGCAACCTGCACCACTACGAAGTTGGGCACCGTCAGCCCATGTACCCAGTTGAGGTCTGAGGCCAGGGGCACTGGGGAAACGTTGCCTGGATACACCGTAAGGTAGCCGGCAGCTGTCGTATCGGTCACAGTGACATTCATAACCAGCGCTTTGGCCGACACCGCCGCGGGCGGCAGTGCCGAGACATTGAACCCGCGCGATTGCGCGCCGGTGAATGCGCCCGACAAGGCCGTGAATGGCGGACCAAGACGCGTGTCGATGATCCGAACGGGCGACGTGGACGTGAATTGCGAGCCGGTGGTCGCCGTTGAGTTCGTAATCCACCCGTTGACGTCGATGATCACGTCAACGGTTCCCGCCAGGTTATACACGTCGATCTGTCCACCGGTGCCGACGGGCACGACCACCCTGTTAGGCACGGTTTGACCGGCCACAAAGTTGAGGTTCGAGGCGACGGGTTGTGCTGTTCCTGCAGGCCAGATGGTGAGGTAGCTCGGTGCCGTGGTGTCCGTGACGGTAACGTTGAGCACGACCGCCGACACGCCGGTACTGGGAATGCCACCGTTACTCAGCACCGTCACCGCTTGCGTCTGATTTGGCTGCCAGGTGGTATTAGTGCCGACCAGCAATGATGGCCGTGTGTCGACGATGCGAGTCGGGGGCAGTGGGTTGAACCGACCCGCCGTTCCGGTGACAGCAGCTGTTCCCACATAGCCTTGGACATCCATGATGACGTCCGTATTGCCTGCCAGGTTGTACACGAGGATATTGCCGTCAGCGCCGACGGATACCTCCACCAAATTGGGCACCGTTACGCCCGCTGTCCAGTTGAGGCTCGACGCGGTGGGTTGCGTACTGCCGCTCGGCCAGATGGTGAGATAGCTCGGCGCTGTGGTGTCCGTCACCGTGACGTTGAGGACGACAGCGCTTACGCCGCTAATAGGTACGCCGCCCAGGCCCAGGATCGGCACGGGGAGTGTCGTGTTGGGGCCAAATGGCGTGGTGTACGGCCCAACATGAGACCCGGCACGGGTGTCCAGGATGCGGACGGGTGGTAAGGGGGCATAAGGCTCGCTCGAACCGAGGTAGTAAAACACGTCGGTGTAAGTCACTGCCGAGGTTCCCCGCCCCGTGATGACCCGGACATCAATGGTTCCGGCTGCCTGAGCCGGTGCCGTCACCGTCAGTTGCCCGTCGTTAGCAACAGCCAGGTTGGTGCCCGCTACCGAGCCGAAGTGGACCGTTGTTGCGCCGGTGAACTGCGCCCCGTTGATCGTGACTGTCCCACCGCCAGCAAGGGCGGAGTCATCAGGCGTTACGAGGCTCACCGACGGCGGGTCGCTGGTCGCCGCCATTTCGCATGCGGTGCTGGCGTTACTCCACTCCTGTTGGATGTAGTAGTCATGCCCGTTGATCACTTGGTCAAATTCGCTATTGGCGGCTTTTCCAGTCGATCCAAGCGTGGCGCCAAACGTCCAGACACAGTTGTCGCCATTCTCGAAGAAGTCCGACGTCGTGTACCAGGCATCCCCATTGGGGTCGGTGATGGCCTCATTATGCTCGTGACTGATCAGGTTGATAGCGTCGTCCGCAACGTCGCCGTTTGGTTCTTCTCCCCCTGGTGCTGGTCCCGTCAGGCACGTCGCCTCGGATGCCGCAGGATAATCTGTCACGTAAGGAAGCACGCCGTACAGCAGGTCGGTGCCCGTGCCAAACAGCTGGCTGTGATACGCGCAATAGGCATTGGTCGAACAGGTGGTGCTGGATGCGTCGAAGCACGAAGCAATGTGCGGAGGGAACATCAGCATATAAAACGTGTCAATGTTGTTGGACAACCCATGCGAAGCGGTAAAGGCAACGAGTTCCGCCGCTATTTGCGCATCGGTGAGGCACGTAGCATACGACTTTGACGGGTCGGTACAGCCATTTCCCGGGAACGCATCGGTATCGACGTACGAAGTAGCGAACGTCGAAGCGTAGGTGATATTCCCGTTGGTGGTGTCGTAATACTGCGTATCGGTGCCGTACACATTCCCGTTGGTCCCGCTGGCCGCGGTGACGTCACCAAGAAACTGATTGATCAGCGGCTGGTAGCCCGCGCTCATCGGCAAGCTACCGGATGGCGACCAGTAGATGGCGTAGGTGGTGTTGACATGCATAGTCAGTCCGCCGTGGTAGGTCAGTGGAGCTGGCGGCGTGGCGGTACGTTTGCTTGTTGGCGTTCTGGAGCCTGGGTGGACGATCCCCGCCGGTTTCCCTGGTCCGGGGGGATGCGCTGGAGGTTTCGCTTGCGTGCGACCCGCGAACACCGGCGCTGCCTTAGCAACTGGTGGCTGTATCCCGGCGACCAACGTAGTCGGGACGCCAACTACCAATAAGAGCAGCACGACCACAGCACGACGGAATTGCCGTATGCCTGTCGCCATTAAGAGCTCCTCTGTTGTTGCGCTACCGCCGCGCGCATCCTACACTGCCGCGTCATGACGTGCAGTTGCTGGGATGCAAACTGGCTATTGCCCGCAGGCCCAGCAAGAAGGGTTGGCCGTGACAAACGAAACAGGTATCGGCGTCATCGGCTATGGCCGCGCTGGCAGTAGCCACATGCGCGCGGCTCAGCGGGCACGCGGCGCTCGCCTGGTTGGCGTGGCGGAGAGTGACGTTACTCGACGCGCTGCCGCCGAAAAAGAATTTCAGTGCGAGAGCTTCGTCCATTACCAGCAACTCTTGGATCGGACCGATGTGGACATTGTCACCGTATGCTTGCCGCACTGGTTGCACGAACGCGTGGCGGTCGATGCTGCGCGCGCTGGTAAGCACATCCTCATCGAGAAGCCACTGGCCATGCAACCCGATGAGTGCGACCGCATCAACGAGGCCGTGGCTGCCGCCGGCGTAAAGATGATGGTTGGACACAGCCAGCACTACAGTCCGTTTAACATCCTCGCGAAGCAACACCTAACCCAAGGCATCATCGGCTCCCTCGTGTTTCAAACGGTGTACTGGGTCAAGCCGCTGGCGCTCGCGGGCCGGCCAGCATGGGGCATGGACCGCACCAAGGGCGGCGGCATGCTGCAGATGAATGGCGCCCACATGATCGACACGTGCCGCTGGCTTGCTGACAGCCCGATCGTTATAGCCGGCGGCCGCGTGACCAACGATATCTTTAGCTCACGCGTCCAGGCTGATGACAGTTTTATAGGCACCTTACGTTTTGCCAATGGACATGTGGCCAACATCGCCCACGCAGCCTACGAGACCGGCGTCGAGGAATACCGGCACGACGTAGTTGGTACCGCTGGGCAGTTGCGCATCGCATCCTACCCTCCCAATCCTGGCCTGTGGGTTGGCAAGGACAACACCTGGACCGCTGTTGAAGTGGAAGGTGGCCGTGGCAACTGGTTTGCCACTGAGCTCGAAGACTTTATCAACTGCGTCCAAACCGATCGCCCGGTGCCTATTGACGGCGCTTATGGCAGGGAAATCGTCGCAGCGATGGCCGCGCTCGAAGAGTCGACCCGTACGGGCCACGAAGTGCGGCTGCATTAGCGCCTGGGGCCCGGTTGCGGCTAGTCCACCATGGCGGGTTCGTCAGTCTCGCTCCAGAGCGTCTGCATCTCCGTGCTCGTTGCCAGCAGGTCTGAAAGCGTGCCTTGCGCCTCAATTCGTCCATCCTTGAGCACGACTATATGGTCGGCACGGAGCAGGACTCCCCGCCGGTGCGAAACAGCCAGGCAGGTCACCCGTCTGCCAGCAAACAGGCGCTCCCAAAGCAGTTGTTCCGTGTCTACGTCAAGAGCACTGGACAGATCGTCGATGACCATGAGCTCAGCGCGACGGATGACCATCCGCGCGGCGGCAACACGCTGAACCTGGCCGCCGGAAAGCGTGACACCACGGGTGCCCACCGGCGTTTCTAGTCCGCCCGGCAGCATCTGTACATCGTGATCTAAGACCGCCAGATGAATGCTTCGTTCGAGTGCAACCGCATCATCTGGTAGCCCCAGCAGCACATTCTGCTTCAGCGTGTCGCTGAACACGCGCGGCACTTGCGCCGTGTAGGCGGCGCGCGGCGGTACAAAGAATCGAGCAGCATCCTCGACCGGGTGACCATTCCACACGACTTCGCCTGCTTGCGGCGAGAGTAGCCCGAGCAGAGCGCGCACGAGCGTCGTTTTGCCAGCGCCGACGCGCCCAGTGATGACGGTCAGGGAGGCACGCGGCAGCTGCAGGTCGATGCGCTCAATGCCTCGGTTGGATGCGGGGTGCAGGTACGTCAACCCCTGGACCTCGAGCAGTTCCAGTGCCTGGCCGTTGGACCTCACTGGCGGTGGCATCGGAGGCAGGGCGCCGCGCAGGTGCAGCGGAGTGTGCGCGGTGAGCGCCGTGAGCGGTTCCCCGTCCAGCAGGGCGCCCATGCGCTCGAACGCGACGCCAGTTTGCTGGTAGTGCGCCAGAAATCGCCCTAACCCATCGACGAAGGCTGCAATGTAGCCCAGGTACGACACAAACAGGGCGAAATCGCCCACGGTTATGGTGCCGTTACGCAGCGTTCCGGCGGCCAGCACCATGATGAGTCCTGTACCCCAGCCCACCGCATTGCCCGTGATGCCGTTCACCACTTGCGTCGCCAGACGGTCGGCCACGATGTCATGTCGCCGTCGCTCACTGAGCCCGCGGAAGTAGGCCACAGCCCGATCTTCGGCGCCAGCAGCTTGAATTGCCTGAACAGCGCCGAACAGGTCTCCGATGGCGCCGGTGACCAGGCTGGTACTCTGACTGCTGGCCTCGCGGAACCGCCCGAGCACCGAACTGGCGTGCCTCGCCAGTGCCACCACGATGACCAATGGTAGCAGAACAATCGCGGTCATCCGCACGTCGATGTGCGCGAGAATGATGACGGCAACCAGCGCGAAGACACTTGAGCCCACGATGTCAGTTGTCCAGTCCAGGTTATCTTCGGCTTCGTGCGCGTCGTCGCGAAAGCGGCTTATGATCTCGCCGATGGAGAACGGCAGCGGCGCCGCCCCTGGACGATTCAACATGTGCCCTAACAGGTTCCGCCGCAAGAGACCGCTCATCGCGAACCGGAGGACGATCTCGACAAAGCCTGCACTCATCCAGAGCACCGCGCCGGCAAGGGCGAACAGCGCGAGCAGCGCCATCAGGCCAAGAGTGCTCACTGACATTGAGGCCGTGCCCGTAAGGGCGTCGAAGAACGCGCGGGCGATGAGGCCAGGGATGAGCGATGACACGTTAATGACAGTGAACAACGTAACGTGAAGGATGTACAGCCGGGGAGCGTTACCTGCCATTTTCGCCAGGTATCGCCAGGTGGGCAAAGCGTTCATCGCGGCGCTCCCGCGATCGCGACCCGCAGCATCTGGGCGAAGCGCGACGATGGGTCGGCGGCGAGGTCACTCCGCGACCCGATTTCCCACACGCGCCCATCCTCCAACACCAGGATGTCGCTGGCCAGCGAGACGGTGGACAGCCGGTGGGCCACGATGACGCCGGTCCGTCCGTCAAGGAGCCTGCTCATTGCCGCATGGACCAGATGTTCGGTGTATGGGTCGAGGCGCGACGAGGCCTCGTCCAGAATCACGACGTCTGGATTGCGCAAGAACACGCGCGCGCAAGCCAAGATTTGGGCCTGTCCAGCCGACAGTGCTGCACCGGTCGGCCCAAGTTGCGTATTGAGTCCGTCCGGCATGTCGTCCAGCCAGGTGGCGAGTCCCAATTCCTCGAGCACTCGCTGTATCTGGTAATCGCTAACTGTGGAGTCAAACAATGTCACGTTGTCGCGCACACTCGCTCGGAACAGTTGCACATCCTGCGTCACCAGGCCGACGCGTGTGCGCAACGTGGCAAGGTGCGCGTCCTTCACGTTGATGCCGCCAATGCGGACGCAGCCGGAGTCAGGGTCGATGAAGCGCATCAGGAGCCGGGTGAGTGTCGTCTTGCCACTGCCGGTCCGCCCCACGATGCCTAGCACGTGGCCAGGCGCGAGGCGCACACTCACGTCGCGCAGAACATCTCCAGCAGTCGCGTAACCAAACGACACGTGTTCCAGGTCAATGGATAGGGGGCCAGGAGGAAGCGGCAAGCCTGGCCCATCCAACAGGACAGGGCGCGTTGCTAGGAGTGCTTCCACGCGGACCATGCTGGCGTCGGCCTGCCGCAGGTCCTGCACCTCTTCGCGGAGTTGTTCCGTTGGCTGCCGGAGCACCTCGGTGTACCGGTAGATCATGTACACGGTGCCAACGGTGAGTGTCCCTTCCTGGTGCAACCAGGCGCCTAACCCAAAGGCCACGGCCATGCCCAGAGCAAACAGCCCCTGGCTGGTGGCGCTCATCGCATATCCCCCCATCCCCGACCGGATGCTCAGGGCACGCCAAGAACGCAAGATTTCGGTGAACCGCCTCAGGACGAATGCCACTGCTCCACTGGACCTGATGTCTTCCAGACCGCCCAGGTATTCGCTGAGAAATCCGAAGAAGCTGGCGCTTGCCTGACGTTCCGCTATGGAGAAGGGCGTCGTCGAAGCCCTAATAAGCAGCAACGACGCAATCGCAACGACGACGAATGCGCTTAGACCAAGTCCAACGCGCCAATCCACAGTGAAGAGCAGCACTAGCACACCCAGGATGAGCAGGCCGTTGCCCAGCACATACACCACAAAACGGGAGAAAAACCGGGCGAGGGTCGCCACATCGCCGTCGACCCGCTCGATGAGCTCGCCAGTGGTGCGAGTGGCGTGGAACGACGCATCCAGCCGGAGCAAATGCGCAACTAGTTCGACTCGTAGTGCGTTGGTTGCCGCCCAGCTCACACTCTCCGCGACGTAGGTCTCCGCGACGGCGACACCTTGCCTTACCACCCCTAATATCATGGTTAGGACCGCTAGCCACACCAGGCCGCGCAGCGCCACACCGCCCGTGGCCTGATCGAGAAACAGCCCTGCCACCAAAGGAGTTATCAATTGCACGCTCATGGCCGCCACCAGGATTACCGTAAGCAGCGCCATGCGTACCCATTCGGGACCCAGATAACGAGACAGCAGCCGCGCATAGCGGCGAGTGGTTTGGATAGCACGCATCCCAGAGCCTCCTCTCGCAACAACCGTAAGCAATCGCAGCCGGAACCATCCACGTGAAAAGAGGGTGGTGCAATGCCTCGATGCTCAGCGGCCGGGCACGATCAAGGCGCGGCTCGCGCAGGGAGCTAGGCTTCGGCAGGCTCGTATCGGTCAGGAGTACTGCGTCAGGACCAGTTGGCATCGGGAAAATGGCAGCGCATTCCCCGATGGCTTGCTAGATGGGCAGTCTCGCCGTCCGGCACGTGGCATGGCACCACCACAGTGTTGGACAGCGCATTGTTCGTGCCTCCCAGGTTTTATCAATGAGCGAAGGTGCTCCACGCCACTGTAGCCACGCTCAGAACCGATGTCAACAGGTGCGTGCATAATCTACACGCTTCACTGGCCTTGGCTGCTCCCCTGACC
>JANWJO010000112.1 GCA_025449435.1 Chloroflexota bacterium | reverse complement strand
GGTAGGACGTGCGCGCGCCGTTCGCTACGTCAGTGGTGGCCGTGGCTTGGCCGGTGACGGAGTGCCGGTTAAAACCGCGGCGTTCCATCGCCGCGCCGATGGTGGGGTCCAGGGCGCCACGGGTGGCGCGAGCCACCTGCACTGCCAGGCGTAACGTCTCAAACAGCACCGGGCTCACTTTGGTGCGTTTACCGTGCTGACTTTGTAGCCAGCGCAGCTCGCTCGCTGGGTCGAACCGGCTGCACGCTTGCTCCACGTGCCCAAACCAACCAAAGGCGCGCGCCACCGCGTCAGCAAACAGCGTGTCATCGGTGGTGGGACTCAGGATTGTCACCACCGTGCCCATTGCCACCGTGGACTGGCTCAGCAACGCCGGGCGTGCGGCGTCGCTGGTGTTCAGGTGCTCTTCCACGGTACGTGCGTGCCCCCTGGTGAACCGGGCGTGGACCACGGCTCAGGTGCCGGATCAGCGCTCGTTCCGCTAGCCTATCAAACTCAGCCCTCGACTGGGGACCCGACTATCTTGAGGAAACTGTCGAAACGGCGCGGCGTCACGGCGCCGCTGTTCACCGCTTGTTGCAGCGCACATCCGGGTTCGCCGCGATGCCGGCAGCCCAAGCCAAACTTGCACGCACCGGCAAATGGTCGCAGTTCTGGAAAGGCGTACTGCACATCGGCACGGTCTTGGTCCCACAAGCCAAACTCGCGCATGCCGGGGGCATCGATCACCCCGCCCCCACCGGACAGCGTGAACAGCTCCAGGTGTGAGGTGGTGTGCTTGCCCTTGCCGGTGACGGCGCTTACCTCGGCCACCCGCAACCCCAATCCGGGCTCGATGGTGTTGAGCAACGTCGTCTTGCCAGCACCAGAGCGGCCCACGAACAACGCGATGCTGCCAGTGAGCAGTGCGCGGGCCGCATCGATGCCAATACCGTCAGCAGCGCTGGTCACGAGTGTGGTGTAACCGATTCCACGGTACACCGCCAGTTCCGGCTCATACTCTGCCGGATCGGCCAGGTCGGCCTTGGTTGCAATGATCACGCCGTGCAAATCGTTCACCTCAGCAGCGGCCAGATAGCGATCGATGAGGTTCCATGTGGTCACGGGTTGAGCCAGCGAGCACACAGCCACCACGTGGTCGATGTTGGCGGCCATCACTTGCTCCAGTGGGCGGGGGCCCGCTGCCTTGCGCGACACCTTGTTCTTGCGCGGCAGCACCTCAACGATCTGGCCGGTGCCATCGGCGCTTAGGGTCAGCCGGACTGCATCGCCGATGGCCACCGGATCGACTTCCCGAATATCGCGCACCTCCACCACGTGGTGACGCAGCGACCCGGGGTCGGCGATGGGGTAGATGAGTTGCTTGCGCAACCGGCTGGAAATGGTGCAGCGCACCACGCCGCTGTCTGTCTGGACGCGATAGTAGCCCTGGCCACGAAACAAGATGAGTCCCTGGACCTGCGATGTGGCAAGGCCATCTCCGGCATTCACACCTGGCTCGGCTGTACTATCTCCTAGCGGGCGGTCGCGCTCGGCCAGGCCAGCGCGGCCCCCACTCATGCTTTTGGGCTTGGGTCGAGACATCTACGATGGAGTCCTCTCACGCGGGCATTCATACACTGGAGCAGCGGCGCCGTGACCGGCCGTCGTGCAGCCACACAGCCGCACCGGCAGCGGTCAACGCGGATAGTCAGCACCCGTTACGTGGAGGGGACCAGGAAAGCGATTCGCTTGCGCCGTATGAACTGCTTGGGAGCAGCCTTAGGCGGGCACAGACCCCTGCACGTGGCGGGAGATTGGGCAGCATGCGGTCATTGTGCCTTCTCCTCTCCCTACAAGGTCTTGAGTAACCCAACTACTGTACGGCACCCTGAGTACGGTGTCAACCAACGTACGACCGCGTTACGCTCGCGCGGCGTGCGCAGCAATTTGTGCTCTCAGCAGCGCGCGCACTTCAGGGCGCTGCGTGCTCGTGACGTCGCGCAACTTCACATGCCGCATGCGCTTGCCGGTGCCCTCCAGGCGCTGGGCGGGATCGGGCAGGTTGACGCCATCAGCTAGCTCCAGGTTCACATAGGTACGCATGGGGTCGAGCGCTACCAATACATCGCGCATGGAGGCGCCGAGCTTGTAGTGGATGGCATTCCAGCCCAGATGTACGCGCTCCTGAGCCTCCGGCAGCTCCTCCTTGATGACAGCCCGCGCCGCCTGCACGATGTCCTGCACCTCAGGCGTCGAACGCCTTAACAAGAGGTCGAGGTTGTCCGGCGTATTGCTGCTGGCGAGCATCCATGGCTCCTCACTCGGTTCAGACGTGACCAATCTTGAGCACCAAGGCATGGCTGGCGCGGTAGCCTGCTGGTAACGTGACATACAGGCCGTCCGCCGCACGCGTCCACGTCACCGGTGCATGATGGCCCACCAACTCCACACGGTCGATCACGTATGGGTACAAGTGGTGGTTCGTACCGAGCGACTGCACCACCACCTCGCCCTCCGCGATGCCCAGCACGATGGCGTACAGTGCGTCACCCCTGGTCGTGAAACGCACATCGCGGCTGGTAAATGGCGGTCGCTTGGTATCGTTGAACGAGCCACCCACCACCGCGGTTGGTCCCTCGCCATACACGGTCCACGGCTTGGTGCCGTACACCGCCTCGCCATTAATCGCCAGCCAGGCGCCGATCTCCCGCAGCACCTGCTGTTCGGGCTCGGGAATGGTGCCATCGGGCCGGGGACCGATATTGAGTAGCAGCGCACCGTTCTTGCTCACGATGTCTACCAGATCGTGGATGAGGTCTGTCGCGGTCTTGTACTGCTGGTTGGCGACGTAGCCCCAGGACGTTTTTGCCACCGCGGTATCGGTCTGCCAGAAGGCTGGGCGAATGTCGCTGAGCTGGCCACGTTCCACGTCGTACACCGCGCTGCCGTCGCGGAAAGCCTGATGCTTGTAGTTGATCGCCACGCCCATCTGCCACTGCGCGCCGAGGTTGTAGTAGTGCGCGGCGAAGCGCCGCAGATAGGGTTCGAACACCGGCTGCTCGATCCACCAATCGAACCACACCAGCTGCGGTCGGTAGTTTTCGACCAGCTCACAGGTGCGCGCGTACCAGTCATCCAGATATGCGGTGCTGGGCTGGCTGTCGCGCGGCTGGGCGGGTCCATAGAAGCTGTCGAAGGCGGGGTCTTGCACATCGGACGGGAACTCGCGCCCGCCGTTGAAGAACCACCAATGCTCGGCGCGGTGGGTGGAAACGCCGAACACCATGCCGCGTGCGCGTGTGGCAGAGGCAAGCTCGCCGATGATGTCGCGCTTGGGACCCATCGTGACCGCGGTCCACTGCGACAACCTGCTGCGGTACATGGCGAACCCGTCGTGATGCTCGGCAACAGGTACGACAAAGCGAGCCCCAGCTTGCGCGAACAGTTCAGCCCAAGCACTGGCATCGAACCGCTCAGCGGTGAATTGGGAAATGAAGTCCTTATAGCCATGTTCGGTGTGCGGCCCATACGTGGCTAAGTGGTGCGCAAACTCCTTGCTCCCTTGCACGTACATGTTGCGCGGGTACCACTCGTTGCCAAACGCCGTCACCGCATACACCCCCCAGTGGATGAAGATGCCAAACTTGCCGTCGCTGTACCAGCCGGGGACCGTGTAACCGGCCAGGGAAGCCCAGGTGGGCTGGAACGGTCTGCGAAGCGGTTCGTTCGTCACGTCAACTCCAGAGTATTCCGGCTCGCGCTCTATGTGTTCCCCTGAAAGCCCACCTGCCAGCGCAGGTACGCCGCCATAAATTCGTCGAGGTCGCCATCCAGCACCGCCTGCACGTTGCTGGTTTCGACGTCGGTGCGCAGGTCCTTGACCATGGTGTAGGGGTGTAGCACATAGTTGCGGATCTGGCTGCCGAAGTCGGGCGCTACATAGGCGCCGCGTAATTTGGCTCGCTCGTCTTCTTGCTCCTTGATTTTGCGCTCCAGCAAGCGAGCGGTCAGGATGTTCATGGCCACTTCGCGGTTTTGGATTTGCGAGCGCTCGTTCTGGCAGGTCACCACGATGCCCGTCGGAAGGTGGGTGATGCGCACCGCCGAATCGGTCTTGTTGATGTGCTGGCCACCCGCACCGGTCGCACGAAAGGTGTCGATACGCAGGTCTTTGGGATCAATCTGCACTTCAGGGTCTTCGTGTACATCCGGCAGCACCGACACCAGCGCGAACGACGTGTGCCGCCGCTTGGCCGAGTCGAATGGCGACAGGCGTACCAGGCGGTGCGTGCCGCGCTCAGCGGTAAGGAATGCGTAGGCGTAGCGGCCGCGAATGATCGCGGTAGCATCCTTGATGCCAGCTTCCTCGCCCGGTTGCTCGTCCACTATCTCGGCATCGAACTTGCGGCGTTGCGCCCAGCGCAGGTACATGCGCAACAGCATTTGGGCCCAGTCCTGCGCGTCGACACCGCCGGCACCTGTGGAGATGCTCAAGATAGCGTTGCCGGCGTCGTACTTGCCGGAGAACAGCAACTCAAACTCTAGCTGGTCGAGTTGCTTGCCTAACCCAACGGTCTGGGTGCTGATCTCGGCTTCCATGGCGTCATCGCCGTCAGCCAGCGCCAGGAGTTCCTGGAGGTCGCCAATGCTCGTGGACAGCGCTTTCCACTGGCTCACCTGTTCCTTGAGTGAGGTAAGGCGCTGTGCCACCGCTTGTGCGGCACGCGAATCATCCCAAAAGGTGGGTTGGGTAGTCTGCGCTTCTAACTGCGCGAGCTCGGCTTCCTTAGTAGGGATGTCAAAGACGCACCTGCATCTGCGACGTTCGTTCGGCCAGGGTAGCGAGAGTACTTTGCAGTTCCGCCATGAGGTCCTCGTGTTCTGTCTGGTGATGCGCTCCGCCAAGCGCACGCGTGCAGCGTGGCGCACTATACCACTCACTGTTTTGGCACGACCCCACTCCTCGCCCGCGTCCCCGGCAAGCTCTTGCTTTTACCCACAATTCCATACCACCGGTCGGGGTACGAAGGTTGACCCCCCTGTCGTCCCCCCCGCCGGGAGGGACGTTGCGCCGGAAGTACGCGGCCGTCGTCCAGCCAGGTGGTCGTGCCTGTTCGAGGGAGCGTGTCCACCTGCCAACAGCCAGTCCCCCTGCCAAGGGGGGACGACAGGGGGGTTCTGACCTCCACACTAACCAGTCAACCACTGTTCTGCGGGTAAAAGTAAGAGCAAGCTAGGGAGGGGTGTCCATACCGGACGCCGAAGGTGCGCTCGATACACGATTCGCTACCGTAGCGTAAGAAACGAGGCACCTGCCCGAGGGCGGCTCCTAGTATGCACTCTTTCCCCGGCATAGCGCTCTGGACCCTATGCTTCCTCGACCAGCGGCGTGGACACCCCTCCCTAGCTTGCTGCGGGTGCCCACTGGGCGGGGGTGGGGTTCGTCGCTCCCCCATGCCCCGCCACCGTCCGCGCACCGCAAGTGGTGTACACTCGCCCAACCATGCCAGCATCCATAGTGTGCTGGCCGCGAATGCTTGCGCCGGAGGTCCCCATGGACGTATCAACCTTGACCGTCAGCAAGCGGGTGGTGCGTAGTACCCGCGGCATGGTCGCTGCCAAGCACCCGATCGCAGCTCAAGCTGGTGCAGATGTGCTCGCAGCCGGTGGCAATGCCGTTGATGCGGCCGTCACCACCGCGTTTGTCGTGGGCGTCGTCGAGCCGCACATGAACGGCATCGGCGGTGGCGGCTACCTCACCCTGCACGACCAGAACACCGGCACCGCCGCGGTGGTGGACTACAGCATGCGGTCGCCCCGCGCCGCCACGCCGGATATGTACTCCTTGGAGGAAGGCATCGACCCCGAAGCCTTCGGCTGGCACAAAGTCAGTGGCTTTGCCAACCGTGTCGGCCACCGCGCGGTAGCGGTCCCAGGCAACCTGGCGGGACTCTCCGTTGCACTGCAGCGATTTGGCACCATCTCGCTGCAACGCGCCTTGCAGCCGGCCATCGAGGCGGCCAGCGACGGCTTTCCGCTGGGATGGTACGAAGCTGTTCATCGTGGCATGCAAGCCGATGAGCTCGCACGCGATCCGTATGCCCGCCGGATCTACCTGGAGAGCGATGTGGTGCGGCCCGATACGGTCCACGTCCTCAGGCAACCCGAACTGGCCGCTACGCTGCGCCAGATCGCCGAGCACGGACCCCAATGGCTGTATGGCGGGCCCTTGGGG
>JANWJO010000111.1 GCA_025449435.1 Chloroflexota bacterium | reverse complement strand
GGTCAAAGCGCGTCCGGCCGTCACCAACTTCCAGCGGTCGCACCTCGCCCAGATCGACCAGTTCAGCGAGCGTTTTGTATACGGTGCCCAGCGACAAGGTCGGGAGTTCTTCACGAACTCGTTCAAATAGCTCTTCGGCCGTGGGATGCGTGGTGTTGCCTTCGAGCGCTCGATAGAGGAACAGCCGTTGTGGGGTGAGCTTGCCGCCGTGAGCGCGCAGGGAAGCGGAGATGTCCTCGGGGCTGCGCACGGACACTCCATTCCTTGATAGGAATGATTATCCGTTAGCAGTCGTCCGCTGTCAAGAGTGGTTCACGCTGAACCTCACCTGGCACCGTTCGAGACGAATACTTTATCCCCCCGCACTGTCTATCTCGTTAGCACAATAGTCCTGCCGGATCCGCTGGAGCGTGCTTCGATGGTGTGGCATTGCGTCCAGTCACTCTGGCACCGTTTGCTTGGCTCAGTGAACATTGCGCTCTGCTTGACACCCGCATCCGTAACCGTGCCTTGATGGAAGGGACGGATCGAGATGTCACGTCATCAGCGGCTCTGATCGATTCTGCTGGTCGTACAAGTGCTCATCGTCCTGGCCGTCGTCACTCCGATCCCGGTCCTCCCTAGGGTCAGCGCGGTGGCGATTCCTGCACCTACCCCACGCCTGCCCCTCACCGCAGCGCGCCTCGGCGCAGCCTGCTGCTGACTGGGGCCGCCTCCAGCGGGTTGGCCTTGTGGTGGGGCTCCGACGAGTAAGGGCAGGCGGGTATCGCCGAAGCCAGTGCACCCGCCACGTGCTCGACCCAGACCTGTGCCCTCCCGCCGAACACCGTCATTGGTCCCCAGCAGTCCGGCGTGTTGCCCACCGTCACCACCGTCAACGCTAACGACAACGAGACAGCGCGGGGCAGCGATAGCTTCGAGTACAACCAAGCCAACCGCTTGACCAGTGCCACGGTGGGTGGGACTACGACCTCGTACACCTACAACGGTGATGGCTTGCGGCTGAGCCAGACCAGTGGGCGGATCACCATCCCCGCAGTGTGGGACGTCGCCAGCGGTCTCCCTCAGTTGCGCTACGATGGCGCCAGGTACCACACCTATGGCCTTGATCTGCTGTACAGCATCAACCCCTCGGGCATCGACAGTCCCAGCGGACCCAGTCCCAACTCCCTGACTACCCACCTGCGCATCGACCACCAGAATGGGTTGGGCAGCGTGCGCGCGCTCACCGATGAGAACGGGACGCTGGTGGGCACGCTGGGGAGCGATGCCTTTGGGGCGAACACCGGTCAGGTGGGACTCAACCCCCAACCCTTTGGCTACAGCGGGGAGCAGGTGGACAGCACCGGGTTGGTGTTTCTGCGTTCCCGCTACTACGATCCCAGTGTGGTCAGGTTTCTGAGCCGGGATACGTATGCGGGCTCAGCCAGCCAGCCGCTTTCGCTCAATCGCTACAACTATGTGGACCACTCCCCGACATTGACGGCCGACCCGAGTGGGCGGTGCAGCAATCAGGTGTGCCAGCCGCACGCCTGCACCGACGCGATCCAGGTGGTATATCGTGGCACCGATCCCGTAAGTGGGATTACCGTTGAGATGTGGCAGGACCAAACGACAGGCTGGGTCGAGACTGCCTATCCGGTCGCCAGATAGCGCGGAAGTAGGCAGAGAACAGTTGACACCGACCAGCGGTGATACCCGATTGACCACCGAGCTTCTCAACACGCAACGGAGGAAACGCCCATGAGACTCAGCCTCCAGTTTGACCCGGAGCGGATGCGCCGGTATGCCACGACCGGCCGCAACCTGCCCTTCGGTATCGCCTGGGAACACGAGGGAACATGGTTCCCTGATGATCAGTGGGACGACTTTGGGCTAGTCCTCTTGGATTGGTGGTGTGGCGCGTTATTACGGCTGGTAGCTGGGGCGAGGGTGGAACGATTGCAGTTTATGGAGGGTCCCTACGCCGTCCTCATTGCCATCGACCAGTTTGACGAACCGGCGCGACTGACGTTTGAAGGCAGCGCAGCGGAGTGGCATGTCCCACTGGTCGAGATTGCCGCTGCAATAAGCGCGGCAGCGGCAACGGTCCAGCAAGCGCTAGACAGCATGAGTCTTAGCTCGTTTGGGACGGACGGAGGAGAAAGCATAGTGTCGCTTGTAAGACGTACCGAAGAAGCGGTACGGCATCGCTCGGGCAAACCACCAGGCAAAATGGGGCGAAGCGACTAACCAGGCAAACGAGCTGCGAGTGAGCCAAACCAGCCAAGTTATCACTGCCCCAGCGGCTTGGGACGTGGCCAGCGATCTCCCCCAGTTGCTCTACGACGGCACGCGCTATTACGTCTACGGTCTGGACCTGCTGTACTCGATCAATCCTTCCGGTCTCCCGGGTCCCAGCGGACCCAGTCCCGACTCGTTTACCACCCACCTGCGCATCGACCACCAAGATGGGTTGGGCAGCGTGCGCGCGCTCACGGATGAGAACGGGACGCTGGTGGGCACGCTGACCAGCGATGCCTTGGGGGAGGGTGCCAGCGAGACGGGCCTGGATCCCCAACCCTTTGGCTACTCGGGCAACCAGGTGGACAGCACCGGGTTGGTGTTCCTACGGTCGCGCTACTACGACCCGAGTGTAGGACGTTTCCTGAGCCGGGATACGTATGCGGGCTCCGCCAGCCAGCCGCAATCGCTCAACCGCTACACCTATGTTCTCAACTCCCCGACACTGACTGCGGATCCCAGCGGGATGTGCAGCAACCAGGTGTGCCAGCCACACGACTGCACCGATATCACCGATCCGCAAGCGCTCACGTGTATGCTCCCAGGTCCACCAGTGTGTGTAGCTTCCGCGGGGTGCGTGGTCCCCTTCGGCGTCCTCAAGAACCTCCTCGGCGGCGGTGGGGACAATGAGCTCCGGCAACTTCGAAACTACAATCTTGCTCAAGAAGTGGCTGATGCAACTGGTGGCGTGCTCTCACTCGCCAAAAGCGGCAAAGGGGCGGTTGTTACCTTAGCAGGCAAGTGGAACTTCGTAATTCGCATCATGGATGCTGGCGGAAAGGAAGACGGCTTCCGTGAGAACTACTTTAGGATTTCGGTTGATGGCATTGGCTCGTTTGACCTCAGCGGCCAGGTCTCGACTTCCTATGACTCGGGTCGTCCTTCAATTGGCACTACCAGTCTCACGGACATCCTGAGAGTCGTGAGTCTCCTGACCGCCAAGTACCAGTAGGATGAAGGGAAACTCGATGGACAGACAGCGGCTCAAAGACCATCTCGCAACAGCGAGTGCCGACGTGGTGGCAGGTTGGTATTGGGGAGCCGAAGTCCTTCGCTACGTTCTCGATCTGTCGGGGCACTCCTTCGAAGTAGACGTCGAAATGCGCCGAGACGGCATTCGATCACAGCATCGGCTGCAGTTTCGCGGCATCAGCTTGTGGTCGTTTTATGACCAGTCCTTTCATCGGCAGGATTGGTCCAAAGCGCCATGGAACTATGTGAGTATCGAAAGCATCGAAACGAGTCGCATAGTGCGCGCTGACACGGCGGTGTGGAAGATCAATGCCGAATTGTGGTCGGCGTCGCTGGAAATCCACTGTCTTGAGTTCACGGTGGAAGCCCTTAGTGTTGTTGATGATAACCAGGAGAGCCATCCGGAAGCAGAGCCGCCCGGCAACTAGCGGCGCCGCAATGTTACTGGCGGCATCGTGACCCTGGCGGACGACAAGCTGGGTTATGTCAATCGCATACCGTTTAAGGCGCAGCGAGACGTCGTAGTACGCATTATGGACCATGGTGGCCAGCGCACTAGCTACTATCGAGTAAGCGTCGATTCAAAGTCATGTTATACGCTCTCCGGAGTGCTATCGGATGACCGTGCTCAAACACACATACCGATGAGTTCGACGTCGCTCGCTGACATCGTGCGACTGGTCAGTGGCATCATTTCAGGATGGTACTGATCCCAGATTTGTAAGGTGACAACCGCCATCCGTCTGACCGAGTCTTTCGCGCACTCTGGGTCGGCACCGTCACGCACTACGACTTCGACATTTCAGTCCATCGCCTACGGCTGAAGGTGGGGCCCAGCACGGTGATAGACCGCCAGTACCCATTTCCGCGCTGATGAGCGGTGTCGCACGAATTGAACTCGAAGACGGCGACCTTCGGTTCAAAGTGACCTTTCGAGCAATTCCTTGGGATCATGTGGGGCTTGTTTCGATTGACGTGAACAATACAAACTACCAGGGGACAAAGTTCTGGGACATGGGGATGGAGTGGTGGGTAAGGGTGATTCAGGTGCTGTGCCAAGACCTTATGGTGTGGGGGTGGCCGGCAGAAGGAGGCGACATCGCGCCAGTAACAACCGATTGATCACCTTGCCAATCGCTTGACCAACGCCACCGTGGGTGGGACCACGACGACCTACACCTACAACGGCGATGGGCTGCGGCTGAGCCAGACCCGTGGCAGGATCACCATCCCAGCCGAGTGGGATGTCGCGAGCAGTGCGCTGGACTACTCGAAGAAGTACGTCCCACGGAGATGCAGGAGTCCGAGCAGACTGATCGAGTTGCAGGAGGCGTTTCTCGCACCATGACGGACTTTGAAGAGCTGCTCACGCGGGCCAAATGGAGCACCCTCACCACCGTAGAGGTGGACACCGTCGCCACAGCACTGGCGGCGGAGCCACCACGGACAGATCGCTACTTCCTGATCTACACCTTGGGCAAGGCGAAGGCGACCCAATATCGCGCCCTAGTGGAGCGCTTCCTCGAATCGCCGGAGGATCCGATGCTCGCTCGGATTGCGCTGCAGACACTGACGGACTTCTGGGGTATGGCGGATGCCTACCAAGACCAGTTGTTGCGCTTCATTCAGGGAGTGTCGTGGGATGACGAGGAAGACGTGCGTCCGATCGCCATCTCTAATGCTGGTTGGTTCTTACACGACCACAGCAGCGCACGCCTCCTCCGTGCGCTGTTGCAGCTGTTCGATAACCGCAGTGTACGCCCACATGTGCGTGGAATTGCGTATGATGCGCTGGGCCATGCGGTAGGGCCACTGGCCCGCTGGCCCTCGCGTATGCGCGGTTTTGACCTCGATCGCGACGTGGACCCAGTGGTCCTCCGGCAAGCCCGCGCGCGTCTGGAGCGCGAGACGGGGCACGGAGACGCATAACCACTCCCTACGACACGAACATTGGGCTAGGACAACTTCCCGCTAGCTCTTGTGGCTGCGAACGGGCTTGATGTGTACCCGCTTGTACAACCCGTCGAAATCTGGTGTACCGTCGTCGTAGGTCGTCTCCAGCCGCACGCCAGGCTCGTACCCCAACATGTTGCCCATCTCAGAGTCTTCCCAATAGCCGTGCGGGAGACCTTCACCAGGCACTCGATCGCCGGGGTAGTAGGTGATGTCACCATTGGGACGGCGCATACCGTAGACCGCCCGGCGCTCCTTGTGGACGGTGCTCGTCGTGCGCATGGTTACCAGCGCGTCTTCATCCAGGTCCACGCCGAGTCCGGGCCCGTCGGGAACGCGCACATAGCCGCCCTTGACGGTGATGGGCGACGTGATGAGTTGGTGTTGATACATGTTGACGCAGGTGACGGCCGGCCATTGGGCGTGACTGCACACGGCTCCTAAGTGCATCGCAAACGTGGTGGTGATACCTGTGCCCACCAACTGGAGCCAGAAGGGCATGTTGGCTTCGTGGGCGATCGCTCCCTGGCGCGTGATCGTGGTGGCGCCGCCGCTGAGCACGAAGCCGTCGCATACCTGCTCGCGGATCGCCGTCATGATGGGCGGCTGGCCGTAGTGCATGGCGATGGCGCAGCGCGTTTGGGAGCGCACTCGCTGTCCGCCCGCCACGTCACTCTGCGGTATAGGCGACTCGTAGATCTGCACGTTGGGGAAGGCATCGAGTCCCTTGAGCACCGGCACGGCCTGTGCAGCGTTGGTCAAGTGGCCGTTGAAATCGAGATCAACGGAGAAGCCGGGCGGGATGACCTTGGCCGTCTGCCGGGCCTGCTCAAACACGTCGAACCAAGGACGTGCCTTCTGCTTGTGTGCGGTATAGCCTTGCTCAACCGCCTTCTTGGCCTCCGCGGCCATATCCTCCGGCGGCATGTCGATAGACCACCAGGACAGTGGACACCATTCGCGTACTTGCTTTCCAAGCAGGCGGTAGATCGGTACCCCAGCCGCTTTGCCGGCGAGGTCAAACAGCGCCATTTGGAGACCAGCCCCCAGGCGGTCATCCCACATCATGGCTTCGGGAGACTGCCCCATCACGCGAGCCACCGCGTCGTCGGTGACGCGACCCCACGTGTAGTTCGGTAACGTTTCACCAAATCCGATGAGCCCGTTATCCGCCGTCACCTTACACACCTCACTGATGTGCCAGCCGGCGACGTCACGCGCCATGTTGCGATCCGGTATGGGATAAAACGGGATGTCTACGAGGATGCGTTCGACGTGCGTGATCTTCATTGCCGAGTGATGCCCCTTCTACACGTCAGCTGGCCTTGGAGTGTTTCCAGCAAACGCCAGTGTGGACATGCGGGCCGACTTTCGCAACTCGCCGGACAACGGCTTAAGCAGCAAGGCCGTGCGTCCACGGCCTGCGGGTGAACTCACAGCGCGGTCGTCCAGAGGAAGCCAGACTAGATTATAGATTAGGGGAGAACGAGCGCCTGGCTAGCCGGAATTTGAAACTGTCCACTCAGAATTCCCTGGCCCTCGTGAACGATGCCGGCGTAGATGCTGACCCGCCCATGATAGTCGCTGGGGATTTTTATGTAGCCGGTGATCACACGCGACTCTTTGGGTTTGAGTGGACCGCCGATGCTCCAGCGAAACGGAAGCGGCACCTGGTTGGGCAACGCATCCCGCTCGAAATAGCTCACGCCGACGGTGTAGGTGCCCGCCCGGCCAGGAGCCTGCTCGCTCCAGTTCGGTCCGAACGGTGGCGGCATCAGGTAGTTTGCCGAGAGCGAGCCGTACACGAAGCCATCCTGTGGGGCGGGGGCGAGCGCATCACCATTGAGCACGGCGTAGCCAGAGTTGTAGATGCGTACCTGGACCTCAATGGAGCGACCGTCACTGCTATCGACTTCGTGGGCCGACACGTTTTCAATTTTGCCGTCCGGTATACCGCTGTCGGCGACGACCACCGTGCCGCTCGCTTGGGCGACATTGCCGGCAGCGTCGGTAGCCTGGACGGTCCACTGGTAACTCCCATCGGCAACATATTGCTCAGGACCGATCTGGCCAGTCCACAAGGCCTGGTTGGGCCCGGCCTTCTCCTGGTCCTGATACAAAATGTCGTAGCGCTGCGCGCTGGCGTCGCCGGCTGGTCCGAACGCCCAAATGGTCACTGACGCGGGCTTCGACAGGTTGTAGGTAATCGTCGAAGTGTCCGTGGACAAGTTGCCGTTGGGATGGAACGGGTTGGGGAAGGCTGTCGCCTCGCCGATGGCCGGCGCTACGGTATCTCCGCCTTTAATCGTCAGCGACGCAGTCTGCCTAGCCAGTGGTTGTTTCGTGGACGAGTCGGCGACCGAGACAGCCCAGTTGTAGGTACCATCGGCGAGCACCCGACCGTTGTAGGTGCCATCCACTCGCAACGAATAGGTACCCGGGTCGCGGGTCTGGGCATTCCGGATAACATGTGCCTGGCCATCCGGGCCGGTGAACGTCACTGTCACATCCGATCGCTCGCCCAGCGTGTAGGACAGCGCAGCAACCCGGTTGTCGGAGTGGCCATCAGGCGAGATGAGTGGTGGCGACATCGCCACATTGGACAGCACACCGCCTGGTGTGCAGGCGGCGAGCGTTGCAACTGTGATAAGGAGGGCGCCAAGAAGCGCCATTGCCAGACGGATTCGCACTCGAGCCATCAGCTCCAATCGACAGCACCTCCGGCCATCGTACCACTCACTACCGGGGGCCCAGCTCACGTCCAGCACCCATCCATCAGGTAGCATTGGGACTTGCCAGGGACGGGGAGAGACGAGGTTCGGCGATCTCACGCAGCTTCGAACAGCAGGCATTTGAGTTCGTCCAGAAACTCGTGCCCAAGCTCAGCCGAGCGGTGTCAACTCCCATCGCGTCACTCGCGGGTACGGCGCTGTATCACCTGGCTCCTGGCATCCGGAGTGCGTCACAACACAACCTCAGTCTGTTGCTGAATCGCCCCCAGGCGCATCCGGTGGTGCAGCGCACGGCGCGGGCGGCCTGCGTCTGCTTCGTGCGCAATTACGACGACACGCTTCGCATGCAGCGGTACAGTCCGGCGGACTTGCTGCACACCATCGACTTTCACGGGCTCGATATGTTGCGCCAGATCATGACCAACGGCAAAGGCGCGGTCACCGCGACCGCACACTTTGGCAACGTGGAGGTGGCGGGCAATGCGCTGCTCGCTGCCGGCATTGATTGCGCCGTGCTGGCCGAGCGCATTGAGCCAGCCTGGTTTTACGACTTTTTTGTGCGCGAGCGGTCGCGCTTCGGTGGCACCGTTATCCCGTTTAGTAGTGGCGTGTTTCCTCAACTGGTGAAAACCGTCAAGAGCGGCATGTTGCTGGGAATCGCCACAGATTGGGACATGCAGGGAAACGGCATTCCTGTACGGGTACGCGCCGATCCGCCCTTGTGGCTGCGCGTGCCGGCGGGCACGTCCATGTTAGCGCTGCGTACCGGCGCGCCGATCGTGCCGGTGTTTGCTTTCCGATTGCCGGATGGGCGGCAACGCGTCATCGTGGAGCCGCCCATCGCGTTCACGCCAACGCGCAACCTCCGCGCCGACATGGCCCAGCTATCTGGGCTGGTTGCCGGGAGATTGATGGCTCGCTTATATGCTCACCCTGATCAGTGGGTCCTGTTCCATAAAGTGTGGGAAACGGCACTCCCGCAACCGTGATCGCCCACCCGTTACCCAGCGCCAAGAGCACGACTCACGTCCTGGTGCGGCGATCCGTGCTTGTGTATGTGCTCGCGCTGTTGTTGCTGATGACCTGGGCGGTGCGGATGTTTCACCTAACGTTCTATGACCTCCGTGGGGACGAGGTGTTTGGCATCGACTTCAGCGCGCAGCCTTTTTCCAGCTTCTTTGCAGAGCTGGCTCACGGGGAGCCCCATCCACCGGGATTCTATCTCCTTCTCCGCTATTGGGTGCCGCTCGCAGGCGACAGCCCTCTGGCGTTGCGCTGGATCGCTGTCGCTGGAGGCTCGCTCAGCGTCGCTATGCTAGTGACTCTCGGGCGGCGCATGAGCGGCCAGGCCACAGGCATCGCCGCGGGATTAATTGGCTTGCTCTCGCCGTATCTCCTGTGGAATAGCCAGGATGCGCGCATGTACGCCCTTGCGGCGTTCTTGAGCGCTGCGGCGAGCTATTGGGCATTTCGACTCCTGACGGAAAGCCACAAACGGCGTCGATCTGCCGTGCTCACTACGTCGTTCTTGATCCTGGCGCTATATATCCACTACTACTGCATCTATGTTGCCTTGCTCCTCAATGTGTTCGCGGCCCTGGTCATCGCTGACGCTTGGCGGCGGGGTAAACGCCGTGACGCGCAAGTCCTGTTTGGCTGGTGGGCGGCGACGCAGGTAGTAGCGCTGGCGGCGTTCCTTCCCTGGGCACTGTTCGCCATCGACACGCTGACCACGTACCACGGCAGCGCCCTTTCGCCAACGATGCTGGATGCCATCCGCACCTCGATAAGCACCTTTGCATTCGGCTATGACCTTCCTCAGCAGCTTGCCAGTCAGTTGTTGCCTGTTTACGTGGTCGGGCTGGTGGCAGGAATCATTACGTTGACCGTGCGCCGCCAGCGATTGCACCTGTTGTTCTTGCTGCTGTGGCTGGTGTTCCCTATTGCGGCCATCTGGCTATCGTCACGCACGCGGCCAATCTTTGACCCGCGTTACATCATCGAGTCATCGATCCCGTTCTATGTACTCCTCGCCACAAACGCGGCCTGGGTTGTGAACCGGCAGCGTTGGAAGCAGATGGTAAGTATTGTTGGCGTGACCGCCCTGGTGGCGCCAATGGTGATAGGTGTGCGGGCGGTGTATTTCTTCCCCATCGATGGACGCGGTCACCAGTTCACCGAGCTCGCTGCGTTTCTTCTGGCTCACGTGCAACCCGGCGACCTGCTCATCGCCAATCATCTGGACCCGGTTGTTCACTATTACCCGCAACACGCTGGTGTCCGTGAGCCGTTCATCGTCGAACCGTCGAGACAGGGGCTGACGCCTGCCCAACTCAACGATGAACTCACAAGGGCCATTGCTGGTCACACACACGTCTGGCTCTAGCAAGACGACGTAGGCGCATGGGATGTGAGGCACACGGTGACGGCGTGGCTGAGTCGCCACGCGCTACTAATACACCGCTTCGAGCAAGGGGCCGACGTATACGAGTTCCAACCGCTGGCGCCAGCAACAGTGATCAGCGCGCAATTCGGGCCGAGCATGGAGCTCGCTGGCGTTACGGTTACACCCAACCGGCCACAGGCAGGTGGACAACTCGATGTCACTCTGTACTGGAGAACGTCACAGACAATTGCTACGCCAGAGACCGTGAGCGTCCAATTCCTCAGCGCCGATGGCAAGCTGGCGGCTCAAAACGACGCGCCCCCACAAGCGGGTGGCGCGCCGACGACGTCCTGGCAGCCGTTCGAAGTCATCCCAGATCTGCACCAGGTACCCTTACCGACGACACTTGCCCCAGGCACGTATACCGTGGGCGTCGTGGTGTATCCCTCATCGGGCGGGCCGCGCCTCACCGTGCCTAACGTTCCATCAGGTCTGTTTACGGTGGCAACCGTGGAGGTGGGCCCGTGAAACGCTGGTGGAGCGTCGAGGCGGGTGTGGGCCTTATCGAGTTTGCGCTCGTTGGCTCGTTTGTCATCGTCGCCCTGCTCATCGTCGTGTTTGCCGTGCACGGTCAGTTGACACCTATGCTCCCGTGATGGCGATCCATGTTCGCGGACACTTGCGGTAGGCTGTACGCACAGATGGAGAACTACGTAGCATTATGAGCGGCCTCTCTACCGATGCGGTGCGCACGACGTTCCTCGGCTACTTTCGGGGGCACGGTCACCTCATCGTTCCCAGCCATTCACTGGTACCTCCCAAGACCTCTCCGCTGCTGTTTACGTCGGCCGGCGTCGACCAATTCCTTCCATATATGCTAGGGCACAGTACGCCGCCCAACCGCCGTATCGCCTCCGTGCAAAAGGTATTTCGGACGACCGACCTGGACGAGGTCGGCGACTTTACGCACCACACCTTCTTCGAGATGCTTGGGAACTGGTCAATCGGCGATTACTTCAAGTCCGACGCCATCGCCATGGCGTGGGATCTGTCAACCGGCGCCTTTGGTATCGATCCCCAGCGAATTGCCGTGACCGTGCATCCGGATGACACCGTGTCTCCGGAGGCATGGAAGCGCGTGGGCGTGCCGCCAGTGCGCATCTTCACGCTCAAGGGCAACTGGTGGCCAGAGCAAGAGGCCAAGGGGCCGTGCGGTCCGGACAGTGAAATGTTTTACGACTGGGGCGCAGAGCTTGGTTGCGGCCGGTCAGATTGCGGGCCGGCCTGCAGCTGCGGCCGGTACGTGGAGTTCTGGAACCTCGTGTTCATGCAGTACGACCGGGATGAGCAAGGAGTCCTCACCCCCCTGCCTACGGCGAACGTCGACACCGGGATGGGCGTCGAACGCATGGCGTGCATCCAACAGGATGTACGCGTGACCTACGACACCGACGTGCTGCGACACTTGCTGCACGCGATAGCGACGGTGGCTCACGCGGAGTATGGGGCGGACGAACGAATCAGCCGCTCACAACGCATCATTGCGGACCACTGCCGCGCCGCCACCTTCTTGCTGGCCGATGGCGTGCGGCCGGACAACACCGGACGCGGCTACGTGTTGCGGCGGATCATCCGGCGTGCGGTCCGGCATGGGGTGTTGCTGGACGTCGATGATCTGTTTATGTCAAGTTTGGCGCAAGAGGTCGTACAACAGTATCGCGGCGCCTACCCGGAGCTGGGTCAACTGGAGGGCCGAACCGCGCAGATTCTCAATGACGAGGAGTCGCGCTTCAGGGCCACTTTGAGCGCTGGTATCGGCGCCTTTGAGCGCGTGGTTGCCGGTGTCACTCGCCAGGGGTCGGCCACGATCCCCGGTGACCAGGCGTTCATGCTGTACGACGCGCACGGGTTGCCGCTGGAGGTCGTGGAAGAACTCGCCGCCGAGCGCAGCCTCAGAGTCGACGTGCGAGGCTTTGATGAGTCGATGGCCAAGCAAGTGGCGGCAGGCAAGGAAGCCCATCGCCGCTCGCACACTGGCGCCGTGGGTGCCGCGGCTAACGAGGTACTGGCGACGTTACCGCCCACTACATTTGTGGGCTATGACCAGCTTGAGTGTTCTACTGGCGTGGTGGCGATTATCGTGAACGGTGCCGCCGCGTCAGGAGCAGAGGCCGGAACCACGTGTGACCTGGTGCTGAAGGAAACACCGTTTTATACGGAAAGCGGTGGGCAAGTTTCGGACACCGGCTGGATACGCATACACGGTACGGATGTACCAATCAATGCCCTCTTGAAGCTCCCCAATGGTGCGGTGCTGCACCGCCTTACCCTGCCGGAACTTGGGCTCATCGAGGGCTCGGCGGTAATGGCACGGGTCAACGCCTCTCGACGAGCCGCTATCCGGCGTAACCACACAGCGACCCATCTGCTGCACACGTCGTTGCGCCGGCTCCTCGGGCAGCACGTCGAGCAGCGCGGCTCGGTGGTTGCGCCAGACCATTTGACCTTTGACTTTAGCCACGCCAGCCGCGTAGACACTGAGCTACTTCAGGTCATTGAGGAAGAGATCAACCAGCGCATTCAGGACAATTTGCCGGTGACGACGCGCATCATGCCGCTTGCCGAGGCGAAGGCCACTGGCGCCATGGCCCTTTTTGACGAGAAGTACGGCGATCAGGTGCGGGTGGTCAGCATTGACGGCTGGAGCACGGAACTGTGTGGCGGCACACACGTCCGACACACCGGCGACATCGGTTCACTCTTGATTGTGAGCGAGACCGGCATCGGCTCCGGCTTGCGCCGTATCGAGGCCCGCACCGGGCAGGCGGCGATACAGTACCACCGGCAGGAAGCTGCTTCGCTCGATGCACTCGCCAAACAACTGCAGACCCCAGTGGATACGCTGGGAACACGCGTTGAGGCGCTGCTGGCTGAGGGCGCCGATCTCAAGAAAACTGTGACCTTGCTGGAAACCGAACTGCTGCGAACACAGGTGGAGCAGATCGTAGCTGGAGCTTGGCATTCGGATGGCGTGACGGCGGTGGCGTCAACCATTCGCGCGAGTTCGGTAGATGCGTTGCGCACAGCCGGTGACTTGCTGCTTGACAAGGTGGGGACGGGCTATGTGGTCCTAGCTGCCCCACAGGGAGATCGCGCGCTGTTATTGACCGCCGTTTCGCCTGAACTGAAGGAGAACGGCGTCGACGCCAACACGCTCATGAAGCGCTTAGTCAAGCGCCTGGGGGCTGGTGGGGGTGGCGGCAATTCGCGCATGGCGACCGGCAGTTCGCCTAACCTGACCGCACTCGAACCGGCGCTCCGTGATGCACGCGACGAACTCCTGGCCGGCGTGCAACGTTCGTGAGCCGGGTGCTGGCCATTGATTTTGGGGAGCGCCGCATCGGCCTGGCCTTGAGCGACGAATCGCAACGGATTGCGTTGCCGCACTCGACGCTGCCGCGTGACACTTCCGGTGGAGACGTGGCGTCCATCGCACGGCTCGTGGAGCGAGATGGCATCTCAACGGTGGTTGTGGGCGTGCCGATCAGTTTGTCTGGGCAGGACACCGTGCAGACGGTCCTCACGCGGCGATGGGCCGAGCAACTCCGGCGGGCACTGCCTTGCCCAGTCATCCTGTTTGACGAACGGCTGACAACCACGCAAGCGCACCGCGCCCTCGACGATCAGGGAGTCAAGCGACGTAACCATCAGGAGCGTATCGACCAGGTAGCGGCCACGTTGTTACTACAGTCGTATCTCGAACGAGCTCTGTTCGCGAGAGAAGAGCAACCCAGCAGCGCCCTGGAGGATCGTTCATGAATACGCCTCCGAAACGCGTGGATCGCAACCGCGACTTGCAAGTCATTCGTGAGGCGCGCATGCGCCAGTCAGGCGGCGCGCCGATGTTCGACCAGCGTCGCGGCTCGCCAGCCAGGACGGTCATGCTGGCCATCCTGACTCTAGGTTTGCTGGTAGTGGCGGTAGTGGTGAGCCGGATTCCTTCTGCGCCGGCACCCATTGTTGCTGTAGATACGCCCGGCCCGGACCTCACAGCCACTGCAGCGGGTCCGACCGCGACGCCGCTACCCGATATCGTGACGCTCAGGGTGTCAACCGGCGCCACCTGGTCGGATGTTGCCGATGAACTGCATGCTTTGGGGTTGATAGACAACACGTTCTTGTTTCGCAGCGAGGTGCGTCTGCTCGGATCGGGTGCGTCGCTCGAAGCGGGGTCCTACACGCTGCACCGGGGCATGACCTACCAAGAGATCATACAAACCTTCGAGACGCCGGCGCAGGCTCCGGTGGTGGCGGTGCGCTTTATCGAAGGTTGGCGCTCGGAACAAGACCAGGCTGAACTCGCGTCCCAGAAGGTGGCGGGTGCACCAGACTTCCAGTCGCTCGTCCGGACTCCTTCCAGCCAGTTGTTGAACAGTTATCCGTTCCTGGCCGACAAGCCGGTCGGCGCGCCGCTGGAGGGGTATCTGTTTCCAGATACCTACCAAGTGCTGCAAGATGCGTCGGCCAGTGACGTGATCACCAAGATGTTAGACCGGTTTGGCCAGCAAGTCACGCCCAACATGCGCCAGCAAGCGCAGACGCAAGGGCATACGTTGTACCAGGTATTGATCGTGGCTTCGATCGTGGAGCGCGAAGCTGCCGTGCCACAGGAGCGATCACTCATCGCTGGCGTGTATTGGAACCGGCTGGTGCGTGGTGATTGCATGTGCGCTGATCCGACGGTGCAATATGCGCTGGGCAATGCCCAAAACTGGTGGCCGGTGCTCAACGCTCAGGCACGCACGTTGGCACCAGAGTCGACATTCAACACCTATACACACCTTGGCTTTCCACCGACGCCAATAGCCAACCCGGGTCTCGCCAGCATTACTGCTGCGTTGAATCCGCAGGGAGACTTTCTATACTTCGTAGCGAAGGGCGATGGCACACATCTGTTTGCGCACACCCTGCAGGAACAGACGCAGAACCAAGAGAAAGTGCAGAATCAATGATGTTCCGCGCGAGCGTGCGTGTTGGATAACCTTCTCGCCCCAGCTATTGCCTTTGTGCTCGCAGTTGTCACGGTGGCATGCACTGAGGTGCTGCTCGCCTACATTCGCCATCGCGACGCGTCGGCGGAAGCCAAGCCCCTGCCTGTCATGGCGCGGCTAGCCCTTGGCTTGGTCACGTTCGCGGCGATTGCGCTGTTGGTGGCTGGGCGTCCGGTGACGCCGCTGGCCGCCACCCGTGCCGTGTGGGTAGCCGTACTTGCCGTCGTCTTCGTGATCGACCTGCGCACGCACTTAATCCTAGATATCGTCACTGGACCGGTAGTGGTGCTTTCGCTGCTGGCCTCGGTTGCGTTTGCCAATCCGAACGTGCAACAAGCGTTGCTAGGCGGAGTAGCTGGCTTTGTCATCTTTGGCCTCATCTTCGGACTCGGCTTGTTGCTGTTCCGGCGCGCGGCCATTGGATTGGGCGACGTCAAGTTTGCCGCGGTGATCGGCACGATGGTAGGCGCTTCGAATATCGGGCTCGCACTCATCATTGGCATTGTGCTCGGTGGCGTGGTCTCGTTGGGTTTGCTCGTCAGCGGGAGAGCAAAACTATCGGATGCGCCGGCCTACGGGACTTACATGGCCATCGGTGCGTTTACAGCGCTGCTTCAGCTTGCGGCAGGAACGGGGCAAGCCGGCATCTAGCGCAGCTGACCATCTGGTACCGAAACGGCCGATGCGCCGCACAATGCCTGCCTGAGCTTGGTCTCCTGGTCGGCTTTGGTGGTGGCCAGCACCATATCGCCTTCGTGAAACACCAACTCGCGATCGTAGCCCAACGCTTCGCCACCACGCACAACGCTGAGCACCCGCGAGCCTGCCGGCAGCGTGAGGTCCGCTGGCCGGCGACCCACAGCGGGTGATTCCGCCCGCAACATCAATTCCACCAGTTCCAGACCGTGTTGTTGCAAAGTGGCCAGATGGACGAGGCTTTGATCGGGAATGTCAGCGGTGATGGCCGATAGGACGAGCTTGGTCGGGCTAATGGTCGTATCGATGCCCAGGCGCTCGAAGATCGCAACGTTCTTCGGATTATTTATCCGGGCGATGGTGCGGATGCCAGGGAACTTGACCCGCGCCAGCTGGCAGATGACTAGGTTGTCCTCATCGTCGCCGGTGACGGCGATCACGACACTCGCCCGCCCGATGCCGGCGCGCTCGAGCACGCGCGGGTCAGCAGCGTCTCCGGCCAGCACGGCATCGCCTAGCTCATCGGCCAGCGTTTGCGCGCGCGCAACCTCTTTTTCGAGCAGTACGCACTCGACATTATCTGCCAGTAGCGACTTGGTGAGGTAATAGCCAACTTTGCCGCCACCAGTGATTATCACGAACATCGCAGGGCCCCGCCTCAATCTCGCTGTGGCTCACTCTGGAGCGGTGTGTGACAGCAAATCTTTCGCGATCAGATCGGCACCAATGAGGGTGGGGCACATCGTGTTCACGCCGAGCGTGCGGTAGATTGCCGCACGCATAGGGTCATAAATGCGCGCAACCACCTGGGGAACATGAAACGTATGCATCGCCACCTGGGCTGCCATGATATTGCGATTGTCGCCAGTCATGACGGCGGCGAAGGCATCGGCAGCGGCCGTGCCCGCTTTACGCAGCACATCTTCATCGATACCCGTGCCCACAATTGTCGATCCACGAAACTCATCGGGCAACCGGGAAAATGCCTGGCTATCCTGGTCGATCACGGTGACCTCGTGACCAGCTTGCTCCAGCTTGACGGCTAGGGCCGAGCCCACCCGGCCGCAGCCGGCGATCACAATGCGCATGGCTTGCTCTCGCTTTGCTCGCTGCGCAGCAATTCCAGCCGTTGCACGGTGCGTCTCGCTGCACTATACCGAATCGCGCCGCGCCCACTGGGGGCGCGTAGACCGAGTAGGTCT
>JANWJO010000110.1 GCA_025449435.1 Chloroflexota bacterium | reverse complement strand
GCTTCCGGCGCACAGTCCCCCCTGCCATGGGGGGAGGACGGGGGGGTTCTGTTCCTACCCAACCTCCTCCCACCGCTCACTCGTCCACGACCGCTCGATAGCCGCCAGCACCCGCGCCACCGCCGCCGCTTGCTCTAAGCCGGGCTCGCCTTGCTTGCCGGTCGCTACCGACTGCAAGAACTGCGCGGCCTCGATTACCTTCAGGTCCTCGTAGCCCAAGCCGATCCCCGGGCCAGGCACGAACCGGCTGTGAAAGGGGTGCTCCGGCCCACTGTTGACGCGCGTGTACCCACCGGCACCGCCCAGCCGCGCTGGCCGCAGCACGTGCAACTCGTTCATGCGCTCGAAGTCCCAACGCAGGGCGCCGTCGGTGCCGTTGAGCTCGAACGCCATCTGGCAATCCGGACCCACGATCACCCGGCACGCCTCTAAGGTGCCCTGCGCCCCGCTGGCAAATTGCACCAACGCCCCTACGTAGTCTTCGTTCGTGACAGCTGCCATCGGACTGTTGGCGCTCGCCACGCTGAAGTGCGTGCCCGCCTCGCTGGCGACTGGTCGCTGCGGCACAAACGTGGCGCGGTTGCCAATCACTCGCGCCAGTGGGCCCGCCAGCATGAGCGCCATGTCGGCCGTATGCGACATCAGATCACCCAGCGTGCCCCATCCCGCGTAGTCGCGTTCGAACCGCCACGACAGCACGCCGCGCGGGTCGCTGGCGTAGCCCGTGAGGAACCGGCCGCGATAGTGGGTGAGCCTGCCCACATCTCCAGCCGCGATGCGTGCGCGCGCGTACTGCACCAGCGGCGCCCAGCGATAGTTATAGCCCACCAAGGAGCGCACTCCCGCTGTAGTGGCGGCCTGCGCCGCTGCTAGTGTTTCCGCTGGACCTCGCCCCACCGGCTTTTCGCACCAGATATGCTTGCCGGCCGCCGCCGCCGCTTGCACGATCTCCAGGTGCAGGTTGTTGGGGGTGGCGATGCTCACCGCCTCCACGTCGGGATGAGAGAGCACCGTGCGCCAGTCTTGCGTCGCCTCCGCGAAGCCAAAGCGGTTTTTCGCCGCCTCCGTCCGCGCCGCCGACTCATCGGCGCAGATCACCAAGCGCGCCCGCACGCCCATATCGCTGAACCGGTCACCCGCTGCCAGCAAGCAACGGCTGTGTACCGTCCCCATCCACCCCATGCCGATGACGCCCATACTCACCTGGCGTGCCATTGCCGCCCTCCTGCCTGCCAGTGCAACGAGCCAAGCCATACACGCGCTGATAGTAGCAACTGCCGCGCCGCGGCTACTGGCTCACGGTGATGGTTCCCGCGCCAAACATCTGGTCCGGCGCCACCGGGCGGACCGGTAAGCGCGCGCCACCGCTCGACGCATACCAGGCCAGCATGAGCCGGTAGGTGCCCGCGGGCAGCGTTGCTGGCAACGGCACCGTGTGCGTCTCACTCACTACGTCGCCCACCGCCCACACGCTCGTGGGGAAGCGACCATCCAGTGGCGGTGCGTCGGCCTGCGCTACGAGCTTGCCGCTGGCGTCGAGCACTTGCACGGTCAGCGTGTACTCAGTGTGCGTCGCCACCAGGCAGCGCCAGCGCAGATCCACCAACAGCGGTGCGCCTGCCTTCCACGTACCAGCTGTGGCGCCCTGCAACGTCACCGATTCCAAGCCAATGTCACCGCCAAACGACGCCAGCACCGGCGCTGTACTCGGCGGCACCACGCGTGGCGGCGGCACCACGTAGGTGGCCAGTTCCGCCAGACCATTCACCACCGGACCTCCCGCGAGTTGAACTGGCTCGAAACGGCCGGATCCTGGCACATGGAGGCCGAGGGTCAAGTGATACACGCCGACCTGCATGCTGGCTGGGAGCAACAGCGTGAGTTGCACTGGCCGGTGCTCGCCCGGTCGCCACAGCGACGTCAGCCACAGGTCGAGGTTGGGGCTGGAGAGCCGCTCGGCCGCCACCGCCCCCTTGCTATCGATCAGCCGTGCGTCGAACACCGCATCGCTGCTGGTAAAGCGCAACTTCTGCACGTCGGCGCTCAGTGTTATCGCCGTTCCCGGCACCAGCGACGTCAAGACTCCTGGCGCCGCCGCCGGCGTGAGTTGCGTCACCTGGAAGCTAGCGACCGGTCCGCTGCTCACTGTCGCTGCCAGCGGCTGACAACCAGGCCGTTCCGGCAGGCTCACTATGCCCAGGTCTTGAAACACCGCTGGCACGCCCGACCCGTGCATCGTCACCCCAAGCGACAGCGCATAGTTTCCCCCACACACGTTTGCTACAACCGGCAACTGCACGTGGTCGGAGACCAACACATCTGCCGCCCAGGAGTTTTCGCCCAATGCCCCCAGGCGCGGCCGCTGTTGCCGCTCCGCCGTCACGGCTCCTTGCTGCAAGCGCACCACCACGTCATCGTCGGCCGTCACTGGTCCACCCGACAGCCACACCACGTCTACTACCGGAGCGCTGCCCCACACCGGCAGTGGCTCCAACCGCCAACTCGCTACCTGCAATGGGCTCGCACTGGGCGCTTGTGGCGCCTGCCAGCCGCCAGCCGCTTGCTGCTGCCGCCACGCCAGCCCCGCCGCTACCCCCAACACCACCACCAACGCCCCGACCACGGCGGGGAACCGGACTCCCCTCCCCGGCAACAGGGACGGGTGCCCTTTGGGCGCAGGGGAGGGATCAACTCTACCCCCCACCACCAGCCACACCACCGCCAGCAGCGCCAGCAGCGACACGCCAGCTGCTATATGCCCCAGGGTGGTTTGTCCCAGCCACAGCCGCAGTTCGTGCGCGCCCGCTGGCAGCAGCACCTGCTGCAAGCCGTTCTGCGCCTCCGGCTGCACCGGCACCCGCGTACCATCGACAGTTGCCATCCACACCGGCACGTACACCTGCCCTACGGTAAGGAGCGTGGGCGCCGCCGCCTGATAGCGCAGGGTCATCGACTCTTGATCCAGGCTTACCACTTGCGCGGTCAGCGACGTGGCTGATAAACCGCTTGCTCCCTCCGTGACGGTGCTCAGCGCCCCAGTTCGCACCCAGCGTGGCAAAAACAGGGCGTTGCCGGTGGTGCCAAACCCACCCACCAGCTCACGCCGTACCTGATCGGGCCACGTAGTGGCCGATGCATCAAACGCCCGCATCGGTGGTTGCACGAGTAACACCGCTGGCACAACCGCGAGCACGATGCACACCAGCGCGGCGAGTGGGCGCAGCCGGGCCGGCAATTGGCTCACGGCCAAGCCAGCCAGCACCGCCACCGCCAGCGTGAGCCCGCCAGCGAGCCGCCAAGGAAACTGCAGTTGCGTGAGGCGCGGCATCGCCTGCCAGAACGGTGCTGCCCAAGCCGTCATGAGCCACGCGCTCGCCAGCGCTGCCAGCACGAGCGCCAGCGCCAGCCCGCGCTGCGACGGCCTGCGCACCACAAGCGGACCGATACCAAGCGTTGCCACCGCCAGACCCACATAGGGCGGACCCGCCGGTAACTCCCCCAGCGCACTGGGCGCTACACTCAAAGTCCACCAAGCCCCTTGTGGGCCAAACCACTCCCACGACCGTATGGACGTCCAGTGCGTCAGGATGGATGGCACGTGCAGCAGCTTGTCCAGAAAGTTTGGATCGCCGCCAATGTCCGCCAGTTGCAACCACCCTTGCCACTGCAACGCTGGCAGTACAAACCACGCCGCCAGCCCGACCGTGAGCACCGCCACACAGGCTAGCGCCGCTACACCTATGCGCGGCGATCCCCACCACATCACCAGCGCAACCACCGCCAGTAGGGGAAAGAAGGTCAACGCACTGAGACTATGCGTCAACGGGAGCAGTGCCGCCGGGATAGCAGTCCAGGCCAGCGCTGGCGCCACCGGTCGCCGCGTCAGCACTTTCACCCAATGGTCGTAGGGTAGCTCGGCAACCTGCTTGAGCGCTCGCTCCAGCGCCAGCAGTCCGCCAAGGGTCCACACTGCCAGCGGAAATGAGGACAGTTCTGCCAAATCGAAACGCACCGCCGCGTCGGCCAGTGTGTAGGGGGCACAACCAAACGTGGCTGCTGCCACCAAGGCCCCGCTGTGCCCTAACCGTTGCCGCAAGGCCAGATATAGGCCCACTACGTTGGCCACGCACAACGCGATCAACTGGTAGCGCAGGGCACTAAAGATGTTCGCACCCAGCATGGCCAGCACTGCCGGCAGATAGTAAGCCAGCGGCGAGTACACCGTGAAAAAGGGGTCGCCAAAACCACCAGCCAGATAGGCAGACCAGCGTGGCCACACGTTGCCTTGCAGCAATGACGTCTCAACATCCAGGATGCGAAAGACGTGCTCGAAGCCATCCTGGCCGGCCAGCCACTCGTGGCGCAGCAATGGCAACGCCGCCGCTACCGAGCACGCCGCAAGGGCCAGCACCACCAGCGCGGGCACGAGCGCCTCGCCTGGCGACCGTCGAGCAGAGTCGCCCTGCTTCATGTCATCCCGCTGCATAACGGTGCTGCGCCGTTCACCACGCAAGTACAGTGCGCTCGTGATACAACGAAAGCGAACCGCCGGTGTGACGCTAGTCTACACCAACGAGCGCTACGCCGCATCGCTGACCCTTCCAACCGGCCCGACGCCCAGGATCATCGCGTCAGCTCGGTTCCCTTCTTGGGGAACCTTTAAGGAGGGGTCGCGCCCGCTACCCCGACACCACGAGTTCGCCCAGCGTGATGCTATTGGCGCCGTCTGGTAAGGGGAGACGCTGCCCAGACGCAGCGTACAAGCCAACCGACACGTGGTAGCTACCGGGCAACAACGAGGTCGGCAGCACGATGCCGTACCGGTCGTCGACGACCTGTCCTGCGTGCCAATGATCCGTCGTCATCGTGCCGTCCGCGGGCGTGCCGTCGTGCTGCGCCCGCGTCTGGTCGCGGGCATCGTCAATGTGTACGAACACGTGATAGGACACATCGGTTTGCTGCAAACTCTGCCACATCAGGTCCACCAACATGTCGCCACCAGGATGCGCCATGGTGGAATAGCCGGCCTGAATGAGTGCGATCTTTCCACCGAGCACATCGTGCAGCGCGACGCGCTGATCCGGCTGGCCGGTGAGAAAGAGTTGCACGTTCGTATCACCCACCTGCCGCCCCGACACGAAATAGGCATTGGATATCAATGCGTCGCGCCCAAGTCGTGGCGCATCCGGCCACTCTGAGCTTTCCAGGTACCACACGCGGCTCGTTGAGCGCACGAGCGCGCGCACCGTTTGCCCAGCTTGCACCGGTGAATCCCGCAAGAAGGTGTCGCCACTGGTTTGCACCAGCCAGGCCGGCCAGCCCCCGTTGTACAGCGGGTTGAGCAGATATTGCGCCCGCTGCGCGTGGTCGGAAAACAGCAACGCGTCACCCGGTTGGGCAACGCCGGCCACATACTGCAGTACAGGGTTGTGCGCCCAGTCAATCGGGGCGCCCCGCGCGAGGGGCACAAACCAGCTGAGCTGTCCCGCGACGGCCAGCCCGGCCCCGGCCGCCACCACCCAGCGCGCTACTTGTGGCCCCTCGACGATCGCCCAGGCTTGGAGCAACGCTATCAGCGGCACAATGGCGATGAGGTAGCGGCCAGCTGCATCCGGATGTTGCCAGCGAGCGAGGATGACCGCTACCTCTACACCCCCGAGCACGACGCCGCCTACCAGCACAATGGCACGGCCACGAGCATCCAACGGTCCCCAGCGTATGCCCTGTACCGCTAGCACCCGCCCGCGCCACAGCGCCAGGCCAGCAGCGAGCACCAGCGCTACTAGCCAGCCAGCCAGCCCAACTGCATAGAACCAACCATCGTTGCGGCCGATGACGGCTATCACCAGTTGCGACGCCACATCGGCCAGGGCGGGCACACCCGGCGCGTTGCCATTGACGTCGAACCCCTGGCCCATCTTGCCTAGCAAGCGCGGCAGTGCGTAGATGTACCAAGGCAGCGCAAGCAAGGCGCCGACCAGCAAGGCCAATGTCGAACTGCGCCAGCGCCCAGCCCTAGCAGGCGATGCCCGGCGCTGATCGCGCCACACCAGCAGGCCTTCCAGCACCACGAAGAAGGGCTGCAAATACCAGCTCAGCAGCGCCAGCGCCGTACTAGCGCCTAACAGCACCAGGGTTGGGCCGCGCCGCGCCGGCAGCCGCAGCACCCGCAGGGTGAGCAGCAACGTGAGCAGCGAGCAGAACAAGGACATGGTAAACGGCCGTACCGTGGGCGCCAGGAACAGGTCAGCGTACGACACGCCAAATAGCGCCACTGCCAGCAAGGCAGCCACCGGTGACGCGAGGCGCTTACCAATGGCATACATCACCGCCAGCGTGGCAGTGGCCGCAGCCACCGGCACAAACTTGGCTCCTATCGACGTCAGGCCCGCCGCGCCGAACCAGAGGTGCAACACACCAAAGAACAGCGGCGGGTGTACATCGTTGGCGGTGGCCGCCAGCATGCTCACCAGTGAGCCGTACCCCAGGTCTACCGACATAAAGCCATCCTGGCCCAACTCGAGGGTGCCGAACGTGCGCCAGTGCACCAGCCCGGCCACGATACGCCGCTTAAATGCTCCTCGCCCCGGGAGTTCGTGGGTGGGTGGGGGGTGAGCCGTCGTCGTGCCTGCTCCCCGCCCTGGGAGATCGAGGGTGGGTGGGTTGTGAGCCGCCGTCGTGCCTGCTCCCCGCCCCGGGAGATCGGGGCGG
>JANWJO010000109.1 GCA_025449435.1 Chloroflexota bacterium | reverse complement strand
TCGAAGCAGTTCTTGGCAGGGCCACCTTTGCAATAGGGCGTGTTGTTGAAGCCGGGCCCCACTTCTTTCACGGTGAGTGCAGGATCCGGGTTATAGCCGCTCACTGCTGCGCCCCAACCATACATCCCGTCGGCATGAATAGGTTGGGGTGGCGTGACGCCTTTGCTGTGTGCCCACTGCGACTCGATGACGAAATACGGTCGCATGCCGTTGAAGTCCTTAGCGAACTGGTCGGAAGCGTAGTCGAACGTAGACTGATCGAACTTGGATACCCACAGCGTGTCATACAGGAAAACGATAGGCCGGTTGTCGATCATAGCCCAGTCTTCCGGAGGGATACGGGAGTAATAGTCGCGAATGTTGACGTAGAAGTACTGCTTGCCATTGGGAGTGGTGAGGTCGGCGTTGGCAATGATGGTGGTGTCGTAGAACATGCCCATTTGCAACGGCTGGCCGGAGGCGTGCAACTGATTCAACGCCTGCACCATAGGCGGTATCCCCTCGGTACTCCAATAGTGGGGGTAGGTCTCTGATGTGGTGCGGCCCGGGTGCCCGGGTTCGCCCCAATACACCGGCAGCACGAAGTCGAGCCCAGCCGCTGCCATATCGGTGAACGCCTTCAGGTGGGTGTCTGGCGACAGAAAGTTATAGGTCTGCCAATCCACCGGCGTGTCGAAGATGTGGAGGAAGCCGCGTTCCTCCGATTGCGGTGTGGTGTAGTCATCCCAGTAGAAGTAATAGGTCGTCATCAGCCGCTGCGCGCTGGTGAAACTATGGAACGCGGCACCCTTAATGGCGTCGCCAATGTAGGGTCCGGGATGGGCCCAGGCCAGTGACCCGGGGTCGCGCGCCGGACCGCCTGCTTGCAACAGCTCGCCAACGGTGTTGGGCGTCGGGAAGCCTTCCGGTACGCGGCCCGATTGCCAGCGCGGGTCAACGGCGGTCGGCGCAGCCGTTGGCGTGGCGGCTGGCGCGTCCGCAACCTGCGGAGCCGGTTGTGCCGTTGCCGGCGGCGTTGCTGTGGGAACGTCAGGTGTGCTCTGGATGGCCGGCGGCGGCGGTGTCGCGGGGCTAACTGGTTGCGCGCTCTGGCCAGCGGTGGCCGTCGCTGGCACCGCAGGTTGGGCTGCGGCGGTCGGCCTCGCCGCCGCTGGCGCACTTTTCGCGGCAGTCTGCGCGGCCGCCTGACTCGAGGCGCAACTGGCAAGAAATAGAACGACCAGGAGCAAAGGCGCGAGATGCGTTCGCATAGATGGAAGTGTACGTTCCGATCATATGCATTCTCTTACGCTGTACACTACGCGATGCTCCTGGACACCGCCAGCAGCTTGCGGGAAACCCACAGTGAAATGGGAGAGGTCGCCGTGCCGGACCAGTTTCAAGCCACCCTTAACCACGCGCATCATCACGTTGCCATCCGAGTGCATGACCTGGACAAGATGTCGGCCTTTTATGGCACGACAATGGGCTTGCCTTATATCCGGCAAGCTGGCGAACCAGGCAACCCAAGGGTCATCTGGTACCGCGGCGTACAGTTGGTGAAGTCAGACGCCCCCGGCGACGCCAAGCAGGGCACCATGGACCACCTGGCTGTGTCTGTCCTGAAAATCGATGACATCGTCGCTCGTCTGGAAGCGGCCGGAACGCCAATGGAAGCGCCGATGTCGCATTCGGACGTTGCAGAAATCGGCGAGCACCTGGACAACATCTTCTTCCGGGACCCGGAAGGCAATCGCGTCGAACTGGTGCAATGGACGCCGCTGCACGCACGCACTTAACGGTTGGTGACAGTGCGCTCGTGCTTATCGACGTCCAGGAACGGCTAGTTCCTGCGATTTTCGAGCATGAGCGCACGGTACGGGCCTGCCGCCGCATCCTCCGTGTTGCCCAGCTGCTGGGCGTCCCAATCGTGGCCACCGAGCAAAACCCGCGCGGGCTCGGCCCAACTGTGGCTAGCCTCAAGGAAGTGCTTGGAGGCACAGAGCCGATCGCCAAGATGGAGTTCAGCTGCTTCGGCAGCCCAGCCTTCGTCGATGTGGTGCTCGAGCTCAACCGGCCGAACCTGCTGCTCTGTGGCATCGAGTCGCACATCTGCGTGTACCAAACAGCCATCGATGCGCTGCGTGCTGGCTACAACGTGTCGGTCCTGGTGGACGCCGTCTCAGCCCGCACGGCGCTGGCCGCGCAGGTCGGGGTAGAGCGTTTGTGGTTTGCCGGCGCGGTGCCCGCGCACACGGAAATGGCTATGTACGAGTGGCTGGGTGTAGCCGGCACCACTGCGTTTCGGTCAGCACTCCAAATCATCAAAGAGGAGGCCGACCCGAGCTCTTGACAAGGGGAACGTGTTGAACGGCCCAACTGTCCTAGCGAAGTACAGCATTCCAGCCGTCGGCCCGCGATTCACTGTTGACTTTAGCGATTAAGGCCTTAGACTGAACGTATGGAGAAGTGAGCTTTCGCCGCTTTGGCGGTGGCGAAGCTCCTACCCACAACGCGCACAACGGCTCGCCGGTCACCGTATCTGTGAGATGTGCCCTTAGCAAGCAGAAAGTAGGAGTGCCATGAGAAAGGTACTCGAGTTTCCGGAGCCCTGGGACGGCGTGTCGCCGGATGTGCCTGTAGCCGCCCACGAGACGTTGGAGCGGCTTATAGCCGAGCGTGTCGCTGTGCGCAAGTTTCAAGGCGAGGGTGGCCGGCCGATCGGCCGGATCGTACGTCGCGTCGATGACCCAGTCATTGGCGATTTTGTTGGCGTCTTGCGCACGCCGAGTGGTTCAGAGGTCTACGTCGACGTTCGGAACCTGGCTTACCTCGAAGCACCCTTGGCCGCCCAGCAAGAGTCCGTCTTTTCGCGCTAGACTCGTTTACTAGCGCGCTCTTCACGGCTTCGCGTCCGGCCGCATCTCCCGCTACACTAGTCCTCCTCATACAGGCGCGAATGGGCACTGTCCAGGAGGATGCTGTTGTGCTGCAACTCGCTCTTGAAGCGGCCCAGGAGGCCGCCGCAATCGCCATGCGGTACTTTCAATCCGGAGTACGCGTGGAGACGAAGCCCGACCGTTCACCCGTCACCCGGGCCGACCGTGAAGCAGAAGCCGCCATTCGCGCGCGCATCAGCGCCGCACAGCCGGCCCATCGCTTCTACGGCGAGGAGTTTGGCGCCATAGCGAGCTTGGAGGGGCCGGTGTGGTTTATCGACCCCATCGACGGTACGAAGAACTATATTCGTGGGCTACCCTTCTTTGCCGTGCAACTGGCCCTGTATGTCGATGGCGTCCCGGAGGTTGCCGTCTCATGTGCGCCGGTGCTCAACGAACTGGTTGCCGCACGGCGCGGTAAGGGTGCAACGCTCAATGGCAGCCCTCTACGTGTCTCGGCCGTTGCTGACCTTGGTGCGGCTTTTGTCGCGCACGGCGGCATCGACGTGTTCGAAAACACCGGCAGGCTCAGTGGTCTGCGCCAGATTGCCGCTAAAGCAATGAGTGCGCGCGGTTATGGCGATTTTTACGGCTATCACTTGCTTGCGGCTGGCAAGGTCGATGCGATGATCGAGGCGGAGGTTTCCCCGTGGGATGTAGCAGCCCTTCGCCTGATCGTGGAAGAGGCTGGCGGACGGCTCACCTCGATAACGGGTGAAACGACTGCGCTCCACAAGAACACGCTGGCCACCAATGGCCTGTTGCACGATGCGCTGCTACGCGAGTTCGTCAGAGGCGCCGGAAACGGGCGCACGTAGCGGCTAGTGTGATCTCACCACAACGGATGTAAGCGTGACCTCAGTTGGGTCAGCCGGATTCGGCGACGTGATGGCCAGGCGCGTACCGGTCTTGGCGTTGTGTAGTCCGACCGACAGCCGATACGAGCCGGCAAGGAGCGCCGCGGGCAGTGCCACGACGTGGATATCCTTGACCACCTGACCTTCAACCCAGGTTGTCATCGGCGCCGACCCATTCGCAGGTGGACCGTCTCCCTGCGCCACGACCTTGCCTTGCCCATCGGAGAGGTGAACAAACACCGTTTCATCGTCACCCGGCTCGCCCAACGAGAACCAATACAGCACGACCTGCAACGAGCCTCCTGCAGACGGTGCTGGTGGCACAAGGTCGTAACCCGCCAGCCTGACCACACCGTTGAACTCGACGGACGTCGGGTGTGGGAGCGGTGGTAACGTCATGAGACGAGGCATCGGCTCGATGGTTATCGGCCCGAGCGGCACCGGTTGCGAACCGGCAATCGATAGTTCAATGGTGCTAGGCTCGGTGGCCACGCGCCCCCCAATGTGCAGCATATGGCGATCAGCAAGCAGTTCGCCGGTGGGCCACACAAATGTTGGGCTGGCTACTCCCAATTCCGACGTGTCGTCCACCGCCAGTGGCTGTCCATCCTTCGCCACGATGCGAAGGGTAGGCTGGGCAACGACTGTTGCGCTGGCCTGCCAGAACAGCACGACACCCACCACGCCGTTTTGCTGCACGCCCGTGCTATCAAGTGACCAGCCCAGCAAGTGTAGGCCCGGCGTCACGGTCACATTCATGGGGTGGGGCAGCGCCGGCAGTGGGCGTTGGAGCGATCCCGCAGATGGAGCCGACACGCTCAGTTGCCCCAACGGATCGGCGGTGCCATATTCCTGCCCACTGGCCAGACCAAGCAAGCGCACCCGCATCGTATAGCTGCCGACCGGCACGTAGACGGGCAGTGCAAATTGCAACTGGTTGAACATGCCAAAGCGCGTTGCATCGCCGGGCTGCCAGAAGTCAGCCGGATAGTTGACGGCACCCGCTGTGTCCCACACAAAGCCATCGGCGCCGACCAATTCCATGCGCATGATGAGCGGTTCCGTGGGTTCACGCAGAAATTGCCAGTTCAACGTCACTTGCGCATTTTCCCCTGCCGGTGCGCCGGAAATCCGGGTTGCTGTTACCTCCGCTAGGTCACCGAATCGCCAGTGGGTTGCGCCTGACGCTTGCGTCTGCATCCAGGTCGAGATGGCACGGGCATCAGGCTCAAAGATGCGGTAGTGCACACCTTCCCCAGGAAGAGCCAGGTTGTACGCCTGGGCGGACGCGAAATTCCGGAGCAAGATTTGTGTGAGCCAGGCGCGGTCGTCCGTCGTCACGTAAACCACCGGCTGGCTGCCGTCGAGGGAGTACAGCAAGATGTCGCGGTCGTCGGCGTAGCGCGCTTGAGGATACGCGCGGTGCAATGCGGAATACACCGTGTAATGCACATCGTGGTCGTAGCCGCCTACCACGATGGCACGATCTACCCCTCCGGCTGTGGCGATTGCCTGCGCACGTTGCACGATCTGCTGGGTATACGACAGTGGTAGGCCATAATCGGCCCCGGTCCACACCTCGCCCAGAACCGCAAAAAACGGCACAGCCAGTGCAAGCTGGGCGGCGGACACGACAGCCACGAGTGACAGCGCGGCCGGTCGCCACCTTCCGGCGCCAACCGGCACGAGGGCGTCGCGGTGGCGTAGACGGTGCACCAATTGGGCGATGCCGTGACCGACGGTACGGGCGCCAATCGCCTCGATCACGAACGTCCACGGCATCGTCACCACAAAGTAGTACGGGTGTACGTCAACCAGGTGAACCATCAGTCCCAGTGGCGGAATGGCACACCACAGCAGGAGCAACGCATAGCTGGCCCCTTCGAACCGATGGCCACCGCGGACGGCCCGTACGCTCGTTACAAGTGCCGCCGCAAAGCCAGCAACGAGCAACACGACGGCGAGCCAGTCGATGGCCGTGAACAGGCCAGCTGTCGCGTCGAGGATGCGGGAACCTTCCGGCTGGATGGATTGGTAACCTAGGCCGGTGACCAGGTGGCCGTAGAACAGCCAGCTCAGGGTATCCACAACAGGTTGACGCGCTTGCTGGCCGGCCAGCGTCTTGCTCAGTGCCGGGATGACGGTGGTGAACACATAGGGCGCCATTGTTACGGCGAGCACAGCGAGTGCCAGCAGCGTTGGCCACATTCTGAGCAACCGCCAGAACAGTAGGAGACTCAACACGACTGCCACTATTTCGCCCATTGGTACCACGTGGGCTTGGAAGAACGCCGACAAAGCAAGCCCGGACAGCACGGCAAAGGCGAACGGCCGCCAGCGGCCACGATCGCGCTGCCCGCGAATTACAGGAAAGCGCAGGATGCCTGGCGACATGGGCGGCGGAGGTGAGTCCGCACCGGTCGCCGCGGGCTGCATCGACTGGAGGAACGCCAGGAGCGCCCACAGAGCAAGCAGCGCCAGGGGAGCATCGAATGCCGTGATCCACAGGCGGCGGGCATACGTGACTGCCCAGGGATTGACAGCGAACAGTATGGTAGCGAGCAGCGCCAGCGGCGTGCCCCACAGCCGGCGGACTGCAATGTACAGGCCGATGACCGTTGCAACGTTCAGAAGCGCCACAAACACGCCGGCTGCCAGCAAGCTGTTGGTAGTAGCGAGCGGCACCATCAGCAGCCACATGGCTACCGGGCCGTTATCAATAGGTATAGAAGAGATGAGCCCGTGACTCTGGAGCCAGCCTTGGTGCAGGGCGTTTACTGCAGCGTTCACCATGTCGTCGTCGTCGCCGCGATACTCGGCATAGTCGAGCCGGAACAGGCGCAGGCAGGCGGCCACCGTAATGGTCAGCCAGACGGCGATGACAGTGATCGTGTGCTGGGCATTGTCGCCTCGCGATGGAACACCTGAAGGTGCGGGCGTTTGGTCCACTCTGCCGTAACTCCTTGACCGAGCTCCTGCCCTCGGCTACCAGAGGACACAGCTCTGGCACAGGACAACGCCCGCGAGTGCTTGAGGTAACGCTACCGCGCAGTGGCGTTAGAAGGCTGTTGTAACAGCGCTCGGGCGACGCAAGGGATTGTAACGCCGCCTAATACAGGCGCACTGGTACTGGCAGCTCCCCCACGAGAGGTGCCACATAGTCGAGGAAACTTTCGGGGATGTCGTAGCGATCGTTCAGGACGTACTTAGGATCCAACTTGCGTGTCATATTGGCGACACGGGCCAGCGGCACGCTGCCCAATGTCGCATAGTAGGGCGAAGTAACAGCGCGCTCAATGGTAACCATCTGGCTGGTTGCGCCTCGACTAGCCAGCTCGACAGCCTTGCACCCTACTTGGTAGGCCTCTTCAGCATCGACATCCGACCGGCCCAGCGAGGATGAGCGCTGCATGTAGCCAAGGACGTTCGCCACCGGGTCGAGCGCTGGGCGCTCAGCCTTAATGATCGCGGCCAGGTGTGCCGCAACACCGCTCAGCCTGACGTGACCAAACGCATCGTGTACGCCACTGTTGGTTGCCACCTGTGGAATGTCGAACCCCTCAGCCGCCGCGATCACGCAATGCCCATACTTCCCGTAGGCTTCATCCACAGCGGCGAGCAATTTGGCCTGGTCCCAGACATGCTCGCGCAGCAGCACGATGTGAGGCGCTGCGCCCGTAGCATCGCGTGCCATGATGCTGGCAGCCGGCAGCCAACCCGCTTCCCGGCCCATGATCTCAATCACGTACACGCGCCGCATAGCCCGGCAGTCGAGGCCGATGTCGCGGACGGCCGATACGACATAGCGTGCGGCGCTGGGGTAGCCGGGGCAATGATCGGTATGCGGCAAGTCATTGTCGATAGTCTTCGGTACACCCATCACTTTCAATGCTAGGCCGCGCTCTTGCGCCAGCTCAGCCAGCCGCGCCGCCGTGTCCATACTATCGTTGCCACCGATGTAACAAAAAAGACCGACGTCATGCGCTTGGAACATGCGAAGGATTGCGTCGTAATCCTGTGGCTTGACCTTGTAGCGAACGCTGCCCAACGCCGCTGAACTCGTACGTGCCAAGGCCTTGGTGTCTACCTCGTCCAGGTCAATCACCTGATTGCGCAACGCGCCGTCGATACCGTTGCGCAAGCCAATGACATGAGAGCCTGAGAGGCGCGACGCGTCGATCACTCCTGCAAGGCTTGCATTGATGACGGCCGTAGGGCCACCGGACTGCCCCACGACCACCGTTCCCAGTGCCACGTTCTGCCCCCAAAGTCCATTAAGGACGACTTCTTGTTGTGTTTACAAGATTAGCACGAACACGAGACTCACGACCCCCTGTTGTCCCCCCTGGCGGGAGGACGGACTGCCGGAAAGGCTGCACTCCTCGTAGCTGGCCTTCGCCCCGGCGGATCGGGGAAGGGTCGAGCCCTTCGGTCTTGCTCCCCTCCCAGAGGACCCTTACTTTTACCCACATCAGTGCGGGTTGCTTGTCTGGCGCGAGGGGACCGGTTTACGGAAGAGCGCGGCGGCGTGCGAAGGACTTGTGGGTAAAAGGAAGCCGGGGACCGGGGATGGGGTGCGACTCCATCCTGTTACATCTCTTCCAGGCGGCCATCCTGGATTTGGTAGGTGGCGTGCGCAATCTCGTTGATGGTTGGGTCGTGCGTGGCGATGATCACCGTCACCCCATAGTCCACCACGATGCGCCGGAACAAGCGCAGCACTTGCAGGCCGGTGACGCTGTCCAGTTCGCCCGTCGGCTCGTCCGCCAGGATAAGGCGAGGGTCATTGGCGAGCGCCCGAGCGATGGCCACGCGCTGTTGCTGTCCACCGGAGAGTTCATAGGGCCGGTGGTGCATACGCGACCCCAACCCGACAAGCTCGAGTAGCTCCCGCGCCCGGCGATCGCGGCCTTTATGCGGCATCTGGGCGATGCGCATAGCCAGCTCTACATTCTCCAACGCCGACAGTACGGGCAAGAGCGCGTAGCTCTGAAATACAAATGCAAGTTTCTTGCGCCGGACACGCGTCATCTCGGCATCAGACAGGCGATCGATTTGCTGGCCCTCGATGAACACCCGTCCAGACGTCGGCCGGTCTAGTCCGCCCATTATATTGAGCAGCGTCGTTTTTCCAGAACCCGAACGTCCGCGCAACGCGACCATCGTGCCCGCCTGGACGCTGACCGACACGCCTTGTAATGCTTTGACGTCGTTGCCGTGCAGGTGATACGTGCGTACCACGTTCTCGGCTGCGATGATCGGCCCGTCAAAGCGTGGACCCTTGCTCGCCGAAAACAGGTCGGCGCGGTCCAGGATTTCGGCAGTGGTATGGCCACGTCGCGCTGTGCGCGTGGGAACGAGCGATCGAGCGCGATCCAATAAGGGAATCATCGTTTGCGCCCTTCCGCCTCACCAGTGAGTGCCTCGGCGGCCGGGCGGATTTCGATATGGCCGTCCACCAACTCCACGCTCACCTTGCGTTTGATGCTGAGCTTCTCCATCAGATCGTGTGGCAGTTGCAAGCGTCCAGCGCCATCCAGCACCACGAACTCCTCGTGGGTGCTGCTGAAGTCCAATGGGTCATCCAGGTTGATGTCGGTGCGGCGAAGACTCTCCGTGCTCGTCTTGCCGTCGCGGATGGCGACCACGCGGTCCACGCGCGAGGTGACAGTCCGATCGTGCGTCACGATCATGATCGTGGTGCCATAGTTCTGTACCAGGCGCCGGAAGATTTCGAAGATCATGTTGGACGTCGCGGTATCCACCGAGCCAGTTGGCTCGTCGGCCAGCAGGAGCGGCGGATTGTTGGCCAGCGCGACCGCGATGGCGGCACGCTGCTGCTGGCCACCAGACATGTGGATAGGACGGTGGTGCATGCGGTCCGCCAGACCAACCGCGTCGAGCAACTCCTTCGCCCAGGCAGTGCGCCGGCGCGGCGAGGAGCCGTGGATGACCATAGGGATCTCCACATTTTGCAGCGCCGTGAGGTAAGGAATCAGGTTGCGGGAGGTCTGCTGCCAGACGAATCCCACCACCTCCCGGCGGTAAAGCACCAACTGGCGTGGCGACATTTTGAGCAAGTTATGGCCAGCCACCGAGGCAGTACCGGCGGATGGCCGGTCCAATCCGCCAAGCACATTGAGCAGCGTCGACTTGCCAGAACCGGAGTTGCCAACGATGGCCATCAACTCGCCGCGTTGCACGGTGATGTCGAGACCCTGCAGAGCCAGCGCCTCGAGGTCCTGAATCTTGTAGATCTTGACGAGGTTCTCGCACACGACCAGTGGCTCGTGCGCTGGAGCTTGGAAGTCCATTAGCCTTGCTCCTCCCCCAGCTTGGTCGCCTCGTGGATCTTCATCCGGCTCAGCGTCGAGATCATAACTGGTAAGGCGAGGGCGAGGATGATACCCAGGACGAAGTACAGCTTGAAGATTTGGTCCCACGGCGTGTGTACGAGGAACGGCGGCACGTTGGCATGTTGATCCAGATCGATGTGGAAGTAGGGGATGAACAGCGAACTGGCGAACCGTCCAAGGACTGTGCCTAACAGAACGCCCACCACAATAAGGAACAACTGCTCAAATCCCAGCAACGACACGAGCCCAAACACGGACAGGCCCATCGCACGCATAATGCCCAACTGTTGCAGCCGTCGCTGGTAACTCAGGAAGGTATAGAGCAGGAAGCCCATCACGGTGAGCAGCGCTGCTACCAAGAAACCGACGGTCAAGCTACCAAACAAGCCAGTGGACTGCGGCAAACTGCGCTGCGCAAAGATGTCCGACTGGCTGTCGATGGTCTGATAGATGGGAAAGTCGGGCAAGTTGACGAGTTCGGTGCGCACCTGGCTCGATGGCACACTGGGATCCAGCTTCATGAGGACGTTCCAGGGTTGCTGACCAGTGATGCCCAGGATGTAGTCCAGGTTAGCAACAAAGAAGTCACCGTCCGCGGCATAGAACGTCGGGAAGGCGCCAATGCCGCCCACCAGGGTGAGCGACACGGTTTGCGGGTTGGTTTGGTCTCCCACGTGCAGCACCAGCGTGTCGCCTACCTTGAGCCGGTTTTTCGACAGATAGGAGTAGCTTGCCAGCACGGCATCAGGGCGCGAATTCACCGCACTAAGCAATTGGCTTTCGGTAACGGGGGCGTTGAGATCGGAGCGATACCAGGCAGCCGAGGCATAGGTTGACGGGTCGATGCCAAACAGTGTGGCCTGGCCCGCGCTGCGGCCAGCCGACGTGACGACGGTGGCCGTGGTGTCGGTATACAACCGGGTGGCGGCGACGACTCCCTTCATGCCCTGATAGCGCTGAATGGGTTCCATCGTCCAGATCTCGTGCTGCTGATCGTAATCGCCGCGCTCCAGGAAGGTGAGGTCAGCACCATTCTGATACATCACGTGGTCAGTAATGTTCTGGTCGAGGGTCTCGGCCATCGATGCGGAGAAGACGCCTAAGGCCATCGTGAGCGTCACCAACAGGACCAGCCGTGTGTATTGGGCGGGTTGCCGGCTAATGTGGCGCAACGCGAGCAAGATCGACAGCGGGAAGAAACGCTGCCCGACCCAGGCGACCACTTCCGTCAGCAGCGGGAACACGCGCATCGACACCAAGCCGACGGCGTACATAAAGACCGCTGGGATGAGCAGCAACAACGGGTCCTGAACGGCGTTGCCGTTCTGATCGATGGTCAGCAACGAGCCGCGCCCCTGCAGCAGCTTGAGCCCGTAGATGGCCACACCCAGAAAGAGCACATCGAGGAAGTAGCGCTGCCAGAACGGCTTCTGGCTGGTGCGTGCTACTTCGGCCTTGTAACTAATAATGGAGTGGCGCGCAGCGCCCGCGACGGGCAACAGCACGGCCAGAAGCGCCAACGCAAGAGCGAGCACCGCATAGCGATACGTGTCCGACGACAGCCGCACCGGCAACAGGCCGCGGTTGACAAAGAACAGGAACGTATAGGTGAAGCCGATGAACTGGGCTAAGCCGACGGCAAGCAGTGGGCCAATGAGCAGCGCCACCGCGCTCATAAAGCCGCCCTCCACGACGTAAATGCCCAGTATCTGTACGCTCGATGCACCACGGCTTTTAAGGACGGCGATCTCATTCCGCTGCTTGTCCACGAGCATGCCTGAGGCGAGTAGCACGTAATACAGCACAATGGCGAGCGTCGGTGCGGCCAGGGCAAACAGCATGATCTTGAGAAAATAAGCTTGGGTCTCAAACGTCTCGATCGTCTTCACCGGCGAGATATCGAGTGTCGTGCCGGGAAGTAGGGAGGAAGCGGTCGCTGTCAGCTGCGACACGCCATTAATAAAGCTCTGGGCATTGGTGGAGTGGATGTCGGCCTGGTCGAAGATGAAAAACCAATAGTATTCGTAGGCAAGCGTTGGATTGACTTTGAGGACGCCGTTGGTGAACGATTGCTCTGGTAGCAAGAAATACTGGTCGAACGTGTCTGGCCGGTAGAACCAGTAGGGGTCGTTAAAGTCCTTGGCTTTCCAAAAACCCACCACCTTAACCGTGATGGGCTGCGCCTTGAAATCGCCGCGATTGGCAAGCACGATGACGTCGCCAACGTTAATGAGGAGCTTTTCGGCGCCGGCTTCGGTGGCGATGACCTCGATGTCGCCGTTGGCATCCATGATCTGGCTCGGGAAACTGCCTTGGGTGATGACGATGTGCTGCTGCAAATCGGTGAGGTACGCGACCGCTAAGTAGTCCTTGAACTGATTGTTGGTAACTACCGAACCTGCTCCTTTGCTGTAGACGGGGAGCTTATCGGTGGAACCGTAGCGAACCAACTCTTTCTGGGGCAATGTTGCGAGGCTGGGTGTGTTGTTCACTAGGTAGTTGTTGACGTTGTTGTACTGCTGTGGCGTCAGCGTCGGTACGTTCTGGGTGACGTCGGGCGTCGCGGTGGCCGTGCCGGTGAGGATCGGGTTAAACGTTTGCGGCATGGTCCAGTGGAACAGCAAGCTGGCCGGCGGCTGAGCGGTGTTGGTCTGCGTGAGCAACGCTTCGTGCAGGAGCTTCTCGGTGACGCCATCGGCATACAGTGGGATGGCGCAGACCAACGTCACCGAGATAATCAGGCCAAAGGCCATGGCGGCGAGCAAGCGGAAGTTGGTGCGAGCGCGACTGTAGACCATCGACAAGATGGCAAAGACGTTGCCGCCAAGGCCCCCAGCTACGAGCCCGATGCCCCGGACAGCCAGGTCGGGCGCCCGGGGCGCCTGCCGGGGCGCAGGGGACATCGTGGGCGCTACTTGGCGAATACTCAATACTTGCCTCCTACAACGGCTGGCATCACCCTGCCAGCGGCGTCGCCGTGCCTGCCGTGACTACCTACAGACCCCGGCTGAATACTTTCTGGCCCTCGTTCAGGCCCGAGATCACCTCGGTGTCCTGGTCGGTCTGTATGCCAATCTGGATATCCACTGGCCGCTGCCGCCCATTGTCATCCAGCAGGACGAATGTCCGGTTGTTGAGCCGGTTGACTGTCGAGGTGGGGATGATGAGCACGTTGGCTTTGTGCTGCACGGTGATGGTGACACGGGCCAGCGTGCCGATGTCGGGTAATGGAGTGGGGAATTTGACCGAAATCTTAGGCGAATTATCGATCACCGTGCCAGCAGCTGAGGCCGCCGACGAGGCCGCCGCACCGGGGCTGGCCGAGTTCTGGTTGCTCGATGCAATGGCCACGCTGGGTAGCGCTGACACCGTACCGTTCAGATTTACCCCTGGGTACGCGTCCATCGTGAGCACGGCGGTTTGCCCAATAGCGATCTTGGGGAGCTGATCCTGGGTCGGGCTTACGGCAATTTGCAGTTGCGAGGGATCGGCGATGGTGATGACGGCCGTGTACGCGGACACACGGTCACCAGGCTGGCCGGTTTCATCGATGACTTCTCCGTCGAACGGTGCCACAATTTGCATCTGGTTCAACTGGTCATTGAGCGCATCGAGGCCGAGCTGGGCCGAATCGACTTTCTTTTGGTAGATCGCCAGGTTGATTTGTGTTGTATCTCCCTGGCCGGCGATTTCCCGCTGTTTCGCAGCGCCGGCCCGCGCCGTGGTGAGTGCCGATTGTGCCTGAGTCACGGCATCCTTTTGCTGCTGGATAACTTCGGGAATCGGGTTCATGAGCGCGTCCAGCGTGGCGTTAGCGGCATCCAGAGCCGCTTGGGCGCTCACCACGTTTTGCTGCGCTTGCGCAATCTGATTTGGGGTGGCGTACAAGCCGTTTTGCGACGCTTGCGCCATCTGTAATGCCGCTTGTGCTTGGGTCACGGCTTGTTGAGCCGCGACCATCGTGGCCGGATCTGGCGGGGCGACGATTTGATCGTAGGTCGCCTGAGCGGCGCTCAGGTCTGCTTGGGCCTGCTTGAACGCGGCCTGCGCCTGTGCCTGCTGGTATGGCGTGGTCACTGCAAGCTGAGCAAGCGCCTGATTGGCGGCATCCAGGGTCGTTTGAGCCGTGTTGACACTCGCGTTGGCAGCATTGCAGCCGGCCACGTTCACGCCAGCTTTGGCATTGGCGCACGCCGCGTCGCGTTGCACCTGGGCAGCATACAGTGCGTTCTGCGCCTGGGTGATGGCCAGTTGGGCTTTCTGGCGGTCTATATTGGTAGGTCCGGCGACGAAGGCATCGTAGGTGGCCTTGGCGGCGTCAAACGCGTTTTGAGCCGACTGCAACTTTGCCTTAGCAAGGTTAAGGTCCACGGCATTCGGGCCAGCCTGGAGATCGGCGAGCTTCTGCTTCGCTACGGTGAGGCTCGACGCTGCCGTCGTCACCCCCGCTTGCGCCTTTTGGAGGTCGGAATTCTGCGGCCCCGCCTTCTCTTGCTGTAGCGTGAGTTGTGCGCTCGTCAGACCTGACTGGGCTGAAGTCACCGCGGCCTGGGCGTGGGCGATATCGGATTTGGACGGATTGGTGAGCATCGTCAGCTTGGCTTGCTGAACGTCGAGCGCAGCTTGGGCGCTGACCACCCCCGCATCGGCCGATTTGATGTCCTGATCAATGCCGACGTTGGCGTTTACTGAGGTGGTTTGCTGGCTTTGCAGGTCGAGCTTTGCCGAATCAACCGCGTCTTGCTGTTGTGCAATTTGCTTCTGCAGCGTCGACGTATCGAGCGAAGCGAGTACCTGGCCCTTCTTCACCTTATCCTGAATCTTCACCGTGATGCCGCTCAGGTTGCCAGGTTGCCGGAAGTACAAGTCTTGCTGCTGCACCGCGACGACGCGGCCGGTGGATTGCACGATATCCGTAATATCGCCACGGATGACGTCGAAGGTTGGGGTCGGCGGTGGGGCGGGGGTGGGCACTGGCGAGGGCGTAGGGGGCACGTTGGCCACGATGGGGTTGGCGCAGCTGGCCAGTATTAACGCAGCGGCCGCCAGGCGCGGCAGCCACGAGAGCGTAGGCGCTAACAAGGTGAGCCTCCTGAAAGACGTGCGGCGTCCGTTTCTGGACGCACTACCTCTCCTAGCATCGTACGATACTGGCGAAACCGTAGCACTGCAGATGAAGAGCGTCAACCTGAGCCGGTGTAGGTGCGTTAACTCTCGATGGAGCGGCGCTCTACTTCTTGGCTACCCAAGAAATATGCGCTTCTGGATGTCGGTATACTGCATAACCGGCACTGCTCGGGTGGAATGACACGATGCAGCAACACCTACGATAGACAATCAACAGGTAGCTGCGCGCTACGCTGGCACGCTCAGGACTCTGATGACACGTTCCCGGAAAGGAACCTCGCCCGTCAATGGCAAGCACCTTGGATGCCCGTCTGGTCGACGATATGAAGACCGCCATGAAGGCGAAACAGGATGCCCGTGTCAGTGCCATCCGGTTTGTGCGTTCGGTGGCGCATAACCGTGAGATCGAATTGGGTAGGCCGCTGACCGATGACGAACTCCTTGATGTCATTCGCAAGCAAGCGCGCCAGCGTCAGGATGCCATCGACCAGTTTGCTGCCGCCTCGCGTGCCGATTTGGTTGCCAAGGAGCGGGCTGACCTAGACGTTATCGTGTCGTATCTTCCCAAGCAACTCGATCGCGCCGCCATTGAGCAGGTTGCCCGCTCCGTCATCGACGAATTAGGGGCAACGAGTCCTGCCGACATGCGAAGAGTGATGCCGGCGCTGATGAAGCGCTTGGGTGATAGCGCTGATGGGCGGGTAGCATCCGACGTCGCGGGCGCTCTGCTCCGCGGCGGAAGATAGGCCGGGCATGTCGATCAGCGCCAAGCCGGCTGTGATCCGTCACGTGGCGGGCCCACGTGTACGCCGGCGCGAGTCCCATCCCGGCGTATTCGACCATTTCTGGCCGATCATCATGTTCTGCCTACTGTCGGTCGCGCTCACCTTCGCGCTGGAAGCGCCCTGGTGGCCGGGGCAGGTGTCAGTCACTCTGGGGTCGGTGGCATCGAGCAATATCGTGTCGTCGCGGTCCGTGGATTACGTCAGTGCCGTCCTCACCCAATCGGAGCGCGATCAGCTTGGCCAGAGCGTTGGGACCCTGTACCGCTACGACGCCGGTATCGGGCAGGCGACCCGCAAAAACGCCGCGGACTTATTGACGAGTATGCAAGCGACGCGCAGCGACGACTCGCTGGATGAGGCAGCCAAGGCCAGCGCCGTGATGCGAGCTGGCAGCGGTATTGTGACGGCAACGACCACGGCAGACGTCCTGCTGCTGTCGGACACCGAGTTCGCCACGGTGCGCGACACGGTGTTGCGCACCCTCGACCAAGCGAGCACACTGCAAATTCGCCCAGAGAGCTTAGTGTCGACACAACAGAGCTTGGTCTCCGCCCTGCCGAGCGACTGGACTCAAGATCAGACCGCTGTCGCCGCCCAACTGATCGTCAGCTATACGCGGCCGAATAGCTTTCCTGACCCGGACCTCACGGCGCAGGCCGTAGCGCAGGCAGTGCAGCAAGCGGTGCCCGTGCGCATGCACATAAACCGTGGCGATACGATCGTCAGCAAGGGATCACCGATCACTGCGCAAACGATAGAGGAGTTGAAGGCAGCCGGCATGTTGCGCGAGCCACTCAACAGCGCGCTGTTTGGTGGCACGGGTCTGCTGGTCGTGGGCCTGCTCCTGCCGCTGTTTGTCTATCTGTGGCGCGCCCAACCCGCCATTTGGCGTCACTCCAAAGCGCTGTCGCTGATTGGTATGTTGATCCTGGTGACAGCGCTGTCCGCCCGGCTGCTGGGCAACGTGGTCCCAGGCGCCATCGCTTTGTTCCCGATGGCGGTTATTTCCATGCTGGTAGCCGTGCTGCTCGACACAAATCTGGCCATCCTGCTCACGGGCATCCTCGCCGCGTTCGTCGCGTACGTGTCCGGCGGCGGCTTCGAAACGGGCACCCTGATGCTGCTCGATGGGTTGGTTGGCATTCTGGCCATGTGGCACATTGAGCGGCTGTCGGGCTTCGTGATCGCGGGCTTGGCAGTGGTAGCCGCTAACCTGGCCGTCGGTTCGGCATTCTTGCTCCTCGATGAACAACAGTCGACCAATGCCATCTTGGTGTTGGCGCTGCAGAGCGTTGCCAATGGTGCCCTGAGCGCCATGCTGACCGTCGGCGCGTTTGGGCTGTTGGGCTTTATGTTTGGCATTACTACTTCGCTACAGTTGATGGAATTGTCGCGGCCGAACCAGCCACTGTTAAGACAGCTGTTGTTGGGAGCGCCAGGTACCTATCACCACTCAATTATTGTGAGCAACCTCGCGGAGCGCGCCGCCGACGCCATCGATGCCGACGCGCTGCTGGCGCGGGTCGGGTCGTACTACCACGACATCGGTAAAGTGCTCCACCCTGAATACTTCATCGAGAATCAGCTGGACCAACCCAATATCCACGAGACCCTGCTGCCTGAGGAGAGCGCCCGTCGCATCGCGGACCACGTGACGAATGGCATTCGCTTGGGAAAGCAAAATCACCTGCCCAAGCGCATCCTGGACATCATCGCGCAACATCACGGACTGTTGCGCATCGGCGTGTTTTACGAGCGTGCGGTCCAGTTGGGCGGCACGCCACCCGATGAACATCGATTTCGCTATCCTGGTCCGCGACCCAGCAGCCGCGAGGCAGCCATCATCATGCTGGCCGACGCGACGGAAGCGGCGACGCGCGCTGCTAAGTCGCATACCTCCGTTGATATTGCCAAGATCATCGCACGCATTGTGGACGAGCGCATCGACCAAGGCGAACTCGAGGAGTGCGACCTGACGTTACGCGACCTAGCGCACATCAAGGAAGCGTTCCTGGTGGTCCTCAGCGGCGTCTACCACACCCGCATCGATTACCAGCGGACGCCAGCCGTGAGCGATGCCGGCTAGGCCGAAGCGGCAACGCCCGCCGGTGGTTGGCCTAGTCACGCCTCGCCAGTACACGGTACGCGTGGTCGTCTCGTCACAACATCAGGCTGGGGTGAGTGCCCGGCTCATCCAGCAAGCCGCTAGGGCAACAGTTGCTTTGCTACATCTCACCGTTGATGCGACCTTGAGTGTGTCACTCGTGACGCCTGCATCCATCCGAAAACTTAACAATGACTTTCGGCAGGTTGACAGTCCGACCGATGTGCTGTCGTTTCCAGGGAGCGACCACTTGCAGCGAGACCTGGCAACCGGCCGGGCGGTTTACTTGGGTGACATAGCTATTTGTATCGAGATTGCGCGGGAACAAGCCTCGGAGTATGGCCATTCGCTGCAGCGCGAGATGGCGTATCTCACGACCCACGGCGTGCTCCACCTGTTGGGTTTTGACCACGAGCGGCCTGAGGACCAGACCGTTATGCGCTCACACGAAGAGAAGGTTATGGCAGCTCTGGGGCTCACACGGTAGTGGACCTAGCGGTGATGCGGCGTTCACATAACCGCAATGGCCTGCCGCTACAATACACTTCACGACGCTCAAACACATATACCCGCAGAAAGAGAGCGACCATGCCCGACCTTCGCCCAGTAGCGCAACTGGTGATTGACAACGTCGAGAAAGTCATGGTGGGCAAGCGCGATGTCGTGGAGCTCACCTTGATCTCCATTCTCTGCCGGGGCCACACCCTCATCGAGGATGTGCCAGGAGTTGGTAAAACGGTGCTGGCTCGGTCCTTCGCTACGTCCATTGGCTGCACGTTCCGGCGAATTCAGTTCACGCCCGATCTGCTTCCCAGCGACGTGACCGGCGTATCGATTTACAATCAGAAGACACAGGACTTTGACTTCCGGCCGGGTCCGATCATGGGCCAGGTCATTCTGGCGGACGAAATCAACCGCGCGACCCCCAAGACACAATCCGCCTTGCTCGAAGCCATGGAAGAGAGCCAGATCACAGTTGAGGGTCTGACGCATTTATTGCCGGTGCCGTTCATGGTGCTCGCGACGCAGAATCCTATCGAATATGAGGGCACGTTCCCGCTGCCGGAAGCACAGCTCGACCGGTTCCTCATGTCGATCCGGCTCGGCTACCCGTCGCCACGCGACGAAGTAGCGATCCTGGAGCGGCAGCAGGTGGCGCACCCGCTCACAACGTTAGAAGCGGTGATCAGTGACGAGCAACTGGCCAAGTTGCAGGAACAGGTGCGTACCACCTACGTCGATCCGCTGGTCAAGCAATACATAGTAGACGTGACCACCGCCACTCGGAGTCACCAGGACATCTACCTGGGCGCTAGTCCGCGCGGCTCGCTGGCGCTGTTCAGGGCCAGCCAGGCACGCGCGGCCATTCAAGGCCGGGATTTCGTGATTCCCGACGATGTTAAGGCGCTGGCCGAGGTGACACTGGCCCACCGGCTGATCATCAACCCAGCAGCGCGTATACGTAACGTCGCCCCACGGGACATCGTCAAGGAAGTTTTGAGCGCGCTTCCGGTACCCGGCGCGCGTCCGGGAGAACGAGTCCGCTGAGACAACTTCACGCGACCGCCCACGCCAAGGTCAACCTGTCGTTGGAGGTGCTAGGTCGTCGCGCACACGGCTACCACGAACTCGTTTCCGTGATGCAGGCCATTAGCCTGCACGACCAATTAACGTTCGAGGAGGCGCCTGACCTTACGCTCACAGTAACGCCAGCCGTTGATCTGGGCGACAACTTGGTGCTGCGTGCTGCCCGTGCCCTGCGAAAGGCGTACGGAGTTTCGCTAGGCGCCAAGATCCATTTGCGCAAGCACATTCCAGTTGCCGCGGGGCTGGGCGGCGGCAGTGCGGACGCTGCAGCGGCGTTGCTGGCGCTCAGCCGGCTGTGGCACCTGCCCGTACATGACCTCGCCACTATCGGGGCGTCGCTTGGTTCGGATGTGCCATTCTTCCTTGGCAGCGCGACGGCGCTAGCGGAGGGTCGCGGCGTACGTCTCACGCCCCTGCCGTCACTGGTACGTCAGCGGCTGGTGCTGTGCAACCCGCGAGTGCCGTTGGAGACCGTGCCGGTGTTTCGCGCACTCCAGCCGGATGAATGGGGCAACGGCTCACGCACGATCCAGCTGGTCGCACAACTCTGGCAACGGCAGAGACTAGATGCCAAGCTGTTGGTGAATTCGCTCATGGGGCCAGCGGAACGGTCGTGCGCAGCACTTGCCGGCATGCGAGCGGCGCTTGCTACCGCTGGGCTCGTTTCCTACCTCACAGGAAGCGGTCCCACCGTCTTCATGCTTGCGGGCACCTTGAGGAAGCAACAGTCGCTGCTACGAATTGCACAGCGCTTAGGCTATCTGGCCATTCCATGTGAGACCATCGAACGGCGACCGGTGCAAGTGTGCACCGACCAGCGACCGGCCAGCTGAGCGGCTCGATCATCTGGTCGGGTATTGTGGGCACAATCACTTCATTTAACCATGCCCATACATAGACGAGCGCGAATGCTGTCGAGGCTCGCTTTCCGGCCCCTCACCATCACCGTACGCAAGGTGGCTGTTCCGGCCCGTCACACCCGGCCGCATCTTAGGACTTTAGGGCTACTGCACGAACGAAATGTCAAGCAAGGCACTTAGGATAGTTTCACGTTAAGCCGAACAGGTTGATGTGGTCTGCGTCTACGGGGAGGGTATTGGCGTTGCGAAAATGGTTCATCACGGCCGCGCTGGCCCTCACGCTGCTGGCAGTGCTCACACCGGCGAAGCCCGCAGAAGCCGGCTGGAACTACTTCCCGTATGGTCAGTGCACTTGGTGGGCCATGCACGAGCGGCCCGACCTGTCTGGCAGCGTGTGGGGAAACGCTTGGCACTGGGCCTATGAGGCGCGGTGGAGCGGCTGGACCGAGGGTTACTATCCGAGTCGCGGTTCCATTGTGGTATTCCAACCTGGCGTGCGCGGAGCCGGCTGGTACGGGCACGTGGCATATGTACGCGCCATCGGCTACAACGGCTGGTTCCAAGTGAGTGAGATGAACTTCCCCTACTGGGGGCATGTAACCTATCGCTGGACCCACACGGGTTGGGGCGTGTCGTTCATCTACTAAGGGTTGGCTCCAGGCGGTAGTCACCGACGAGACATCTGGCGGTCTGGCACTCACCAGGCTGCCAGTATTGGTGTGTAGACAAGCGTGGTCGTGAGCACAGGTATACTGCCTCGAACGAATTGCGATCTGTCGCGGGCGCCGTAACCACTGGCCAGGGCCATTGAGCACCCGCTAACTTGCCTTGTGAAGCCGGCGCGACCATAAGGCGTTGAAGAAGCGATGCCATCATGCCCGGCTTTCTCAGCCGACTCAATCCGTTTAAGCGACCGCTGGAGAAGACCCGCGAAGGGTTTTTCACGCGAGTCTCCGGCCTGTTCGCGCAGTCCAACCGCATCGACGACGCCTTCTGGACTGAACTCGAAGAGATGCTCATCGAAGCAGACCTGGGCGACACAGCAGAGGAGTTGCTGGAAGACCTCAAGCGGCGCGTGGTGGAAGACCGCATGCGCTCACCTAGCGAAGTCCAGCAGAAACTCGAAGAAGAGCTTAAGCGCCTGCTGGGGCCGTCGCTACAACCACTGGCACACCAACCAGGTCTCACCACAGTCATGGTCGTGGGCGTCAATGGCGTAGGCAAGACGACGTTCATTGCCAAGCTGGCCAACCGGCTGACGCAGCAAGGTGAGAAAGTGATCCTCGCCGCCGGCGACACCTTTCGCGCGGGCGCCGTCGAACAGTTGAAGCAGTGGGGGGCGCGCATTGACGTACCAGTGGTCAGCCATCTGCCCGGCGCCGACCCTGGAGCCGTCGTGTTCGACGCCATGGAATCGGCTCGGCAGCGTGGCTGCACCTACTGCATCATCGACACTGCCGGGCGCATCCACACCAAACACAACCTCATGGAAGAGTTGCGCAAGGTCGAGCGAGTCGCCAAGAAACTCGACCCGACGGCTCCGCAAGAGATGCTGCTCGTGCTCGATGCCGTCACTGGACAGAACGCCATTCAGCAGGCCAAGAAGTTTGCTGATACCGTAGATATCACGGGCGTCGTAGTGACCAAGCTCGATGGCTCGGCGAAGGGAGGAGCGCTGTTCGCGGTGTCCCGGGAATTGCGTTCTCCCATCAAGTTCATCGGCACTGGTGAGCGAGTGGACGACCTCCAACCATTCGATGCCGATGCCTTTGTGCAGGCGCTCTTCGATACCGACGGCAGCCAGAAGAACGCGTGATGTGTTAACGAGCGGGAAGGTGACGGCTATGGACACTGTGCAAGCGGCCCTACTTACGCCGACGTCACACGGCTTTTCCTTTGGCGCTCAGCCCGTGGGCGAGTTATACGACAGCACACCCTTGCAGTCGAGCGCAGATCAGTTGCGGGTGAGTTTGCTTGACCACGGCTACCTCCTCTTGCGCGGCGCGCTGGATCGCGAACTGGTCCTTGCCGCGCGCGCGGAACTGTGCGCGAAGCTGGCGAAGGTTGGCCTGCTCAAGGAGTCACACCCTGTCTTAGACGCCGTTTACTCCGGCAGCAATGATGGGCTAGCCAGGATCGACCGGACTGCGTTTGCCAAAGACTTGCGCAGTGGTCCGGCCATCACCAAGCTCCTGCACACGGGCAACGTCGTTTCCTTGTTCGAGCGCCTCCTGAGTGGTAAGGTGCTGCCGTTTTCCTACATTTGGGTTCGCACCGTACGGCCAGGCGCTGCTACAGGCTGCCATTACGACTGGGTGTATATGGGTCGCGGTACCCAACGGCTGTACACGGCCTGGACGCCACTGGGCGACGTCCCATTCAGCGATGGCCCCCTCGCAGTGCTCGAGGGGTCGCACCAGTTCGAGGGCCTGCTATCGACCTACGGCAAGCTGGATGTCGATCGCGACAAGGATCACAACCCCTACGTGGGTGGGTGGCTCACCAAGGATCCTGGTTCGGTGCATAGCACCTATGGCGGTCGCTGGCTCACTACCGAGTTCCAGCCTGGTGACGTGCTGATCTTCGGCATGTTTACCTTGCACTGCTCACTCGACAACACCAACGCTGACCAGCGCATCCGGCTGTCCACCGATAGCCGTTACCAACTGGCAGAAGAGCCAGCCGACGAGCGCTGGACTGGCGAGGACCCTTTCGGTCACGGCATGATGTAGGGCAGCGTTGTTTGATCGCCCCATGTGCTGCCGTCTGGAGCCGTTGTGCTGGATCGGTAGGATGGGGTGACCGCTAGCTCGCCACCAGCACTGGCGCCTTTACCCGGCGCTGAGGCGTCAACTCACCAGGTCACTCTGCTGGAATTCGTCACCACGCACGAGCGCCTTGCGCTAGCGATCGTGTTCGTGGCAGGGCTGCTTCTGCGCATCACACTGCTGGCCGACGTTCCCAACACGGTGACGGCCGACGAACTCGACTTCGGCGCCAACGCGTTGCAGGTGCTCGCCGGAAAGGGCCCGGCCATCAATGGCTTGGATTGGACACCGGAGCCGGCGCTGAGCGTGTACTTCATCGTGTGGAGCTGGCAACTGCTGGGCGTCACGTTATTCACGCTGCGGCTGCCAACAGCGATTATATCGTCACTCGCCATCCTCCCGTTCTACGCATTGGCCCGCCGCCGGGTGAGTGCGCAGAGCGCATTAGTGGCGGCCATCTTGTTTGCCGGTAACTGGTGGTTCTTGCATTTCTCCCGTTCCGCCTGGAATAACGCCGATGTCGTGACGTTCTCGCTGCTGGCCGGATGGCTCGTTGCCAAAGCCGGTGAGGAGCCCGCCCGCTGGCGCTATTGGGTAGGCCTTGGTGTCTCGGTGGCCCTGTTACTGTACGGCTACTTTGCGGGTCGAGCGGTCGTAATCGCCATCTGCGCCTACCTTGTGGTTCAAGTCGTTCTAGCCGTGAGAACGGGCAATCAGCCAGCAGTGCGTCTGCTGGTCCGCGGTTGTGCGGTGGCGGCTGGCGTCGCAGCGGTCCTCTTCTTTCCAGAGTTCCTCACCTTTCTGGCATCTCCGGCGGCATTCGACCGTCGCGTCGAGGCGGTGTGGATTGCCGGCGCGGGCTCCGATCCCGTGACTTTGGTGGCCAACCAAGCGTGGGATGCCGCTCGCTCGTTCCTCTTCCTCGACCCCACACTGGGAAGCGGGCGGTATAAGCCTGCGGGGACTGGTTGGCTCGATCCGCTGAGTGGAGCCCTGTACCTGGCTGGGTTGGTGCTCGGCGCATGGCGCTGGCGACAAACCGCGCTATGGTGGACGTTGTTGCTCGTCCCGCTTGCCTTGACGCAGCTCTTAGCAAGCGGCGCTCCGGATGGGGCGCGCGGCATCACTGCCGTGGGGCCCATGTTCCTGTTCGCATCCCTCGCGATAGAGCTCATCTGGAACAAGCTGCATCGCTGGTCCGCAGCGGCCTACCCATATTTGGTTACAGTGGCTGCGGTGCTGGCCATAATCAACACAGCCGGCTGGTCGGTGTGGGTTCAGTCAGAGGCCGCCACCACCGAGCGGATGCCTGGTATCGCCAGCACGTCGTTCGGCCAGTGGCGTGACTTCCAACAAGCACGATTGCGTGATGGATTGCTGACCTTTTCGGCAGGAGAGTTCGATGCGCTCACGCCCGACCAGATTGCAGGTCAAATTGCCGGCAGCGAAGTGCCCGTACCGGTTGCAACGCCTGTGAATGGTCCACGATCGGCCCCTATCGCCGCTAGTGGTTCTCAGCCTGGGCAGCCAACCACGGTCCAGCCCCAACTGCTCGTGACCATCGGCCAGCACGGCACTGGCACCGGTCAGGTTGACACTCCAATTGATGTGGCCTTCGACACCCAGGGCAACGTACTGGTGCTAGATGCAGGGCGCAAACGAGTTGAGCGGTTTTCACCAGCAGGCGCCTTCATTGGCGAATTTGGTGGACCCGGCTCAAGCTGGAAGGGCCCCTGGGCGCTAGCAAGTGCCGGTGACGGCACGCTGTACATTCTGGATACCGAGGGGGGCACCGTTTCTCACGTCAGCGATACTGGCTCGCTGCTGGGCGCTGTGGAGGGCCTGGGCGATCTCACCCATTCGCGCGGGTTAACACTGGGGAGTGACGGGATGCTCAGCGTCGCTGGGACGCCTGCAAACGAGATCTTTCGCTTCTCGCAGCAGGGCATTGCGCTTACGACGATTGCCAACACCGCGGCAGATGCCCACATGCTGGATCAACCAACAGCGGCCATTTCTACCACCGACGGTAGCGTGTACGTGTATGAGCCGGATAGCGGTCGTTTGCTTGTTTTGGGTCCTAATCATCAACAGTTGATATCGTCCTCGGCGCCCAGGACCAGTACGCTCACGGCTGGCGGCCTGGCGCTCCTGGCCGACGGCAGGCTTCTGCTGGCCGACCACGACGGTCACCGCGTGCTGGTGTACGACGACCTAGGCAACCAGCAATTGGCGCTGGCCATGCCTGGATCTCCCACTGGCATCGCCACCGCACCATCGGGCCAGTTTGCCGTCGTAGATGCCGATGACCACGCGGTGCGCATCTACAACGCGCCGCCGCAGTAGGCAATGGTACGAAGGTTGCCCCTCCCGTCGTTTCCCCCGGTGAGACCAGTAACCTCACGGGCTCACCAGGTCAGCCAGAGCCGTGTCGAGTTGGGTGTCGGTGCTATGCACGATCTGGTCGGGGCTCAACGTGGCTTCAGATGACGGGTACAGCGGTTGTACGTCTGCAGGCAGCGCCACCTGTTGATCGGGCGTAATGCCGTGCCGCCAGATCTGGGAGCCGTTGGGCGTGAGCCACTCCTCGGTCCCCAGGAGCATTTCCGATCCGTCACTCAAGTGGTAGGTCGACAGCACGGTTCCGGTGCCAAAGGTGGTCTGGCCGACGAGCTTGGCACGCTTATGATCCTTGAGGGCGCCGGCGACAATTTCAGCTGCGCTCGCGGTGCCCTGATTGACCAGGACCACCATAGGAATCTGGGTCGCTAAGCCGCCGCCGCTCACGGTGTCATCCTTGCGCTTGCCGTTACGATACTGCTCGATGACGGCCGTGCCCTGCCCTACAAACTGGCTCGTGGTGCCAATTGCTTGGTCGAGTAACCCGCCAGGATTGTCGCGAAGGTCGAGCACGATACCGTCTACGTTCTGAGACACGGCGGCATGCAACTGGTCGCGCAGTTGCGCGTCCGAATGGCTACCAAACTGGACGATTTGCACGTGGAGGATCGTTTTGCCACCGTCGTGGACGATGTTGGACTGCACGTCCGGCACGTTAATGGCGGCGCGTTGCACCGTCACAGTGTATGGTTCTTGGCTGCCAGCGTGCTGCAATTGAAGCGTGAGTGAACTTCCGGCGGGGCCGCGCACTTTAGTGGCAAGGTCAGTAAAGGAAGTCCCGGCGGTGTCGGTTCCGTCGATGGTGAGGATGGTATCGCCGGCTTGGATGCCAGCCTTTTGCGCTGGTGAGCCCGCGATTGGAGCGATGATGACGGGACGGCCGTTCTTCATGCCGACCTGAATGCCGATTCCCACATACTGGCCCGACAGTTGTTGTCGCTCGGTAGCGGCTTCTTGTGGCGTGAGAAACCGCGTGTGATCGGTGTCTCCCAGCGCGGCGAGCATGCCCTGGATAGCACCGTACATCATCTTGGTTGGGTCGAGGGCGCTGGTATCAACGTAATTGGTTTCGGCCAGCGTCCAGGCCTGCCAGAGTAATGGCGCGACCGGTGCTGCCGAAGCCGGCGTTGCCTGGCTGAATTGGGGCTCGACACGGGCACGCGTTTCATATCCCAATCCGAAGCACAGTAACGCCACTGCAACAAACGCAACGGGCACTCTCAAGGCCTTGCTGCGCCGCCATAGCGGCTGCCACCGACCGTTTGCCTTTGGCCCATCTCTGGTGCCGCCTGGATCCGGCGCTGAGTCGTTTGGGTCCATGAGCAGGGTCCTTCTCGCTGAGTCCTGGCCGTGGTCGGGGCGATCCCGGCCGGCCGCTATCAGCATGGCATGTGCACCGGACGCATTGTCTTCGCGGCGTCTGCCGGAAGGCGTACAATACGGGCAGACGGCGCTAGAGCGCTCTTCCGGCCACCGGTGCAGCGCTCGCACGCCGCCCACTAGTGCGGCACGGAAGGAGCGAGCGATGGCAACGGCAACAGTCGAAACGCGGGATCGAGCAATACAGGCAAGTCAGGGATTTCTGCAATCGTTACTCGCTGGCCTGCCAAACCGCACGTTTGCTGTAGAGTTTTGGGACGGCACGCGTTGGGAGGCCACTAGCGGCGCTCCGCCGTCGTTCATGCTCAAGCTCAAACATCCCGGTGCGCTCAAGTCGATGTTCTGGCCACCCGATGACCTGGCGATGGGCGAGGCCTACATTTACGACGACTTCGATATCGGGGGTAGCATCGAAGCGGTATTCCCGGTGGTGGACGAACTGGTGTCAGGAGGCGAGCACGGTCTGCGCGACAAGGTAACGCGGGCGAAAGAGTTGTTCATTCTGCCGGGTGGACGCCACCCGCGTCACGACGACCGCGAACCGGACCTACACGGCAAGCGGCATTCCATCGAACGCGACAAGCAGGCGGTGAGCTTTCATTATGACCGTTCTAACGAGTTCTTTGCGAGTTTCCTCGACCAGCGGATGGTGTATTCCTGCGCGTACTTCCAGACGCCAGACCAGACGATCGACAACGCGCAGACCGACAAGCTCGAACACATTTGCCGCAAGCTGCGCTTGCAACCAGGGGAACGCTTGCTCGACATCGGCTGCGGCTGGGGTGGCCTGGTGATGTATGCGGCCCAGCACTACGGCGTCGATGCCACCGGCATCACACTCAGCAAGCGCCAGGCGGAGTTTGCGAGCGAACGCATACGAACGGCTGGCCTGGAGGGCCGTTGCCGGGTGGAACTCCTCGATTACCGCGAGGTCACTGGTCAGGAGCGCTTCGACAAGCTCGTGAGTATCGGCATGTTTGAGCATGTGGGCGAGGCACAGTTGCCGGCCTACTTCGCACAAGCCATGCGCTTGCTCAAGACGGGTGGAGTGTTTCTGAACCACGGCATTTGCCGGAATTGGCACCAGTCGCCTCGTTCTGGGCGGTCGTTCCTGGCCAAGCACGTGTGGCCGGACGGTGAACTGGAGACGATCAGCACCACGCTGACTGCTGCTGAGCGCACTGGCTTTGAAGTGCGCGACGTGGAAAGCTTGCGCGAACACTACACGCTCACGCTTCGCCAGTGGGTGCGCCGGCTCGAGGCCAACGCCGCAGCGGCGATCGCGGCCACCGATGACGTTGCCTACCGTACCTGGCGACTGTATATGGCTGGGTCGGCGTATAGCTTTGCTAAAGGCGACATCACCTTGTTCCAGACGCTGCTGGCCAAGCCAGATCAGGGCGTGAGCGGTCTCCCGCTCACTCGCCAGGATTGGTACCGATAGTGGGAGAAGGCACCCCCGCGCCGAGAGCACGTATTGTTGTTCTCGCACCCCTTTTCCGCCCTTACTTTTGCCTACCTGTGGAGCACGGGGCAAGGTACAGATCGGTGCCGCTAGGGCGAGGGATGGGGTCCGTACCCTGGTCCCACCAACCAGCCAACCACTATGCTGTGGTTAAAAGTAAGTCTCCCGCCGGAGGGACGGGTGCCCTTTGGGCGCGGGGGAGGGGTCTCACGAGCTAGTAGCTAAAACGGGGGCCAGTTCAACTGGCTGTAGATCCGAAGCAGGGGCGCCATCGCTTGCACCCAGCGATCGGTGAGCAACAGTACACCCATCACCGCGAGCAGCCCTCCGCCGGCGTAGGTGAAAGCAGGGAGGAGGACTCGAAGTGACTTGACTGCTTGGACCAGGTGCGACAGGTACACACCGGCCAGGATGAACGGCAGGCCAAGACCAAGGGAATACGCCAGCAGAAGAAGAGCGCCAGAAACCGCCTGCGTCTGACTGCCGGCCAGAGCCAGTACCGCCGCCAGCACCGGACCAATACAAGGAGTCCAGCCAATAGCGAACGCCGCGCCCAGTGGCAGAGCTCCGAGCGCGCCGCCACGACGCTGAGGACGCAAGCGGCGTTCCATCTGTAACGCGGGTACTCGCAGCACGCCGATGAGCAGCAGTGCCATCACCAGGATGAAGGCACCGGCAACCTTCTCCAGTACCGCACGATAGCCGAGCAAGAGCGACCCAATGGCCGACGCGCTTGCCCCCAGGGCAGTGAAGACCGCAGTGAAGCCCACCACAAACAGAACACTGGGGAGGACGGCGTCGTATCGGCGACTGGTCGCTTCTGCCGAGTAAGCGCTGACACCAGTGATATACGAAACGTAGCCGGGGACCAGCGGCAAGGCGCAGGGGGACAGAAATGATATGAGACCGGCGAGGAAGGCCAGCGGCCACATCCAGGGTGCTATAGCGACGGCAGCCACGGGTGATCCTTACCAGGCCGGGTGACGCCGGTGCCAGCTGGACAGTTGTTGGTAGGCGTGCGCCACCGCCACGACTGTTTGTTCGTCGAACGGCCGGCCCACCAACGAGATGGCAGTTGGCAATCCTTTTGCGTCAAAACCGCTTGGCACCGTTATCGCTGGCAGCCCAGCCAGATTCCCAGCCGCCCCAGTAATGGTGACGGCGGCAGATTCCGGGTGTGCGTCATTGCCGCGCCATGGCATATCGAGCCGGCGAGCCGTGGTATTGGTCGGCGGCACCAGCAGCGCATCGTATGGCGCTAGCATTGGGTACCAGCTAGCCGCCACCTTGCGGCGGATGCGCAAGGCGCGAATGTAATCCACCGCCGGAATCGTGAGTCCAGCGTAGCCGCCAAAACGATCTTCAGGAGCAGTCAACTCGCTGGCTCTACCAGAGGCGAGGAAATCATCAAAGGCACTTGCGGCCTCGCACTGGATGATAATGCGGGCTGCCTCCACGTAGGGAAACTCGGGAAGGTCAACGTCCTCGATAGTGGCAATAGTACGCAGGTCGTTCAGCGCGGCGACGAACTGGTGGCGCACCTCCGGCTGCAAGCCAGGATCGTCTGCCAGGCCGCGCGGCAGGGCGAGGGTGAATCCGGACCGTCGAAAGCCAAATGGCCGGATCGACCAGGAACGGGTGGCAGGCACCTCAGCATCGTCGCCACCAATATAGCCAGTGATGATCGCGGCGTCCTCGGCGGTGCGGCACAGCGGGCCCAGCTTATCCAGTGTCCAGCTCAGCGCCATGGCGCCTCGGGTAGGTACCAAACCCAGTGTGGGCCGCAGTCCGGTAATACCACAACTGGAAGCCGGATTGAGGATAGAGCCCCAAGTTTCCGAGCCAAGGGCGTACGGCACCAGCCCGGCGGCAACAGCCGACCCTGAGCCACTGGAACTGCCACCACTCCAATAGGACGTGTTCCACGGATTGATGCCAGGACCGGTGAAGGTTGCATTGGGTTGCGCGTAACCGAACCCGCCTGCCAGCTCGACCATGGCCAGCTTGGCGACCAAAATGGCCCCGGCGGCCTCCAAGCGCTGCAGTACGAGCGCGTCGCCGGCGAACTGCTGGCCACGAAATGGCGCAGCGCCCCAGCTGGTCGGAACCCCACCGCCAGTAGCGAGCAGGTCCTTCGCCCCGAATGGGATGCCGTGCCGAGGACCGCGGTCGTGGCCAGCGCGCAGTTCGTTGCCCAACACCTCGGCTTGCGCTCGTGCGCGCGCTTCGGTGAGCGTAACGACCGCATTGAGTTGGGGACCGATCCGGCGAAGGCGCTCCAGAAACAGCTCCGTTAGCTCGACTGGCGAGGTCTCGCCGTCGCGCAGCATCTGACCCAATTCGACGATCGAAGCGAACGCGATCCGCTGCTCACGCGTTTCGACACTGGCTTCGTGGCCTGCGCTCGTCACGTCAGGACGTTTCCCGAGGATGGGGCCGGTAACACCGCTGGTGCCGGGGCATCGCCGTTGTGGAGTGCGAACAGGCGCATGCGGCGCTGCAACTCGGCAGTGGTCTCGATGCGCTGGTAGAGACCAGCTAGCTGCTCACCATTGAGGAGGTGGCCGTAGTCGGCGTCGAGGAGCGCAGCTGCGTGTGGATTGCCGGGTGTGGTGTCGTCACTGGTCGTTGGGCGCTGCTCGGCCACTCCACTCATCCCATCGCTACCGGGCGCGACCACGCCGACGCCACCATGACGTCATCGCCTCCTCTGCGTATGATAGCGGGTACTGTCGCTCGGTTGGGCATACAGAAGGGGATGGAATGCGAGCCAAGGTCTTGCTGGGAGAGATGTCTCGGGAGCAACTGCGCGCTGTGGCCGCAGACACTACCCTCGTTATCCCGGTGGCAGCCGTCGAGCAGCACGCGCCAGATTTGCCCGTGACGGTAGATGTGCTGGCATGTGAAACGATAGCGAGGCGTGCAGCCACCATTGCCTCGGCGACCGTGCCGGTGTGCGTCGCGCCGATCGAGCCTTTCGGCTACTCGCCACACCACCGGCCGTATCCTGGGGTGTTCAGCTTGCGTGCCGAGACGCTCATCGCCGTGCTCAGAGATCTTGGGGAGTCGGCTGTCCATTCGGGCTTCCGGCGCATCTTCTTCCTGAACGGCCACGGCGGCAATGACGAGATTATCAAGATCGCCGCCCGCGAGGTGAGCAACGTGCACGAATGCCTCACCGGCGCAGCCAGCTACTGGTCCCTGGCGACCAGTGGTTGGCACGCGATCAATCCAGATGGATCGCTGAGGGTGCCGGGCCACGCTGGCGACTTTGAAGCATCGATCGTGCTAGCACTGCGGCCGGACCTGGTGGACGCGGAGCATCCGGCCCCGCATAAGGGAACGGGTGTGGCAGGTCTGCCTGAAACAGCCGTGCCCATGTTCACGCAACGTGACCGGAGTATGCAGCGAATCGAGGGGTATACCGACCGCTCACCACGAGCGTCTGCCGAACTCGGGCGGCAGATCTTGGATATTGCAGAACGCGAAGTGGCGAGAGCGCTCGTGCAATTCCACGAGAGCTATCGATAGTGCACAACACCAAACGCTATGCGTTTGGGGATCGTTGCGCCAACAGTGAGCGCAATTGCATCAGGAACGTCGCTATAACGCCGAGTTCGGCCGTGCTAAACGTGCTGACGAGTTCCGGCAAGGCTCGCAGTAGCCCACCGAAGATGGCTTGCTCGCGTTCCGCCAGGTGTTCGGTCGCTTCAACGACCAGCCGGCGCCGGTCGCTGAGATCGGGTACGCGCCGCACGTACCCCGCCCGCTCCAACCTGTCGATGACGGTGGTGACGCCACCAGTGGTGAAGCCCAACTTGTCGGCCAGCGCGGTGGGAGAAAGGCTCCTTGCGTTGCTCAGGGCTTCGATAGCGCGCAAGTCGGTGCGATTTACGCCAAATTGATCAGCGGCGTGTTGATCGAGGCGGTCAATCTCGGCACTGAGCAGCCGAATTTCTGTGACCACCGCCGTCACCTCCCGCCGTCCGCTCTCCATATCGCTTGACATTCTAGTTACTCTCATCGTATGTTACTCACGCCGTAAGCAAAATGATACCAGACGCAACTGCATAAGGAGAACGCCATGTCCACCGGCCTTGTCCGCCAGCTCAGTGCCTTCTGCGGCATCGTTGGGGTGCTGATGATCATCGTATCGTTTTCGATCAATGCTGGGCCACCCGCCGGCGCGACGGCAGCACAGCTGGCAGCGTATGGCACACAAAACGCTGCGGGCATCCTGTGGGGGGCGTGGTTGCAAACGGTAGGGCCCGTGCTCATCGTGGTCTTTGCCTATGCGTTAGTGGTGCTTGCTGGAGCGAGCAACCGGTTGGCAGGCTGGTTGACATTCTTTGGCGGCATCGTACTCGTGGTGGTGAGCCTCATGGAGGTAACAATCTACATCAGCGCCTTGATGCCGGAACCTGCCGATATGGCCACAATCAGCATTGCCCTTGGCCATGCGATCCAACACCTCTACTTCGTGATTGCGGCGCCATCGCTGTTCCTGCCACTCGGCTACGTGCTATACACTTCCACCGTGTTGCCAAGAGTGCTGGCAGTGCTGGTGCTGATCATCGGCGCTATCTTCGCCGTCCTGGGCATAACAACGATGCTCACGCTGATACTGCCCCCACTGGTCACAGCGTTTGCGGCGGTACAAGCGTTGTGGTGGCTAGCAGCAGCTATTACGCTCATCGCACAGCGAACCGCAACGCAGCGTGCGTAATCCTCTAGAGGTGCCTAAGGACGCGACCATGTCTCCGCGCATCACTTTCGCGTGTGAACTCGACACGGCGGATCTCACTCAGCTCCTCGCAGACGGCACCGTCGTGGCCGACCTCGCGGCGTTGCAAGCCAGCGTCTCGCTCGCCATCATCGACTTGAGCGACGAGCGCGCCCTGGCGGTGAAGAAACTGATGGGGGCCGGCCTTGCCGTCACGGCCTGGCTGTTGCTCCCCATGGACCAGGGCTACTGGTTTAATGTGAACAACGCCGCACTGGCGTTGCCTCGCTACCAAGCGTTCCGCGAGTGGTCGCTATGGCATGGCTTGGCGTGGGCAGGAGTTGGACTGGATGTCGAACCAGACACCCGTGAGATCAAAGCTGCGCTCGCCAACCGCTGGACGCTAGCACCGCTACTGCTGCGCAGATTATTCAACGATACCGCTCGCCGTGGCGCGTCAGCGGCGTATGCAGACCTGATCACACTTATCCGTGCGGATGGTTATCGGGTGGAAAGCTACGTCTTTCCCTTCCTGGAAGATGAACGTGTTGCGGGCTCAACCTTGCTCAGCCGCATCCTCGGGGTGGTACGACTCGACGTCGATACAGAGATTCCCATGCTGTACACCAGCCTCATGGGGAGGCTTGGCGTTGGATTTCTGTGGAGCTATGGCCGTGGCAAGCCGGTCGTGCTGGTGGGGAGCACTGGCGGAGGGCCCCTCGAAGACATCGAGGGTTCTGCGCACCTTAATTGGGAACAGTTGAGCCGCGACCTACGGTTGGCCAGCAAGATAACGCAAACTATTGGCGTCTACAGCCTGGAAGGCTGCGTCACGCAAGGCTTTCTGGAGCGGCTGCGTGACTTCGATTGGAACGGTACGGTGGACGTGCCGCAGAAGGAGCTGGCAGCCGTCGAACGCATGCGCGTGCTGCTGCGGGGAGCTCTGTGGCTCGCTGCCCGACCGGCACTGCTGCTGGGCCTTGTCGGGTTACTCCTGGCCGGGCGAGCGTTGCGCCAGCGTCTTGGACCAATGAGTCAGATGCAGCACGAAAGGGAGTCCAGTGACATCGTTGTATGAGCGGGCGGTGCGCGTGTTGCCTGGGGGAGTGACCGCCGCTGCCAGGCGCAATGCCGCCCTGGGCCAGCCGCTGTACATCCGTAGTGCTGCCGGCCCTTGTGTCACCACGATCGACGGCGTCGAGTGCATTGACGTGTGCATGTCCAATGGCGCCACGCTTCTCGGGCACGGACACCCAGCGGTGTCCGTGGCGATTCAACAAGCTGTGAGCTTGGGCGTGGCCTGCGGCTATGACGGGGAGCAACAGATCCGGCTAGCCGAACGGCTGAGCGCTGCCGTCCCCGTGCTGGAACAACTGCGCTTCACGTCGGCGGGCACCGAGGCGACTTTCTATGCGCTGCGGGTGGCGCGCGCTGCCACTGGACGTACCAAAGTGCTGAAGTTCGAGGGTCATTTCCACGGCTTCAACGATCCGCTAGCATTTTCATTTTGGCCCAGCGCCGCACAAGCGGGCCCGGAGCTTCAACCGATACCCCAACAAGAGTCGGCAGGTATCCCAGCCCAAGCGGCTTCGGACATCGTGGTGGCGAGTTTCAATAGCAGCGAATCGTTTCTGGCCGCGCTCGACCGACATGGCACCGAGCTTGCTGCTGTCGTCCTGGAGCCGATCAACTATGATGCTGGCGGCATCGTAGCGGACCCTGCCTTCTTGCGCCTGGTGCGCGACGAGACGCAGCGGCGCGACATCGTGCTGATTTTCGATGAGATACTATCTGGATACCGGCTGGGTCCAGGTGCAGCGCATCAGCGCCTCGGCGTCACACCGGACCTGTGTACGTTGGGCAAGGCCATCGGGGGCGGCTTGCCGCTGTCAGTGTTCGGCGGCAAGCGAGAGCTGATGTCGTTGGTCGCGCCGGCCGGCAAGGCGGTCCATACCGGCACGTACAATGCGCACCTCCTGCCCATCATGGCTGCACACGCCTTCCTCGATGTGATTGAGCAACCTGAGATCTTCCCGTCCCTATTGCGGTCACACGCACGCCTGTATCAAGGATTGCGTGCAACATTTCAGGAAGCTGGCGTGCGTGCGCGGGTCCAAGATGTCGGGGCTCGTTTCGGCTTGTTCTTCGGCCTGGACCCGGACGTGCCGGTGACGAGCTACCGCCAGGCGGCGACGCAAGACAACCAAGCGCTCTATACGTTTTGTCGCAGCATGCTCGAGCGTGGCGTGTACGTCAACGCGGCGTGGCATCACGGCATCAGCCTGAACCACAGCGACGAGCATGTCGATCGCATCATCGAGGCGGCCGGAAAGTGTGCGCGTTCCATACCCTGAGTAATCGGGGAGAGGTAGGTGAAACGTTTGTAGTTGCCCCTCCCCGGGGAGATAGGGCGGACGACGGTAGACCCAGCGCCCAAAGGGCACCCGGCGCGGGGGTGGAGTTGCGAATACTCCTAAACCCCCGCGACCACCGGCTCCTTGACGTGTTGAAGAATCGACTCGGTGCTCACGACGTGTCGCTGCATGCCGAGGTCCTTTTCGCTGAAGCCTAAGGCGAGGCCGATGAGCTGCGGCAAATGGAGGATGGGCAAGCCGAGCTTCCCACCGCGCACACCTTCCGCGTCGGGCTGCTGAGCATCGAGGTTGAGGTGGCACAACGGGCAGGGCGTCACCATGACGTGGGCGCCCTCGGCCATGGCGTCGGCGATGTGGTTGCCGGCCATCGAAAGCGAATTCTTGCGGTTCATGGCGATGATCGGAAAGCCACAGCACTTAGATTGGCCGCGAAAGTCGACAAACGTAGCGCCGAGCGCTTCGACCAATGGCTCCAGCATCTCGCTGCGTTCCGGGTGTTCGTCGATACCCAGCGCCGCCGTGGGGCGCAAGATGTAGCAGCCATAAAACGGTGCGACACGCAAGCCAGTCAGCGGACGTTTGACTTTGGCTTTGAGCGCATCGAGGCCCAACTCTTCCACAATCGCCCACATGATGTTGGTGACGCGTGTGGTTCCGGCGTATTGATAGCCTTCGCCGCTTTGCGTGAGCAGAGAATTGACACGCGCCTTGGCGGTGTCGTCGTTCTGCAAGCGATAGTTGACGCCGCTCAAGACACCTTGACACGTTGAGCAATTGGTGAGGACGGGCAGGTTCTTGCGTTCGGCCATGGCGAACGTGCGGGCATTGAGTGTATCGGCCAGGTCGGGGTCACGTTCGTGCAACACGCCGGCGCCGTTGCAACTCGCCTCTTTCAGCTCATCCAACTCGATGTCGAGCGCCTTGGTCACTTTGATCATCGATTGGTACAACTCGGTGGCCGCGCCACGCGACACACAACCAGGGAACCACGCGTACTTGAGAGTCACTTTGCCGCCTTCACCCTATTCTTCTTGCGCGCCGCGAACAGCTTACGCACGCCTTGTACGCCAGGAATGGATCGGTGGAATGGGCTCGGCAGCTTGCGCCGATCGAGCAACCGAATCGCACCAGGGACCAGTTCGAGCTGGCCGCGGATGTTGAAAATGCCTGTGGAAATGGGCATCAGCCGGAACTCGTCGAGCTGGCCGCTGTGCCCAACCGACCGAGCGAACTCGTCGGCGTGACGAGGCCCACCGCCTTTCCAGGGGCCGTCTTTGAACGCTTCCTCACGGATCGCCATAATGCGGTTCATCGGTGCAACACCTTTGGGACACACCTGCACGCACTCGAAACAGTGGGTGCAGTCCCACACGCCCGACGCCTTGGTGAGTTCTTCGAGGCGAACCTTTTTGCGGCCGTCGCGTGGGTCAGCGACGAACCGATAGGCTTTGGCCAGAGCGGCCGGTCCGGTGAAGGTGTGGTCTACTTCCAGTGCCGTACAGTCAGAAACGCACGCACCGCACATGATGCAAGCCATCACCGGAGTGATATGCGCCATGGCATCGTGATCGACGATGTATTCGCCCTCGGGCGGGCTGCCGGCCGGTTGCAGGTACGGCTCTACCTTGCGAATCTTTTCCCAGAAGGGTTCAAAGTCAACGACCAGGTCCTTGATGACGGGTAGGTTGCCAGCAGGCTCGACCTTGACCGGAGCGCCGTCGGGCGAGACGTCGGCGACTTTGGTGATGCAGGCGAGGTGCGCATGGCCATTGATGCGCATATTGCACGAGCCACAGATGGCACTGCGGCAGGAGCAGCGCATTGCCAGTGTGCCATCTTGCTCCTCGCGGACTTGTATGAGGCCATCGAGCACCGTGCCGTGCTCCTCAAGCTCGGTGGTATAGGTCTGCCAATGAGATTGCTTGGTCTCCGGATCAGTCCGGCGGACTTGCAACTCTACATTCACCTAGTAGCTCCTCTTCTGTGGTTCCCACTTGGTGATGGTCACCGGCAGTGTGCCTATCGTTGCTCCTTCGGGAGCATACGTGGCCAGCGTGTGCTTTAGCCAGTTGGCATCGTCGCGTTCAGGGAAGTCGCGTCGAATGTGCGCACCCCGGCTCTCGGTCCGGAATAGTGCCGAGGCACAAATTGAGTCTGCGAGATCGAGCATGAAGTCGAGTTCCAGCGCGGCGAACATGTCGGTGTTGTAGACCTTGCCTTTGTCTTGAACGCCCACTTCGCTATACGCGGTGCGCAGTTGCCGGATGTGGGCGAGGGCACTCGACAGTCCGTCGTGGTCGCGATACACCGCAACATTCTTGTTCATTTCCGAGCCCATTTCGAGGCGGAGCGCCGCGGCTCGGCGTTTGAGCGGGCGAGCCAGCAGGGCCGCCAATCGTTGCTGCAAGTCGGCCGTCCATTTGGGGTCATCGATTGGTTCCGCTTGGCCGCGTACATAATCAGCAGCAGACTGTCCGGCGCGGCGGCCAAAGGTGACGGTTTCGAGCAACGAGTTAGCGCCTAATCGGTTGCCACCATGTACGCTCACACAAGCTGCCTCGCCGGCCGCGTAAAGACCGGGCACGCGTGTGGCGCCCGTAACGTCGGTTTTGATGCCACCCATCTGATAATGCATACCTGGGCGGATCGGACAGGGCTGATCGATGATGTCGACACCCGCGTAGTCGCGGGCCAGGTCACGAATCTGGGACAGTCGCTCTTTGATCTTGGCAGCGCCCAGATGCCGGCAGTCGATAAGTACACAGCCGTCGACGCCTCGACCTTCGAGAATTTCGGTGGCCTCGGCGCGTGACACCACATCGCGCGCGGCGAGTTCCATCTTGTTGGGCGCGTAGCGGTCCATGAACCGCTTACCCTCGCTGTTGATGAGGTAGGCGCCGTCACCGCGGGCCGCTTCGGAAATCAGCACGCCATTCGCTTTGAGCGTGGTGGGGTGATACTGCACCATCTCCATGTCGAGCAAGGGCGCGCCCGCACGATAGGCAGCGGCCATGCCATCGCCGGTGCAGATGAGCGCGTTGGTGCTGGGCTCGAATACGCGGCCGAGGCCACCGGCAGCGATGATGACGGCCTTGGCGTAAATGGCCTCGATGCGGCCGGTAAGCATTTCGATGGCCACCACACCACGGCACGCACCGTCCTGCATGATCAAGTCGGTGACGAACCATTCCTCGTAGACGCGTGTGCGGGCCTTCATGACTTGCTCGTACATGACGTGCAGGATGGCCTGGCCTGTGAAGTCGGCGACGAAATAGGTGCGGGAGTGGCTCGCGCCGCCAAAGTTGCGCGCCCCGAGGTGGCCGGTTTCGTCGCGATTGAAGGGGACACCCATGTGTTCGAGTTCGATGATGTCGCGGCCCGCCTCGCGGGCGATGATCTCGACGGCATCCTGGTCGCCCAGATAGTCGCTGCCCTTGACGGTGTCGAGGGCGTGCGACTCCCAACTGTCGCCTTCGCTCAACGCGGCATTGATGCCACCTTGCGCGGCGGTGGAGTGACTGCGCACCGGGTGGACCTTAGAAATCAGGGCGACGTCAACACCATTGCGCTGGGCTTCCAGCGCTGCGCGCATGCCCGCCAGCCCAGCGCCCATCACAATAATGTCGTGTTTCAGCATACTCCAATTCCTTCCAGGCCATCCGCCAGCGCCCGATATGCCGGCAAGCCGCCTTGCCGTCCAGGTCGTTTAGTTGGTGTCGAGCGTCTCTATAACGGCTTCAGCTTGTTCGACTCCTTCGTTCGCCGAAGCCAGTTCCGGCGGATAGGGCACCACCGCCCAATCTACCAGCGACATGCGACCCGCTTCTGCGAGGTCGGGTAACGGCTGGTAGCGGCAGACCGAGCCTGGAGGCGGCGGCGATTCGTGCGCCAGGCGAACGATGCTGTCCTCGCTCACGCGCTCCAAGATCTTGCGCAGGGCAAGCACCACGATGCCGTGCGTCACCACTAAGATGCGCTGATTGGCTCGGTCGCGAAACATGGTGTTGAGAATGCTGTAGCTGCGTTGACTGACGTCCGCCCAGCTTTCGCCGCCGAGCGGACGGTAGTAGTATGCGCCGTCTAGCGCCATACGGGTAATCTCATCGGGGTATTTTGCGGCGATGGCCCAATGGTCCATAGCGGAGATGATGCCCAGGTCGCGGTCGCGCAAGCGCTCATCAACACGGGTTTGGGACGTAAGGGTTGCGCGCTGGGCGTCAGACCGCACCGCGAGGATGGCGTCCAGCGTCTGTTCGGCACGTCGCCACGGCGACACAAAAATAGCGTCGAAATTAGGCTCGTGATCGCGCAGCCAGGCTGCCGTTGCTTTGGCTTGCTCTTCACCGCGCGAGGTCAGCGAGGCCTGCGAGCCGCGCGGCGGCGGCGCGCCATGCAGCAAGCCACGGCCCACGAAGCCGACGCGCTGCGACGCCGGACACTCCGCGCTGCGGACCACAACGATGCGGGACGGTCGCTCCAGCGGCTTCACTGCCATCCGCACTCCCAGTTGGTGTCCGCTTGCCTCTGCCAAGCGGCAGCGTCGCAGAATATATACATGCACCTGGCAAAAGTCAACCGGGCTGCTCGATTGAGCAGGACGGCGCTATGGTGTCGCACGAATTCATGCCGCCCCAGTGAGTGAGCGGTAGCATAGGGTCCGGAATGGGCGCGCCGGTCCGCCGAAGTTGGTTACCGTCGCGAGCAGTTGTGCCGTCAGGGGAAGGGATTCATCGGAATGGCGAAGACACTGACCACGGGTGAACACAACCTCGCGCTCGATTGTGTGCAAATCACCGAGGAGGCGGCGATTGCCGCAGGTCGGTGGCTCGGCCATGGCGACAACCATGAGGCCGACCGAGCGGCCGTCGAGGCCATGCGAGCCACGCTCGACCGGCTGGCGGTGACGGGCGTTGTGGTCATCGGCGAGGGCGAGCGTGATGAGGCGCCCATGCTCTTCATTGGCGAGCAGGTCGGGTCGCCCGGCAACGTCGAAGTCGATATCGCGGTTGATCCACTGGAAGGTACCAACCTCGTGGCACGTGGCCAGCCCGGCGCCACTGCCGTAATCGCCGTCGCCGAGCGAGGTGGCTTGCTGCACGCGCCAGACACCTATATGGAAAAGTTGGTGGTCGGCCCACCGGCGGCTGGCAAAGTCGACATTGCCTTTCCGGTGCGCGCCAACTTGCGCATCATCGCCGACTCGTTGCACCGACGGATTGAAGACCTCACCGTGGTCGTACTCGATCGCGAGCGCCACCACCAATTGATCGGGGAGATCCGCGAAGCCGGTGCCCGTATCAAATTGATCGGCGACGGTGACCTGGGGGCAGCCATCTCCGTGGCCGTATCCGGGACGGGCGACCACGTGGTGATGGGAACAGGCGGGGCGCCCGAGGGCGTGCTTGCGGCCGCTGCCCTGCGTTGCTTGGGCGGTGAGATTCAGGGGCGTATCAAGCCACGCAACCAAGCCGAGGCCGAACGAGCCATCGCCATGGGAATCGACCTGGCCAAGACGTATACCACGACCGAACTCGCTAGCGGTGACCACATTGTGTTCGCTGCTACCGGCGTGACCAGCGGAGACCTGCTCAAAGGCGTGCAATACTTCGCTGGCGGCGCGCGCACTCACTCGATCGTGATGAGTGTTGCCACCGGAACCTTCCGCCTGGTGGACACGGTACACATGTTCGACCGGACGCTCGCCCCGGCAATCCGGCTGTAGCTCGATAGCGGGCCATTGCGGGAAGGAGATTGCACGTGCCCCTTGCACCCGATCCCACGCTACAAGCCTTATTTGCAGCGACGCATGCCGCCCGCGACGAGATCATCGCTTTTCACCAAGCGATTGTGCGCTTCAACACCGTTAACACGGGCAAGATGCCTACTGGCAACGAGACACCCTGTTGCCTGTACATCCAGCAGCGGCTGGCGGCGGAGGGCATCGCGGCAGAGGTCATCGAATCGGCGCCGGCTCGCGGCAACCTTGTGGCCAGGCTGGCAGGCACGTCCAATACGCGTAGTTTGCTGCTCATGAGCCACCTGGATGTCGTGCCTGTTGAGGATGTCGCAACCTGGAAGCACCCGCCGTTCGACGCCGTTCTGTCTGACGGTCGCATTTGGGGACGCGGCAGCGACGATGCCAAGTCGCTGGCCACCACTGGCTTTTTTACGGCCGTGCTGCTCAAGCGTGCAGGCATCGCCCTAGGTGGTGACCTGGTGTACACCGCGACAGCCGACGAAGAGTCGGGCGGGTTTTACGGCTACGGCTGGCTGGCGGAGCACGTTCCAGACAAGATCCGCTGCACCTACGCCCTTAACGAGGGTGGCGGCATGCCGCTGTTGAGCCCTGACGACCGCTTGTTGGGCATATCGTTAGGCGAGAAGGGGCGCTGCGAGGTCACCATTACCATCGAGGGCGCTTCGGCGCACGCTTCGCAGCCTTGGTCGGCGGACAACGCCTTGGTCAAGGCAGCCAGGGTGATTGACGCACTCGCAGCCTACCAACCAGCCGTCGATGTGTCGCATGTGGTATTTGACGCCGTACCGCGTATGCTGCCGGGGACACCTCGCCCGACCGTCGCAAACCTGGACAGCGTGCTCGATGCCATTGGCAAGGTACACCGGCAGAGCGCCCATTCGTTGAAGGCGCTGTCGCGCATGACGGTGACACCAACCGTGCTCCACGCCGGAGTGAAGTCCAACAGCATTCCGGCATCAGCGGTGTTGGTATGCGATTCGCGCACCTTGCCGGGGCAAGATGGCGCTTACGTGCAGCGCGAGGTAGAACGCATCGTTTCCGGCATTTCCGGAGTGACGGTACACGTCGCGGTGTGGGCGCGCTCCACGCAATCGGCTTTTGATACGCCGTTCACGCGAGCTCTTGGAAACGCTTATACCCTGGCCACGGGACTGGAGGTTGAACTGGCGGCCTCGCTGACCGCCGGGTTTACCGATAGCCAGTACGTGCGGCCGCTGGGTGTGGCGGCGTATGGCTTTTCGCCCATAGATCCCAAGGGCGAGCGTACCGGCAGGGGCGTACACGGGGTGGATGAGTTTACGGAAGTAGATACGTTGGTGACGCGCATCAAGGTGTACCTGGCCGCTGCTTACTTGACCCTGGTGAAGGGACTGGACTAGACCGCTTCTGCATACGCCGGACGCCACAAAGGGGACACAGATTCTGTGTCCCCTGGCGGTGAATGAACCGGGAGCGAGCCGCTTAGTGGGCGCAGCTCCGCGCCTGGCCGCTGGCGCCATCGGTCCGGAACGACTGGCCACATCCGCAGGAGCCGGTGGCGTTCGGGTTGTTGACTACGAACCCCGCACCCATCATGCTGTCGACATAATGGATCTCTGACCCCAGGACATAGGGAAGGCTATCGGCATCAACGAGTATTTTGACGCCATTGTCCTCGGTCACCGAGTCGTCGTCGGCGATTTCGTCATCGAGCGTCATGCCGTAGTTGAAGCCGGAACAGCCACCACTGGTGACGAACAGCCGCAGGGCGAGGTCCTGCCGGTCGTCCTTGGCGGTGAGTTCCCTGACCTTGGCGGCGGCATCTTCGGTAATGGTGATGGCACTCATGCTGGCGGTTCTCCTTCGACCGGCGCGAACCCGTCGATCACTTGATGTTGCAACACGCCGAGACGCGAGCTCGTGCGCACCTCCACTGTACCATACCGACCAGGGGTATGCACCAGTGCCTGGTTGTCCTATGCAGCTTTCCACAGCTACAACATAGACGTCGCGCGTCGATGCCGGCCATGGCCGGTTGGCTGCTCCGTTGCTCTACTGTCGCTATACTCAGACCACGCCTAACCGGCTATTTTATACCGGCGTGTCGTTCCGTTCCGGAAGGTTCATGCATGAGCGGAGAGTTCCTCCTCGAGGTAAAAGACCTGCGTACGTACTTCGACACGCGCGATGGCGTGGTGAAGGCTGTCGATGGCGTGAGTTTTGAGATCCGTCCAGGAGAAACGCTCGGCATCGTGGGCGAATCCGGCTGCGGCAAGAGCGTGACAGTCTTGTCGATTATGCGCTTGGTGCCACAACCGCCTGCCCGCTACGCGTCCGGCGAAATCTTGTTCGATGGCAAAGACTTGCTCAAGCTCTCCAACGAGGAAATGCGTAAGGTGCGCGGCAAGCAGATCGCCATGATCTTTCAAGACCCAATGACGTCGCTTAACCCGGTGCTCACAATCGGCCGTCAGATAACCGAGTCGCTCCAACTGCACTTGAGAATGTCGCCTAGGCAGGCGCACACCCGCGCTGTCGAACTGCTCCAATTGGTAGGCATCCCGTCGGCTGCGCGCCGCGTTGACGATTACCCGCACCAGTTCTCCGGTGGGATGCGCCAGCGTGCCATGATTGCCATGGCCTTGTCGTGCAACCCCAACCTGCTGATCGCCGACGAGCCGACCACGGCTCTGGACGTGACGATCCAAGCGCAGATTCTGGAACTCATCGCCAACCTGCGCCAGGAGTTCAACACCGCCGTGTTGCTAATTACCCACGACATGGGCGTAGTGGCGGGTGTGGCCGACCGCATCGTGGTGATGTATGCCGGCAAGGTGGCGGAAACGTCGCAAACCGAAGAACTGTTCGGCAACCCACGCCACCCCTATACGTTGGGGCTGCTCAATTCGATCCCGCGCCTCGACGAGACGCGGCGTGAGCGCTTGGTGCCCATCGAAGGGCTACCACCAGACTTGATCAATCTTCCTGCCGTGTGTTCGTTTTCGGCGCGCTGCAGCTTCGCGCTGGAACGCTGCCTGCAGGGTGTGCCCGAGCTGCGCACGGTAGCGCCGAATCACCAGGCGGCCTGCATCCGGGAAATCACCCAGTCAGCGCTCTCGATGGTGGCTCCTGCGTAAGCGCTCCGTATCGACAACGAACGCAGATCAAGGAGAACACGGATGGCAGCGGCACAGACCCAGGCAGCGGTACGCGACCAGGGCAGTGCACTGGTTCAGATCAAGGGCTTGAAGGTCCACTTCCCGATCTCGTCAGGCATTTTGCAACGCCAGGTTGGCTCGGTCAAGGCGGTGGATGGCATTGACCTTGACGTGTTTCGCGGAGAGACGCTCGGCTTGGTCGGTGAGTCGGGTTGCGGGAAATCGACGACTGGCCGCGCCATTCTCCAGCTACAGCGGCCCACGGCCGGCACTGTGTCCTTCGATGGCATAGAACTCACGACACTGGATGGCACGCCGTTGCGGCGCATGCGCAAGCGCATGCAGATGATTTTTCAAGACCCGTATGCGTCGCTGAATCCGCGCATGACGGTGGGTTCCATTGTTTCGGAACCGCTACAGATCCATAACCTGGTGTCGGGAAAGCAGCAGCAACGCGATCGGGTGGAGGAACTGCTGCGCACCGTTGGACTCAATCCCTACTTCGCCAATCGCTATCCCCACGAATTCTCTGGTGGCCAGCGGCAGCGCATCGGCATCGCCCGCGCGCTTGCACTTCAACCGGACTTTATCGTGTGCGATGAGCCCATCTCGGCGTTGGATGTATCGATCCGGGCCCAAATCATCAACCTGTTAGAAGACCTGCAAGCCCAATTCAATCTGACGTATCTGTTCATTGCCCACGACCTCTCGGTCGTCCGCCACATCAGCGACCGCATCGCCGTGATGTACCTCGGCCACGTGGTCGAACTGGCGAGCCGGGCTGAGTTGTACGACAACCCCAAGCACCCCTACACGCGGGCATTGCTGTCGGCAGTGCCGATTCCCGACCCGCGCTTGGAGCGCCGGCGGGAGCGCATTATCTTGACTGGAGACGTACCGAGCCCCGTCAATCCGCCCAGCGGGTGCGTGTTCCACACGCGCTGCCCCATCGCTATCGATATTTGCAGTAAGTTTGTGCCGACCATCCGCGATATGACCGGCACAGGGCACACGGTCGCCTGCCACCTGGCGGAGCCGGGCTCGACGCCAACGTCGCTCGCCAAGGGTGCCAAGCACACCATCGACCCAGCTATCGCGGCGGATGTGGTTTAGAGACGACCCCCATGCCGTCCCTCCTGCCAAGGGAAGCGGGTGCATGCCCAGTGGGCACCCGGCATGGGGCCGTCAAACGACGGATGCCGTTAGTCGCCGCGGAATGGCCACAGATTCATTTCCTGTGTCCAGGCATGATCCGATTGTTGGAGCAGGGATAAGACCGCTGTGGCGACATCTTGAGGCAATAGGTATTTGCCCGTAGGACGGCGTGCTTGGCCCGTCGAAATGCTAACACTAGAGGCTATCGAACCTGGGTTGATGACAGCCACCTTGATATTGGCGTCGCCCACTTCAGCGGCCAGTGCTTGGGAAAAGCCGATGAGCGCAAACTTGGAGGCGCAATAGGCGGGCATACCGGCGTATCCCTGCTTGCCGGCGCCGGAACCAATGCTAATAACATGACCACCGCCGCGCTGCCGCATAATCGGCACCGTGTGCTTGGCCAGCAGAAAGGGCCCGCGCACGTTGGTAGCCATCACCTGGTCCCAGCGGTCCACCGGGCAATGTTCGGTATCGCCGCCGCCGCCAGCGGCCGCGTTGTTCACCAGAACATCCACGCCGCCAAAAGCGTTGACCGTCGCAGCAACCAACCGTTGGATATCGTCTTCGCTGGCTACGTCGGCTACCTCGTCGATCAAGCTGTGCCCACCACGCCGCAAATCGGCAGCGGCATCTTCAAGGCGAGATCGGTCGCGGGCGCAAATGGCGACGCGCAAGCCAGCGCCGAGGAGTACCCGAGCGATCTCGCGGCCGGTCGAACGCGACCCGCCGGTCACTATGGCCACCTTGCCCTCAAGAAGTGTCATATCAGTTCCTCGTCTTCCAATTCCCCTTCAAAAGGCACGAAAAGCGGGCGTGGCGGCGAGCGCCGTGTCGACCGCGGCGCTGGTTGGAATAGAAGTCCGCGCCCCGAGCACCGTACAGGCCAAGCTCCCAGCGGTAGCCGCTCGCCGCAGGGCAGCGGGCGCGCTCTGGCCACTGGCCAGCGCCACCGCTAGCGCGCCGGCAAATGAGTCTCCGGCGGCCGTCGAGTCGATCACGTCCACCCGGGGTGCCGGTTGATGCCCTGCACATTGCTGGCCCTCCAGGATCGCACCGTCACCACCGAGTGTGACCACAACGTTAGGAGCGCCGAGCTTGCGAAGCACGCTGGCAGCCTGCCGCGCACCGGCCACGCCGTCTACCGTCACGCCGGACAGCACTTCCGCCTCGACCTCATTGACGAGCAACCAGTCCACGTTGGCGATCAGGTCGAGCCCCTCCCGCTGCACGGGCGCGGCATTTAATATGCGCAAGGCTCCCGCAGGCGCCGCGGCGAGACAGGCCCGTACGGCGTCGAGCGGCCACTCAAACTGCAGCAAGATCGCGCGGACACCTGCAAACGCGCCAGTGCAGCTCTCTATGTACGCGGCGCTGGCATGCGCGTTGGCCCCAGGGGCAACAATGATTGTGTTCTCGCCACCGGCGGCCACCGCGATTAAGGCGATGCCAGACGGGACGCCAGTAAGCCGGCGGACCCAATTGGTGTCGATGCCGTCGGCGGTGACGCTTGCCAGCGACTGCTCCCCAGCTGCGTCGTCGCCAACCAGGCCGAGCAGGCGCGCGTCGCCTCCGGCACGGGCCACAGCGGCAGCCTGATTGGCTCCCTTTCCTCCCGGCACCAAGGTCACGTCGCCACCACGCACCGTTTCACCGGGACGCGGCAGGCGCGGCGTCCGCACGACATAATCCAGGTTGATGCCGCCAGCCACTACCACAATTGGGCGCGACGTACCAGTGCTGGCTGCCATCCAGCCCCCTGTCGTTGCAGCGCTCTGCTACTGTTCTACGCGCCGAACTTATCGTACTTGAGTGCGTGCGCCATCGCCAGGTCCATTACATCGCGGTGCTTGATGTGGCCCATCCGGCCACGCGCTGCCGTGTGCTCGGAAAATCCTGGTCGGCCCTCCGGGATGACGTGGGCCGAGTGCAGCAGGAGTGGCACCGGATTCCAACTGTGGCTGCGCAGCGTACTTGGTGTCGAATGGTCGCCAGTCACGATGAGCACGTCGGGCTTGAGATCGAGCACCCCAGGAATGAAGGTGTCCACCTCACTGATGACCGACGCCTTGCGCAGCGCGTCGCCATCCTCTCCAGCGCTATCGGTTGGCTTGACGTGCAGATAGAAGAAGTCGAAGTCATTCCAGTGATCGCGCAGCAAAGAAAATTCCTCGGCGGTGCTGTGCGGTGCACCGAGCACCTGCATCCCCACAATGCGGCCCAAGCCCTTGTACATGGGGTACACGGCGATGGCAGCGGACGTGAGCTTGTAGATGTCCTTGAAGGAGGGTAGAGAGGGATGTTTGGCGAATCCGCGCAGGAGCACCATATTCGCCGGGTGGTCGTCCTTCAGGATATGGGCCGCCTGTGCCACAAACTCGTTGGCAACCGTCGCCGCACGCGCCGCCTCGGGCGCGAGTGCCTCGATGGTGAGCGCCGCCACACCGGTATGCTGTGGGTCCGAATCGCCCAACTGGTCGCCAAGGCCCTCGCCGCGAAATACGGCAACCGCGCGATATTGCTCCTCGGTCATGAGGTGCAGCTCGACGCCCGGCAGGTGGATGCCAGCGCGCAGTTTGGCGCACAGTTGTTCATTCAATTCGGTGGGAATGCGACCGGCTCGGCGGTCCGTGATACGTCCGCCGGCATCGACGGTACAGAAGTTGATGCGTGCAGCGAGATCATTGGGTCCAAGTTCAAACCCCACGCCTAAGGCCGACAGCGCGCCCCGGCCGATGTTGTGTTCCAGGGCATCGTAGCCAAACAGCGCCAGGTGGGCGGGCCCGCTGCCCGGTGTGAGCCCAGCTTCGAGGGGCGTGCTGGCCGCCAGGGCCGACCGTTGGGCGAGCGCATCCAGGCGTGGGGAGGTAGCGAGTTCCAGCTCGGTCTTGCCCTCCGGCCCGGTGGGAAGGCCGCCGAGGCCATCCATAACAATGAGGACGATCCGGCTAGAGGTTTTTACCGACAGCTCGCGCCGGATGTGAAGAGGGATCATGAACCGGTACTCCTTCCTGAGTAGCCGCTCGCGGCGCGGCGGTATGTCACCATAGCGCACGCGAGGGGCGGGTTGCTATTGGTCTCGACCCCCCTGTCGTCCTCCCTTGGCGGGGGGACGGGCTGCCAGAATACCGCCTGCTCCCCTCTCCTGCTCGGGGGACGAGTGTACGCCCAGAGGGCACCCGGGCGCGGGGGAGGGGTTCGACATGCGTCACCGCTTGGCGGCGAGGGCGGCCTTCTCGGTGGTGAGCGCTGCGAGTTCGGCCCTGATGTCATCATCAGCTTCACTCGCCGCACGCAGCCGTTCCTGTGCGCCCACAATGCGCAGGCGCAGGTGTTCGCCCTTGAGAAGGTCTATAGCGCTGTCCATGTCGGCGTGCTGGCGCGCCAGATCAAGCGGCGGGATGGTACTGGTGTCGTTCAGCAACGCATCGAGGTAACCAGGCGTGAGCGTTTCCCCGTCCGGCAATAGCGCTGCGAAATCCTGATACAGTTGCGCCTCCGGATGCTCCAGGACAAATGACCAGGCCAGGGCGAGCCGAGCCGACTGCGGCTCCAACCCAGCGAGGGCTTCGCGATAGCTACCGATGAGTCGCGGGTAACGCAACAACATAGAAAGCACATGCCGCTGGCGGGTGCTGAGCGAATCCCAAACCGGGCTCGCCGCCGAGCGCCGTGGAGTGGGCGGGTTGTCATCTGACTCAAGCTCGGATGCGTTGGGCATTGCCCCTGTAGGCGTGGAGGTTGCGGCATCAGATTCTGTCCTTTCAGCAGCGCGTAGCGTGGAATTGTTGGGCCGATTTCGCACTGCTGCCATTGCCGAGAGGACGTTCGACTCCGGAACGCCTAGCGCAGTGGCCAAACGATCGACATAATGCCCGCGCTCCAGCGGATCTGGCAGTTGAGCCAGTACGCGAAGCAAGTGGAGGTTTGCCTGTTCGGTGCGCCTGGCGTTTCCCGGTATGTTCATCACGCGCTGGAACAAGAACTCCATGATAGGCAACGCTGCTTCTACCAGTGCTGCCCACTGCTCCGGCGATTCGCGGATCACCTCATCGGGGTCTTTCCCATCGGGAAGCGCTGCCACGCATAAGGTAATCGGCATCACGGCAACGGTCCTGCCGGGGCTGCGCTCCGATGGTACATAGCTGGTGAGCGCTGGGGCGCGCAGACGCTCGAATACTTGATCGGCCAATGCAACGGTCTGTTCGATAGCGCGCTGTCCGGCCGAATCGGCATCCAGCGCCACGACCACCGTTTTGGCAGCACGCTGGATCAAGCGCAACTGCTTATCGGTCAGCGCGGTGCCCAGGCTCGCCACGACGTTGTCGAAGCCGGCCTGATGTGCGATCAGCGCATCCATATATCCTTCCACCACCACCAGGCGCCCCTGCTTGTGGGCAGAGTCATACGCTTGGTCGAGCAGGTACAGCACGCCTCCCTTGTCAAACACATTGGTTTGTGGCGAGTTCATGTATTTCGGCTGAGATCCGTCGAGTTCCCTACCTCCAAAGCCGGTCAAGCGACCTTTGCCATCGCGGATGGGAAACATCAAGCGATTGCGGAAGCGGTCAAATGTGCGGCCGGACTCTGCGTGATGGATGGCCAGCCCTGCACGTCCAACCACGCCGGCATCATGGCCACGGCTGGACAGGTACGTGAGCAGGCCATCCCAGCCAGCCGGCGCCCAGCCCAGACCGAAGCGTTCGAAGCTTTGGGACGTCACGCCTCGTTGCGCAAGGTAGTCGCGTGCCGCCTGCCCTCCTGGTGATGCCAGCGCCGATTGGAAAAAGATGCTGGCGGCCTCGTTGAGCGCGAACGTGTGTTCGGCCTCAGGGTCGACAGGCGCTGGGCGGTCCATGGTCAGTTCGATGCCTGCCTTGCGCGCCAGCCGGCTCAAGGCATCCTTGAAGTCAATCTTCTCGATCTCCATGACAAACGAGACCACGTCGCCGTACTTGCCGCAACCGAAGCAGCGGTACGAGGATCGTTCTGGACTGACCGTGAACGACGGCGTTTTCTCGCTATGGAAAGGGCACAGACCCTTGTATGTGGAGCCAGCCTTACGGAGCTGGACGTATTCGCCGACCACCAGCTCGATCGGCAGCATCTGTTTGAGGGTATCGAGATCGGTCACGGTGCTCCCGTCCGCCAGCGTAGGTTGCAGCAGGCACACTGTACCGTTACTGGCAGCACCTGGCGATGGCCCTGTGACTCACGGGAGGGCGACTAACAGTGTCTCTCAGCTACTCGGCGAGAATGCCGGCCACGCTGACCACCTTGCCGGTTTCGTGCGAACGAATCGCCGCCTCGATGACGGCCTGGGCCTTGAGCGCTTCCTCGCCCGACCCTTCCAGTTGATCAGCTGTTACCCCTGCTGACACCTGTTCCAGGAAGCGATGCAAGCGGGCCGGCATGGTCTCCGAGAAGCTGGTCATGCCACCAGCGTTGTGGATGTGCAGCTCCTCGCGAGACCCGTGCGGGTACCAGTGCAGATCGACGGTGGAGTTGTCGATCACCACGCGGCCCTGGTTACCGATCACCTCGGTGCGCTCGATGCTATGGTTGCCGCTCATGTCATAGGAGCCCGTGAGGTGCCCCAAGATCCCATTTTCGAACTGCATGTTGATGGAAGCGTTGGACCAGATGGCGCGGCCAGGTCCCTTACTGAAGAACGCCTGCACGCTAGCGACGTCGCCGCCGAAATGACGCAGCACATCCACAGAATGCGAGTGCAATGCGCGCAGGTGAAAGTAAGGGGCGCTGTCGTTGCGGTTGGCGATCCACAAGTTCATGTTGATGATGAGGAGTTGACCGAGTTCGCCCTGGAGCACCTTGTGCTTGGCGAGGTCCGTCGCCGGTGTGAAGCGATGATTTAGGTCCACCGCCAGCAGTACGCCCAGCTTTTTGGCGTGGGCCACCATCTGCTTAGCCTCAGCCAGGCTGTTGGACAGCGGCTTCTCGCACAACACCGGGATGCCAGCTTCTAGAGCCTGTATGGTGGGAGTGAAGTGATGGCCGCCATTCTCCGGACCTGCCGTCGCGACGCTGAGCACATCGGGCCGGTTGTGGTTGATCAAGTCGGCCAGATCGGTGTAGGCCGGTACGTGAAACTGTGCAGCGGCGGCATCGACACGACCTTTGTCAACATCGCACACGGCGATCAGTTCGCTGAGTGGGTCGCGCTGGTAGATGCTGGCATGGTTGCGGCCGATGCCGCCAAGACCTACGACTGCGACGCGAACGGCCATAGTTCACACCCCTTTACCATCAGGACAAGGCAAGGGGACGAGACCCATTGCCCAGCAGCTGCGCGACCACCGCGCCGGTTCAGCCGCCGAACGCAGCGCGCAACTCGGCTACTCCCTCCGGCAATGCCACAGACGGGAGCGATTTGCCTTCGAACTCAAGCGACACCCAGCCGTCAAAGCCGCTGTTCTTGAGGATGGACGCGACTTGCTTCCAATCCACGGCCGCCGTGTAATACAGGCCGCCGCCGTGGTAGTACTTGGCGTGGACCATCACCGCGTGCGGCGCCAGCGCGCGCATTTCGGCGTAGGGATCGCTCAAGAAGTTGCCGGTGTCCAGCACGGCTCGGAGCGCGGGGGAATTGACACCCTTGAGGATGCGCAGGACGCCATCCACTGTGCCAGTTAGCCCCCAGTGGTTTTCTAATGCGAGGGTAATGCCGCGCCGGCTGGCGTAATAGGCCGCCTGCCCTAAAGCGTCAATCGCCCAGGCAAACGCGTCGTTGTCGGTGTACCCTGGCAACGGCGGCTCGGCGCCTTTTGCTGCCATAAGGTCGGCAAACTTGCGCGTCGTGCCCCAGCGGCCACCGAATACCCGGATGTATGGGGCGCCGAGTTCCACGGCGGCGTCGACCCAGTCCGCCACGATGTCCACGTGCTTGCGGCGCTCGACGGTGTCCGCCACCACTGGATTATGGTGCGCGGAGACGGCCACGACACTCAGGCCGTGTGAACTGGCAGCTTGGCGCAAGGCGCGCAGTTCGCCCACGTCGTGGGTGCCGAGGTGGCGGCCGATAATCTCGATACCAGCAGCACCCAGGCGGCGGGTTTCGGCGAACACCTCTGGAAGTGGAGCCATGGGTGGTTCAGGTCCCTCACCGAAACGGTGAAACGAATAGGTGGATATAGCGAATTGCACTGTTTCTCCTCTAGCGGCCACGGCGTCGCTCGTCGCGCACAGAGTATGCACACTGGCGGGGGTAGTGGCAAACGGAGGAAGGCGCTAGGCTTGATCCAGGTAGCGCAGCGCGATGGCCGACATGCTGGCGACGCCGAGTGGCAACGCGGCCTCATCGACGTCGAACACCGGCGTATGGTGTCCACGGGTGCGCGGCCAGGAAGGATTGCGAATGCCTAACCGGTACATCACGCTCGGAACGAGCTGGGCCACGAAGGCATAGTCTTCGCCGCCCATGGTGGCTTCGTCATGATCCACGTGGTCAGCGCCGATCAGGTCTATGGCGGTGGCCTCGGCCAGCTCGACCATGCGCTCGTCATTGATGAGTACCGGATAGCCAAGCTTATAGGTCGTGGTAGCCGTCGCGCGCATGCCGGCCGCGATCGATCCGGCAATTTCGCCAATGCGTTGCTTTATATGCTGTTGAACGTCCTCGTGGAACGTTCGCACCGTGCCCTCGATGAGTGCGGTGTCTGGAATGATGTTGGCGGCCGTACCCGCAGTGAGTTTGCCGATGGTGATCACGGCAGGCCGGAAGGGCGAGATTTCGCGGCTGACCAAGGTTTGCAGCGCCGTGACAATGTACGCGCCAATCACCACAGGGTCTACGCTCTGGTGGGGGCGGGCTGCATGGCCACCTTGCCCACGAATAGCGATCACGAAGCGATCGGAGTTGGCGTTGGCAGGCCCAGCATGGAGCGCAATGCGCCCGGTGGCGACTTGCGCCGCGACGTGCAATGCCACCGAGCCATCGACGCTGGGATTGTCCATCAGGCCATCGTCGATCATCTTCTTGGCGCCAGCGCCGCCTTCCTCGGCGGGCTGAAACATGAACTTCACCCGGCCAGCTATGGCGTCGCGATGGTGTGACAGCAAGCTAGCGGTTCCGAGCAGGATGCTGGTGTGCGCATCGTGCCCGCAGGCGTGCATCTTGCCGGGCACCGTGCTCTTGTAGGGCGCGTCGTTCTCTTCCAGGATAGGCAGCGCATCCATGTCGGCGCGCAACAACACGGTTTTCCCCGGCTTGTTGCCTTCGAGGAGCCCGACCACGCCAGTGACGCCAACCTCGGTTCGCACCGTAAGGCCTAGTTCGGTGAGACGTTGAGCCACCAGCGCTGCCGTCTCACGCTCTTCGTAGCCTAGTTCGGGCTTGGCGTGAATGGCTCGCCGGTCGGCGACCAGCGAAGGAGCCAGCGCTTGGGCCTCGGTCAGGAACGCATCAGGACGTAGTGCCATGTCGTGACCGCCTTCATCGGGTGCTCAGGCGGCGCCAGCCACCGCCTCACGTGCGGACAAGCATAGCAGAGAAAAATAGGGTCACACCTCATCCCCATCCCTTCCCCGATCTCCCGGGGAAGGGTGCAGATACGTGGAACGACCCACGAGACGGCGAGCTAGATAATGGCGGCTGCTTCTTCGAAGTCGAGGCGCGGCGCGCGTGGACGGAAGGCGTCGATGCCCGGCTTGCCAATATTGACGGCGATGAGCGTTTTCCAGCCGGTACCGGCGAAGAAGGTGCGATCGATAGCAGCGGCATCTAATCCACCCATCGGTCCGGCCGCCAGGCCCGCAGCGCGCACCGCCAGGATGAAGTAGCCAGCCTCGATCAGCGCGTTGGTGGTTGCCAGCTTCTCACGACGCTCCGGATCAGCAAAGTTTTTCTGGAGGTCAGGGCGGTGCGGCACGAGATTGGGGAGGTATTCGTGGAAGTTGGTGTCGGCAGCCAGTATGGCGACCGCTGGCGCGGTAGCCGTCTTGGCTTGGTTCCCGGCCGACATCAGGGGCACGAGCTTAGCTCGCGCTTCGGGCGACTGGACGTACAACATGCGCAACGGCGTGAAGTTGGACGCTGTCGGTCCATATTTCATGAGGTCATAAATCTCGCGCAGTTGCTCATCACTCACCGGCTCCTCGCTAAAGGTGTAGGCGGTGTGCGCGTCGCGAAACAGCAAATCCTTGTCTGCTTCGCTGAGTCCAAGCGTTTCTCGCTCTGGCGCTAATACTCCCACAGGTAGTTCTTCCATCTACTGGCCGCTGGCCAGTTGCTGCGCCACACAGAATCCAGTTCGGACCCTATGACGCATTTGTTCCGTTCCATAACTTACTATATCGTAGTTACATATGAATAGTAACAGAAGTCGCTAGCCTTGTGGGACGGGGGCTTGTGCGTTACAGCGCGAGTTTGGCGACGAGGTCGCCTAGGTGCTCCACCAGTTGGGAGTTAGCCACGACGCGCGTGGCGCCGGCTTGCTTGGCCTGGAGCCACACCTCTTGCTGCATGTGCGAGCCAAACGCGAGTACTGGTATGGCGCGAGCGGCCGCCGCGCGAATTAGTGGAAGCACGTCGTTTGTGGGGATCGAAAGGTCAACCACCACCAGGTGCCAGCTGTTCTCGGGCAACTCTGCCTGCCTGGTGAGCGCCGTGGCGTCAAATCCCAGTTTCGCGAGCCCAGTGGCGAGCCGCACACCAAAGAACAGGTCGCGCGTGATGTATGCCACCCGCCGTGCGCTGGCTGCCGGCGTTGTTGCGCTATCGAGATCGCTCATGCTCGCTGGACCCTTCCTGTGACGCAGGAACGAGTGCTGTGGGAGCCTGAGGGGCGACCACCAGGGTGCGTTCGCCATCGTAGTACACCAGTCCGGGCTTGGCACCGGGCTGGCGGCGCACGTTGGCTACCGCCGTCCAGTCCACATCAGCCTTCGCGGCTCCACGCGACGCGCTCAGATAGGCCGCTAATGCCGCTGCCTGATGGACCACGCCCGGCGGCGGTTGCCTGCCTGCCGACCGTACAACCACATGCGATCCGGGAACGCCCTTGGCGTGCAGCCAGACATCCTGCTTGGCAGCCACTCGGAAGGTGAGGTGGTCGTTGGTCAAACTGCTCTTGCCAAAGAGCACCTCGAATCCGTCGATCTTGAGCGATTCCGGCTCGGAACCGGCAGCCACCGGCTTGCGCTGGCCCTTGCGCTCGCCAGGACGGGCTGCGCCCTTACGCTTCAAGCCAGCCTGTTGCCGGCGCTCCAGGTACCCTGCTTCGCCCAGTTCTGCTTCGAGGCGCACCAGTTCGCCTGCGCTATCGCACAGCGATACATCCGTGAGCGCTTGCCGGCCGAACTCGACATCGAGTTGAGTGGCATCGATTTGCGGTTTGAGCGCTTCACCAGCACGCTTCGCTTTGGCATAGCGGTCGAACAGGCGTTGGGCGTTGGCGACGGCACTGAGCCGCGCATCAACGGCAATTTTTACCGCTTGGTCGGCCACGTAGTCGTGTAACGTTACCGAGGTTTGACCGGGCTCGAAGTTCGGCTGATAGGTGAGGAGCAGCTCGCCATGCGTGCGCAAGGCAAGGTCTGCCCTGGCATCCTCGCGCTGTTTGATGAGCGCCGTCAGTTTGCGTTCGGCGCGGTCTAGAATCGACTTCACGATGGTGCGCAAGCGCGAGCGTCGTTGCTCCAGCACGTCCGTGGCTTCGCGCGGAGCAAAATACCGCTCCACCGCTAGCGAGATGGACTCCATGTGCGTCACCGCTGCTGTGGAAGCGTAAGAGCGTAAGGCGTAGGGCGCAAAAGCCAAGGGCTTGCTCGCGGGTCCCACGAGACTGGGTTGCCAGGCGGTGTGGCCGTTGAGTGGCGCAAACAGCTCGCGGATTGCACTGGCCAGGAGCTCGGCTGCGTCAGGAGAGTTCACGTCCTCTAAACCGGCGCGAAACAGCGCTTCGCGCGCTACTGTCGGGCTGATGGCCAGCACCCGCGGCAACTGCTGGTCCGCCACGCCGGCACCGCCCGCAGCACGGAACTGGTCTACGGCCGCCCACAACTCGGCTCCCTGCACCGACCGCGGATCCAAGCGCGCGCGCTCACCGGCAACCGCCGGTGGTGGGCCCGCATAGGGATGCCGGGTCAGCAGCACACGGGTCCGGCTCATTTCCTGTGTCACTGGCCGGAACACGCCCAACACCACGCGCTCGTGATCGAGCAGCACTAAGTTGCTTTGCCGGCCAAGCAACTCGATGACCAGTGTGCGCGGCTCAGACGTGCCGTGACGGAACTCAAGTTCCAAGAGGCGATCCAGCGGCGGCTGCGTGATCGACTGCAACCGTGCCGATTCGAGGTGCTTGCGCAGCAGCATGACAAACATTGTGGGCTCGCTGAAACCGCTGGCTAGCTTGCGTTCGGTCGCTAAGTGGACCCTCGCCACGCGCGGATCGACCGAGATGAGGAGTTGCCAGTTCTTGCCCAAGCTATATAGCAACAGCGCCAGTGACCACGGCGTTGGCTGAAAGATGCGATCGACACGGCCGCCAGCCAGGCGCAGGCGAAGCTCATCACCCACAGCGGCGGTCGTGAGCGCGTCAAAATGCATGGTTGGGGTACTCCACTCGCGCAGTGTACCACTGGCGCCAGGTCGGCCCAGGCGAGGTGGGGCCGGTGTAACGGGTTACACTAGCGAGTAATCCATTCCGGACGAGGGGAAACGACCTGTGAGCGCAACCAGGCGGCCCGCTATCCTGTTCATCCTGTCCGCACCCTCCGGCGCCGGTAAAGATAGCCTCATACACCTGCTCAGTCCGGAGTCCGTGGGGCTCCACCGCGTGGTGAGTTACACGACACGTCCACCGCGCGACGGCGAAGTTGCTGGTGTCGATTATCACTTCGTCAGCGAAGCTGCACTCCGCCAGATGGAGCATTACGGCGAGTTCCTGGAAGTGACCGAGTTCATCCCGGGGCGTTGGTATGGCACACCGCGGCGTCCAGTAGAACGAGCGCTAGCCGCTGGATTGGACACACTCATCAAGCCTGAAGTGCTTGGTGCAGCGAAGGTACGCGCGCAGTTTCCAGCCGCGGTGACGATCTTCCTCGCACCGCCCAGCCAGGAGGAAGCCATCCGCCGCGTGGTGGCACGCCAGAGCGAAACCGAAGCCGACCTTGCCGCTCGCGTTGCGGTGATGCACCGAGAGTTCGGCGCCGCCAAGGACTACGATTACATCGTGATAAACCGCACCGGCCATCTGGAGGACGCCGTTGCTGAGGTGCGCCGTATCATCGAGATCGAACGTCAGCGGCGATTGCCCGCCTGATGCAACGCCGCCCGCCAGCTGGTCGCTACCGGCCGCCCTCCGGCATGCCTCCGGCGCGTCAACTGCCGGATCTCGACAACGCACAGAGCGCAGGTTCCGAAGAACTGACCGGCACTATCGACCGGCTGGTGTATCGTGACGACAAGTCCGGATATGTGGTCGCTCGCTTTCACCTCGATGGTCGCCTGGTGGGGCGGAATCGCCAGATCACCATTGCCGGTACCCTCCCTGGCATCTCCGCTGGTGAGGCAGCGACGGTTGCCGGCCAGTGGAAGCACGACCCGCG
>JANWJO010000108.1 GCA_025449435.1 Chloroflexota bacterium | reverse complement strand
TTCGCTGAAGTCCCTGTTCTCCATGAGTTCCCGGCCGAGGAACACGTGTTCTCCCCCGACATTGTAGGCGAGCCGCCCCAGCCGCTCGCTCATGCCCCAGCGTGCGACCATCTGGCGAGCCAGCCGTGCGACTTGCATCAGGTCGTTTTCTGCGCCGGTCGTCGGTACACCAAACGTCAGGAGTTCGGACAGCCGGCCGCCCAGCATCACCGCCATCCGGGTGAGCAAGAAGTCCTCGGCGTAGTTGTGCCGGTCATCCAGCGGCATTTGTAGTGTCACGCCCAGAGCCTGGCCGTGGGGCACGATACTTACCTTTTGGACGGGGTCGGCTTTGCGTAAGAGGAGGGCCACCAAGGCGTGACCAGCCTCGTGGTAGGCGACCACGCGCCGTTCGTGCTCATCCATGACGAGCTTGCGCTCGGGTCCGATGAGCACTTTGTCGGTAGCGTTTTCAAAATCGCGCATGCCAACGTTGTCGGCGTCGCGGCGCACCGCCATAATGGCTGCTTCGTTGACCAGATTCGCCAGGTCAGCACCCACCAGTCCCGGTGTCGAGCGAGCCAGAATGGCGAGATCTACATCGGACGACAACGGCACTTTACGGGTGTGAATGCGCAGGATCGCTTCCCGTCCCTCTCGGTCAGGGCGATCGAGGGTCACAGTGCGATCAAACCGGCCTGGGCGCAGCAGCGCTGGGTCAAGCACGTCTGGCCGGTTGGTCGCCGCCATCACGACGACAGCGAGCCGGGGATCGAACCCATCCATCTCAACGAGCAACTGGTTCAAGGTCTGCTCGCGCTCATCGTGGCCGCCGCCGAGGCCGGTGCCGCGCTGGCGTCCCACTGCATCGAGCTCATCCACGAAGATGATCGATGGAGCGTTGGCCTTAGCTTTGGCAAACAGGTCGCGCACCCGGCTAGCGCCTACACCAACAAGCATCTCTACAAACTCAGAGCCTGACAGGCTAAAGAACGGCACCTTCGCTTCGCCAGCCACGGCTTTGGCGAGCAAGGTTTTGCCGGTGCCCGGAGGCCCCGCCAGCAGAATGCCCTTGGGCATCTTGCCACCGAGGCGGTTGTACTTGAGCGGGTCGCGCAAGAAATCGACGATCTCCAACAACTCTTGCTTGGCTGTCTCGACCCCAGCAACATCCGCGAAGGTGACGTCAGGACGCTCCTTGGTATACATGCGAGCTTTGGCCTGCCCAAAGCTCAGAATCTGATCCTGACCCGAACCGAGCCGCCGCGAGAAGAACATCATCAGGCCAACGAGCAGCAGCAGCGGCAAACCCAGACCGAGCACCAGGTTGAGCACGATACCGGGCGTGCTGGATGGCGTGTTCACGGTGACCTGCACGTTCTTCTCGCGCAAGGTAGGAAGTAGTGATGGATCACCCATCGACGGCACAGCCGTCGTGAATTTGCTGCTCGCTGCAGAACTGCTGTTGGGGAAGCTCACCGGCGTTTTGAACTGGCCGGTGATTGAGTCACCCTCCATCGTAATCGCGGTAATGTTGCCGGCTTGCGCTTGGGTCACAAACTCGCTATAGGGTAACTCCACCTGAGATTTGCCGGCGTTGGCCAGCAGCGGAACAGCGAGGTTGATGCCCACGAGCAGGACAAGCACTGCTACGAGCGGCTTCCAGTTCGCCAGAGGCGATTGCGTGTTCACCAGCGGTCCTTTCTGGGTGCGCCTGTACAGCCGCCACCCCTCAGGTCGAGGTTAACACGGGCACATTAGACCACGGCTAGAACGTCTCGCAAGCACATGTACCCGTACGCTCTGCGTTGCCCTTAGACAAACAGCGGAGCGAGCACCAAGGTGAGTGTGGCTAGGAGCTTGATGAGGATGTGCAACGACGGGCCCGCCGTGTCCTTGAACGGGTCACCTACGGTGTCGCCCACCACGGCTGCTTCGTGCGCTGGTGTGCGCTTGCCGTGGACATTGCCGTCGTCATCCTTGAGGAGACCAGCCTCGATGTACTTCTTACCGTTGTCCCATGCGCCACCGCCGTTGTTCATGACGTTGGCCATGATGATGCCGGTCATGGTGGCCACCATCAGAAAGGCGGCCTCGGCCTCAGCGCGGAAGATCAAGCCAACGATGATGGGCGTACCGATAGCCAGTACGCCGGGACCGACCATTTCACGCAGCGCAGCGACCGTGCTGATGTCCACACAGCGCGCGTAGTCGGGGCGCGATGTGCCCTGCATGATGCCCGGGTCGTTCTTGAACTGCCGGCGCACTTCCTCGATCATGGCACGGGCGGCTTTGCCTACAGCACGTATGGCGAGCGAGCTAAACAGAAAGATGAGTGCAGCACCGATCAGCGCCGCGGCGAAGACCTGGACATTGGCCAGGTTGACGACATCGAGCGCGGCCGTGTGCCGGGCGATGCCGACGGTGTCCAGGTACGCGCTGAACAGCAGGAATGCGGCCAGCGCGGCTGAACCCACGGCGTAGCCTTTGGTGAGCGCCTTGGTCGTGTTGCCCAAGCTGTCGAGCTCGTCCATGGTGTCGCGGACTTCGCTCGCCGCCTGGGACATTTCGGCGATGCCGGCGGCGTTGTCGGTAATGGGCCCAAACGTATCCATCGCCAGGATGTACGCGGCGACCATCAGCATGCCCATCGTCGCCACAGCGGTGCCATAAATGCCGTAAGTGCGCAGGATGGCGGCAGTTGCGTCGGCCGGTGCGGCTTGCGTTCCCAAAGCGTAGCTGGACACCAGCGCGCACACGATGGCAATCACCGGCACGGCGGGCGTCTCGAAGGCCACAGCGAGGCCCTCAATGATGGTCGTGGCAGGCCCAGTTAGCGAGGCGCGAGCAATTTCCTTGACCGGCCGCCAGGTGCCGGAGGTGTAGTACTGCGTGATATAGACAAACGCGATGCTCAGCAAGAGTCCGACGGTCCCGGCCGCTAGGAACCAGTACGACACATTCAGCAGCGAAATGATGATGGCGAGGAATATGAAGGACAGCCCGGCGCTCACCCAATAGCCGAGGTCGAGCGCGCGCGAGGGGTTCTTCACGTTGTTGGGACGGACTGAGAGCAAGCCGATCATGGAAGCGATGAGGCCAGCACCTGTCACGACGAGCGGCAGGATGATCCACGCAATGTTTTTGTCGGGACTCAGCCGGTAGAGGGCTGCACCGAGGATCATGGCGCCAATGTTCTCGGCTGAAATGGACTCGAACAAGTCGGCGCCACGGCCGGCACAGTCGCCCACGTTGTCACCCACCAGATCAGCGATCACGGCGGGGTTACGTGGATCGTCCTCCGGGATACCAGCTTCGACCTTGCCAACGAGGTCGGCGCCGACATCGGCGGCTTTGGTATAGATGCCGCCGCCGAGCTGGGCAAATAAGGCGACAAAGCTCGCGCCAAATGCAAACCCAACGATCAGGTTAGGGGCATTTTCGGGGTGGCCGTCGAGCGTGCCGTAGATACCGAACAAAACAAACACGCCGAGGACCGAGAGGGCGACGACCAGGAAGGCGCTCACGGCGCCGCCACGCAGCGCCATCGTCAGAGCGCCGCCAACGGATGTGCGTGCCGCTGCTGCAGTGCGCAAGTTGGCACGCACGGCGATGTACATGCCGGTAAAGCCAGCAAAACCAGAGCAGGTTGCGCCGACAAGAAACGCCACGATGGTGTGCAGACCCAGGCTGAGGTTGCCTTGCAGCACGGCCAGGACCGTACTCAACACGATGGCCACGACGATGGCGAATGCAGCGATGGTGCGATACTGGCGGTTGAGGAAGGCACGCGCACCTTCCATGATAGTGCCAGCCACGCGCTGCATGTCTTCTGTGCCTTTGTCGCTGTACTGGATCGTGCGGGCGATCCAGTACACAAAGGCAAATGCCACCAGCGCCGCGACCGGCGGCACCCAAACCAACAGCATTTACGGTCGTCCTTCCCCATCGCGTGGATTGCTCGAGCACCCTACAGCTTCAGCACGCAGCCTGCCAGACCCGCCACTCTGCAACGCACGGTGAGAGGCACTCGCGGCGCCTCTTCCGCTGGCGTTCTGGCAAGGCAATGCACGACGTACTAGATACGACAAGGCGGCTGGTGGCCTAAACCTTCCCGTTCTGGCAGCGTCAACGAGCGACCGTGCTAACAGGTTCGCAGTATACACGCAAGCCTAGCGGTTAGCCGACGCGCTTGCGTTTGTTCCGCAGGTAGTCAACAAGGATGTATTCGCCCAGACGGCCGGGGTCGGCGAAGAAGGCGCGACCCTTGTTGATCTTGGTCATCTCATTAATGAACTGCGCCAGGTACGGCGTGTTGTCGAGCATGAACGTGTTGATGACGATCTGGTCGCGGGTGCAGCGCACCACCTCTTTGATGGTGGCGGCATAGGTCCGATAGGTGGTCGGGTAATGAAAGAATACGTTCCCGTCATCTTCGATGTGTGCAGTCGGCTCCCCGTCGGTGATCACAATCACCTGACGCGTGCCGGCCTTGTGGCGAGACAGGAGCCGCTTGGCCAGCCACAGACCGTGCTGTAAGTTCGTGCCGTAAACGTACTCGCTCCAGTCGATCTCGGAGAGCTCCTCAGGCTTCATCTCCCGCGCTCGGTCCGAGAAGCCCACGATGTACAGCGTGTCGCGCGGGTATTGCGTGCGGATCAGACTATTGAGGGCAAGGACGACCCGCTTGGCGGCGGTGAAGCAGTCGCGCAGCAGCATAGAGCGGCTGAGATCGATCATGAGCACCGTGCTCACTTGCGTCAGTTGTTCGGTGCGGAAGACCTCGAAGTCGCTGGCTTGGAGCTTGACCGGCGTGCCGGGCCCTTGGCGAGTAATGGCGTTGCTGAGCGTTTCGCGCAGGTCCAGCAAGAACGGATCACCAAACTCATACGTCTTGCTGTCGTCCACGCGCTCACCGGCAGACCCCTGCCGATCCATTTCGTGCTGGCCGATGCGATCCTTCTTCAGGTCGGCGAAGATCTCCCGTAGGGCGTTCTGGCCGATGCGCCGGATACCACGCGCTGTGAGCTCCCAGCCAGCCCCCTTGCGCTTGATGTAACCTGCTTCCTCGAGTAGCTGCGTGAGGCCCTGCAGCTGCTCCAATTGCTCGCGCGCCTCCGGCCCAAGCACGCGCTCAGCTAAGCTGGGGTCCAGCCGGTCCATGCGACCTTGCCCAGCCTGCCGCAACTGCCGTTCGAGTTCGTCCATCTCCTGTAGCTGCTGCATCATCTGCATGGCTTCTTGCAGGGACATCGGCTCATCCCCACTGAATGGGTAGCGGCCACGCTGGCCCTGCCGGGGCATGAGTTGGTTGAGCAACTGGCCGAGTTGCGCCAGATCCCAGCGCAAGCGGTCGTCGCGAAAGAGAGAATCGAGCATAGACTGGAGATCGTTGCGTTGCTGGCCACTCAAGCTATTCATGAGCGATTGCATCTGGGACATGCGTTGAGACAGCTGCTGGAGGAGCTCGTCGAGGCTATTAACACCCGGGAAGTACTGGCCGTGCTTCTGCATGAACTCGTCGAAGTTCGGCTCTTTCCCCTGCGCCTTGGCTTCTAGCAGTTTGTTGAGGTCGCGCACCATGTCGCGCATGGCTTGTATGTCTTCAGGCGTCATCCCCTGGATAGCCTGCTGCATGCCTTGGAAATACTGGTTGGCTACTTGCTGCTGCAGCATGGCCAGGAGCTCTTGAAACTTCTCGCGCGCTTCGGCGCTCATGAACTCGTAATCATTGAGTTTGCGGATTTTCCCGCCGGTGTCGTCTGGCAACTCATTCAGGAAGTCCCGCTTTTGGTCGGTGAGGTTGCGCAGCATGCGTTCGAGGCGCTGGCGATCAGAGTCAGCGGTGCCCTGTTGCCCTTGCGACCCCTGCCCTGTTGCCCCCAATTGCCGTTCTGGACCATCTTGCTGCTCGCCTTGACCAGAGTGTTGCTGACCGGTCTGGCTGTTGCTTTGCCGGCCAGCTTGCTGCTGGCCCTGTTGGGACTCATCGCCATCCGGGTTTGACTGCTGAGCGTCGCTGGGGGCTTGCTGTTGCCGCGGTGGTTGCATGCCGGCCTGCTCGAGCCGGCGATCAATACCCTGGCGCTCCATGTCGACGATCTCTTCAAGGCGCTTCTTGATGTCGTCCATGATGGAGTTCAGGTTGTGCTGCTGGAGCTGTTCGTTGCGCGCCTGGCGCAACCGTTCCAGCATGTCGCGCAGCCCCTGGAGCCGGTTGTCCAGGCGTCCCTGGTCGCCTTGCTGGAGCAAGCGCTCCAGCGCGCTGCGCAGGTCACCATCGTTCATCAGGTCTTCGGCGAGCGCATCCATCAGGTCTTCAGCGGTAAGCGCTTCGACCTCTTGTGTGCCGTCCCAAGCCTTATAGCGGTACAGCATGCTCACCCTCCGTGTTGATCTATGCGCCGTGCAAGTCGTGCGTTGTTACGCTCGGTAGTGTGCGCCGCCCTCGCCCTTATCCTTGTTCAATTTGCGGTTGAGGTGGAGCCCTTCGAGCACAAATTCGACGGCTGAGGCAATTTGGGCTGGGTTCCCCTGGGCGCGCAACTTCGCCACGCCGGCACGCAAGCCGCGCTGGCCTTCCATCTGCCGGACGTAAGAGGAGGACGGCATGTCCTCGGCCACGTCGAATGTGGTCCCCGCATTGAAGGCTTGGATTACGTCGTCGAACTCAGCCACTGAAAACTGCCGGTTGAACACCGTCAGCACGGCGCCCTGGACCAGCCGCTCAATGATGCGGTCTTCCTTGGTGTCGCCCACGGTGTCCAGTTCGATCTTGCCGGCGGTCGATGCGACAACAGCACGCAAATCGGTGATGCGTGGCACGGATTGCCGTTCATTGAGCCGGATAGCACGGCGCAGCGCATTGCTTTGCACGTTCTCGTAGTTGCAGATGGACACACGCACGCTCACACCCGATCGCTGGCTGATCTCGCCATTCTTGCGTGCCAGGTGCGTGAACTCCGCCAGGATTTCAGACAGGTACTTAGGCATGACGGTTTCATGCCCCTCGGTCTGGAACGTCGAGCTCTCGGCGCGCATGATGCCGACCTCATGGTCGATGGTGAGGGGGTAGTGCGTCCGGATCTGCGAACCGATGCGGTCCTTCAGCGGTGTAATAATGCGGCCACGGTTGGTGTAGTCCTCCGGGTTAGCGCTGGCCACCACGTACAAGTCGAGCGGCAGCCGGACTTTGTAGCCACGTATCTGCACGTCCCGCTCTTCCATAATGTTGAGCAAGCCCACTTGAATACGCTCAGCTAAGTCCGGCAACTCGTTGATACAGAACACGCCCCGGTTGGTCCGCGGCACCAACCCGTAGTGAATCGTGAACTCATCGGACAGGTAGCGGCCCTCGGCGACTTTGATGGGGTCCACTTCACCGATGAGGTCAGCAATGGTGATGTCGGGCGTAGCCAGCTTTTCGCCGTAGCGCCGGTCTCGAGCAATCCACTCGATAGGCGTCGCCTCACCCTGGCTGGCCACGCGCTGCTTGCATACGGAGCATATCGGCGCATAGGGGCTGTCGTTTATCTCGCAGCCGGCAATCACCGGTGTGAGTTCGTCGAGGAGGTTAACAAGGCTGCGCGCGATACGCGTCTTGGCTTGCCCGCGTTCGCCGAGCAACACGATATCTTGCCCAGAAAGAATGGCAGTCTCAATCTGAGGGATCACCGTGGTTTCATAGCCAATGATCCCGGGGAACAACTCCTCACGATTGCGCATCTTGGCGATGAGGTTCTTGCGCAGTTCCTCCTTCACCGTGAGGACGCGGTAACCGCTCGCTCGCAGCTCGCCGATGGTACTGGGTGGTCGACCTGGCATGCCGGTGTTGACTCCTTAAGTGCGGTCTGACGGCGCTCTAGCTGGCGCTGTCTAGTTGGCGGCCGTGCATCTCAAGTGCGGCCCGCCGCCGGTCGCCCGGCCATGTGGAGCGGCTTCTGGCGCTGGCGCTCACGCGCCTGCCAGTGATGGTCCCCAAATCTAGTATGAGAACGTCCGTCACCGATGAGCCTGCCCGCCACCGGTCACCCCACAGTATACGTTGCATAAAGCAGTGGGTAGGTGGGACGTCGCCCCCAGCAGCCTGGGTACCCCTGGGTGTGCGCCCGCCCTCTGGCGGGCTTGTTGGTACCCACCTGTGCTTGAAGATAAGGTGCATTCCGGGTCGGGGACTGCACGCCAAACCCCACCCCAGAAGCAATTGTGGGTACCAACAATCCTAGTGGGAAAGGGGAGGAGGGACGACGGGGTGAGTGCGTTACGTCAGCGCTTAAACGCTTCGTCAAATGCCGTTGTGGAGGCCGGAAAGTCCCAAGTGCGCACAAGCCGTAGTGCTTCCGGCGCGCCATGCATGCGGTCCATACCGCTGTCTTCCCACTCCACGGACAACGGGCCCGCATAGCCAATGCGATTCAGTTCGCGGATGATGGGCTCGAACTTTACGTCACCGTGGCCGGGTGAGACAAAGTCCCAGCCGCGCCGGGGATCGCCAAAGTTCAGGTGAGACGATAGGATTCCGCTTTCGCCATCGACCAATACCTTGGCGTCTTTCACGTGTACGTGGTAGATGCGATTGGCGAAATGGCGGACAAACTTGGCGGAGTCGATTCCCTGCCACACCAGATGGCTGGGATCGAAGTTGAAGCCGAACTCAGGCCGGTTGCCGATAGCGTCCAGGGTACGTTGCGCGCTGTGGAAGTCATAGGCAATCTCGCTTGGATGTACTTCCAGTGCGAACTTGATACCGTGTTTCCCAAACTCGTCCAAAATGGGGTTCCACCGGTCGGCGAACAGCTTGTAGCCGGCGTCAATCTGGCTCGCCACCTGCGGCGGAAAAGGGAACCACAGGTGCCAGATGGGCGAGCCGGTGAATCCGGTCACCACGGGCACACCCAGGTTTTTGGCAGCCTGGGCGGCGGCGGTACACATCTCGATGCCCCAGGCACGCATGGCGGCAGGATTGCCCTTGATATCCGGACCGACCAGCTGATCGTGCCGGGCATCGAGCGGCTCGTCACAGACCAACTGCCCGGCGAGGTGAACGCTGAAGGCGTAGACATTGAGCTTGTACCTCTGTAGCAGAGCCCGCCGCTCGTCACAGTAGGCTTGGTCCTTCGCCGCGCGCAAGACATCAAAGTGATCACCCCAGGATGCGAGTTCGAGCCCGTCATACCCCCACGCCGAGGCCGTCTGGGCGACGGTCTCAAGAGGCATGTCGGCCCACTGGCCGGTAAATAGCGTGACGGGACGTGGCATGGCATCTTCCCTTTCTGCGAGGTCATCCGGCTCACCGCTGGGGACTGAACCGGCCCGAGTGGATTATATAGAGCAACCTGCCATGCTTTGGGTGCAGTGGGGCACTGTTATGCTCGTGCGGGTAGCGCAACGAGCGCAGGGGAGGTTATGCCGGAAGCAGCCGTGGCGCAAACCACCTCACCAACTAGTGTTCACCGTCCCGTCTTGCGCGCCTCCTGGGCCGCTGCTGGCCTGGTCGGCGTGTTCCTCGCGGCCGTGCTCTTGCGCTTCCCGCTGCTCGCCACCATCCCCGTTGGGCTGCACTACGACGAGGCATGGAGTGGCATTGACGCCGCCACGGTGACATGGACGCACTTGCCCGTGTTCTTTACCGATAGCAACGGCATGGAGCCGGCCTACCTGTATCTGCAAGCGCTCAGCATGGCTGTTTTTGGCCGGACACCGTTTGCACTGCGCGTCGTGTCCGCGGTTCTCGGCACGGCCACGGTACTCGCGTTGTACCTGCTGATGCGGCGCATGGCCGGCTCGACCACGGCGCTGTTCGCCGCCGCGGTGCTCGCCGTGACGTATTGGGATGTCCACGTGAGCCGGTTGGGCTATCGTGCGGTCATGTTGCCGCTGTTCGAATGTCTGGCCTGGTGGGCGCTATGGATGGGCACGCAGCGGCACAGCGCGCGTTGGCTGGTGCTCGGCGGCGCGTTCGTAGGGATGTCGTTATACACCTATTCCACGGCGCGGGCATTTCCACTGGCCGTCACCTTGTGGTTTGGCTGGCTAGCAGTTCGAGAACTGAACTGGCGGCGCATTGCCCAGCTCATTCTAGTTGGCGTTGCAGCACTGGTGGTCTTCGCACCACTTGGCCTGTACTTCCTGCATAACCCAGACGCATTTCTCAACCGCGTTGGTCAGGTGGTCGTGCTGTCGCCCACGGTGTCGGGCAACAATCCCAATACTGTCCTCACCGGCGTCATCAAGACGCTGGGCATGTTTAGCGTCCACGGAGACCCGCAGTGGAAGTACAACCTGTCCGGCAAGCCGATTTTCGATCCGCTCATGTCCGCCGGACTGTACGCCGGCGCCGTGCTGTGCATCTGGCTCATGGTGCAGCGGCGCGGGCGAGCTTCCGTAGCAAGCAACACTTCGGAGCGGGATGCCCCGCAGCGGCCGGGAGTCACGGCAGCGCCAGCCGAATTGCCACCCGACGGCGCGGCGCTCCTGCTGATCTGGTTTGTCGTGATGATCATCCCCGGCATGATTACGACCGACCCGCCGGAGACCTTGCACACCTTCGCCACCGTCCCGGTGGTGTGTACGCTGCCAGCCGTGGGGTTTCTGGCGCTATGGGCGCTATTCAAGCGGCGCTGGCCATTGCCCAACCATACCGGAGCTGCGCTGGCGACGGCGCTCATTGTGGCGGAAGGCATCGCCACGGCCATCAGCTACTTTGTCATCTGGGCGCCTAATCCCCAAACCTATTACTGGCTGCATGGTGACGTGGCCGACTTGGCGTACCGGTTAGAGAGCGAGCCGGCATCGGTGCAACTATATGTTGCAACCGAATACCTCAAGCATCCCACCATCGTCTTCCTTGCGCCAGATGCACTGCCGCGCATCACCTGGTTTGATGCACGTAAGGGCCTGCCGGTTCACCAGAGCAACGCCCCCGCGGTGTACGCGTTCGCGCACACGTTCGACGTGCCGCCGGAAGCGTCTGCTGCTCTACAGGGCGCTGCGCTCGATGCACCGAAAGACAGTGCAGGTGACATTCGCTACCACTGGTACAGGTTGCCAGTTGGAGCGGCAGCAGCGCCACTGCCTACCCCCCTGCGTGCGCAGTTGGGCAACATCGTTCAGCTTCAGGATGTGTATGTGCACATCGACCCGGCTCAACCGCGCGTGGTGCGAGTGGCGCTGCGCTGGAAAGTGCTCGCCGTTCCCACGGCCAAACTCAGCGTGTTCGTTCACCTGCTGGATGCAGCGGGGCACCGTTGGGGGCAAGAGGATGGATTAGGGTATTTCACCAGCGACTGGCAAGCCGGCGACGAGGTATATACCGTCGAGACGGTGACGGTACCGCCCGGAACTCCTCCGGCATCGCTTACGGTGACAGCCAATCTATACGACGTGGATAGCGGAACGGTGTTGCCAGTCTCGGCTGCGCCGGGTACGAACGTTGCAACCGATAGCGGCCTGGTCGTGGGCCATGTCACACCGCCGCCCACCGATGCATCGCTGCTGGCCGCAGTTCCCGGCAAGACCGTGCCGGTCACCGTTGCTGACGGACTCAATCTAGTCGGCGTGGACATTCCGTCGCGCAGCGTGACAGCCGGAAGCGGATTCGAAACCACGCTGTACTACCAGAAGGTTGGCGCCCAGGTGCGAGACCCCAAACTGTCGCTGGCTGGCGTGCAAGCTACTGATAGCGAGCCGGTACCGGCGGCGGCGCTACTTGACCAACTGCCCGTTGGCAGCATCATTGGGGTCCGGCATCTCCTCTTGATCTCGGGCCGGGCAGGCAGCCAGACGGCGAGTCTCACGCTGACCGGGAACGCTTCCACAATAAATTTCGGTACTGTGGCGGTCCAGGCACTCGACCGCCAAACCACGCTTGGTACGCCAAGCCACCCACTCACCGTGCGCTTTGGGTCCGTAGCGGAGTTGCGCGGCTATGACCTGGTCCCTGCTGAAATGCCACTGAACGGCCCGGTGACGCTCACCCTGTACTGGCAAGCGCTGGGGAGTCCCGACGTTGCATATACGGTGTTCACACACCTGGTTGGCCCGGATGGCAAGTTGCACGGTCAGCACGACGGGCCACCTGCTGGCGGAATCTGGCCCACGACGTTATGGCTACCAGGGCAGGTCATCGTCGATACCCACCCGGTCGATGTGCAAGCAGCGGTTGGACCGCTGACCTTCCAGATCGGGTTGTACGACCCCGTGACCGGCGCCCGCCTACCCACGAGCGGCCCAGCAGGCACGGCGGCGGATTCCTATGCGACGCTCGGACCTCTGCCAAGCGCGTCGCAACCCTAGCCGGCCAGTCGTGGGGCGCTAGGCGTTCAGCCAAGGAACTACCCAGATGGAAACGCGCCGAAACTTGGCACTGGCAAATATCCGTGTCAGGTGCCACAATAGGGACAAGACAAAGCGAACGAGCGATGCAGGCCTAACACACGGTTGGGGTGCCTGCCGCTAGGCACGAGCAGCACAGAAAGGGAGCGAATCCATGACCAGCTTTGGCCGGCTTCTGACTGCCATGGTAACGCCGTTCACCGACAATGGCCAGGTTGACTTCGCCCAAGCCGTCCGGCTTGCCAAGGGGCTTGTTGCAAGCGGCTCCGATGGCCTCGTGATCTCCGGCACCACTGGTGAATCGCCCACCCTCTCCACCGATGAGAAGGTCCGCCTGTTCGCCGAAATCAAAGCGGCTATTGGCGCCAATGGGAAAGTAGTGGCGGGCACCGGCAATTACAACACTGCCGAAAGCATCCATCTCACCCATCTCGCCGAACAGGCCGGAGCCGATGGTGTGCTGCTCGTCGTACCCTACTACAACAAACCTCCCCAGGAAGGTTTGTATCAACACTTCAAGGCGATTGCCAATAGCACGCACCTGCCGGCCATTGTGTACAACGTGCCAAGCCGCACGGCACTGAACATGACCGCTGACACCGTTATCCGGCTGTCGGCCATTGAAAACATCGTTGGACTCAAGGAAGCCAGTGGCAACCTGGAGCAAGCCGGCGACATCATCCAGCGCGCACGCCGGGGTTTCGTGGTGTACAGCGGGAACGACCAGGACACCTTGCCACTGCTGTCGATCGGCGGTTACGGCGTGATCAGCGTCGCTAGCCACCTGGTAGGTGAGCGCATTGCGTCGATGATCCGCCTGGCCGTGAGCGGACAGTATGAAGAGGCCAGCGCGTTACATCGGGATATGATCCCGCTGGTCAAAGCGCTGTTCACGACCACCAACCCAATCCCACTCAAGGCCGCGCTCAACATCGCCGGATTCAACGTCGGCAAGCCGCGCTTGCCGCTGGTCGAGCTCGACACGCGCCAGGCCGACGCACTGCGGACCCTGCTGAGCCATAGCACACTGGATCGGTACCTGCAACCTGAGGCCGCAACCGTCGGATGATCAACCCAGCGGAGCGCCTGCGCGACATCGACGCGGCGGTGCGCGTATGCACGCTGTGCCCGCTCGCGGACGGTCGCATCAAGGCGGTTCCAGGTGAAGGCCCCATCGACGCAGGCATCATGTTCATCGGTGAAGCGCCGGGCTTTAACGAAAATCAGCAGGGGCGGCCGTTTGTCGGCGCTGCAGGACAGTTCCTGGAAGAATTGCTCCAGATCATCGGGCTGCACCGCAGGCAAGTGTACATCACCAACATCGTCAAGTGCCGGCCGCCCAACAATCGCGACCCCCTGGAAGAAGAGCTTGCGGCCTGCACACCGTATCTGGATGAGCAAATTGCACTCATCGACCCTCCCTTGGTCGCCACGCTGGGCCGGTTCTCGATGGGCAGGTTCTTTCCACGCGACATGATTTCGCGGATCCACGGGTCGATGCGTGTCGTGGATGGTCGCTCCGTCGTGCCGTTGTATCACCCGGCAGCGGCGCTGCGGCAACAGGCGCTCCGCCGCGTGCTCGAGGATGATTTCCGCAAGCTGCCACGCTTCCTGGCGGAGGCCAAGGCACGGCGAGCGGCCAGCGACGAGTCCAACAAGAACGAGCCGCCACCGCAACAACTGTCGCTGTTTTAGCACGCTGTAGCTGCCAGTCCTTGCACGCTCGCCAGCACCGACGATGATGGCCTAATAGTCACAAGGCGCCTGCCCGTTCCGTTTCCTCAAAATCACTCCTAGCTCGCTGCTGCGTTTGCTATGCAACGAAGGCGGGAAAGCTAGGGGGGCCACAGTGGTGAGAACATCGGGGCACGCGTATGCGACACAGGCGAAGTGTCAAGGTACGACTGGTAAGTCGCTGCAGAGGCGACGCACGAAAGGACCTCTGGACTCGTTGGTGAGATTGGGCGCGGGCGGTAGCCGTCATCACTACAACGTACGTCGCGTGGCCATCGCAGTAGTGCTTGCGGCGCAGTTTGTCGCACTGTTCCTCCCCTTACAGGCCGCTGCGGCCGCCGCCCCGACATCGCCCTACAAGCTGCCCTTCCCCGGTGGCACCACCTTGTTCTGCGAACAGGGGAATAACGGCAAGATGAGCCACTTCGGCAGCGAGGCTTACGCATGGGACTTCTCCATGCCACAGGGCAGCCCTGTACTCGCCGCCAGAGGTGGGACCGTGGCCTTTGTGAGGCAAGATTCAGACTCGGGCGGCAATGGTTGGGCCTACGCACCGCAAGGCAACTACGTAGTGGTCGATCACGGTGACGGCACCAGTGCGCTTTATCTCCACTTGATGTATCACGGCGTGGTCGTAAGCGTCGGGCAACGGGTTGCGCAGGGTCAGTTGCTCGCGTATAGCGGTGCCACGGGGTTTGCGATTGGCGCTCACTTGCACTTCATGGTCGAGAAGAGCGATGCCGATTCGGCGTTCTCCCAATCGGTCCCGGTGTCTTTTGCCGATGTCAAGGCCAATCACGGCGTACCGGTAGAGGGCAGCAGCTACACGTCGGGAAACGCGCCGTTCCATGGCCCCTGGCCGCCTACGGTATATCTAGCCCATGAGTCGGTAACCGCCAGCAGCGGAGGCAACGGCAGCGGCACGCCGGGGGGCACTGGCCTGTCGGCGGCCTTCGTGTCGGACCTCACGCTGAGCGACGGCGCTCACGTCTATGGCGATCAACTCGTCACCAAGGTATGGTCGATCGAGAATAACGGCTCGGTGGCCTGGCCGGTCAACGCCAAGCTGGTGGCTCAAGCCAACACGCCACTGCAGATTCTAAGTACGTCAACCATCGGAGCGCTTGCGCCGGGCGGCACGACATCCGTCAGCGTGCAGGTTCGCGTACCACCAGAAGCAGCCGGGCAGTCGCTGGCGTCATCGTGGCAGCTCATGGATGGGAGTGGACACCCATTCGGGAATGCCTTGTGGCTGCGCGTACAGGTGGATGGCCTTCTCCCGACGTTCGCCGCCACGGCTCATGCTCAGACATCGTGGAGCCAGTACTTCCCCACCACTGGCCATAACGTGACGGGGCCATTCCTTGCCTTCTTCAAGAGTGAAGGGGGCCTCGACGTCTTCGGCTATCCGCGAACCGAGGAAATCCGGCAGGATGGCATGATTGTGCAGTGGTTCCAGCGCGCCCGGTTTGAACTGCACCCAGACCTGCCGGCAGGGCAACAGGTGCAACTGACCCTCCTGGGTGATGAAGAGACCGCCTACGAACGTCCGTTCCCCACGTCGGCGGCGTTTGCATCCTCGTCGACTCATGCATACTTTCCACAGACACGCCACGCTGTGAGCTTTGGCTTCTTGCACTACTTTCAGACGCACGGTGGCCTTGCTACGTTTGGCTACCCGACATCGGAAGAGATGGTCGTGGCCACACCACACGGGCAGGCCACCATCCAATACTTCCAGCGGGCTCGCTTTGAGTACCATCCGGAGTTTGCCGGGACACGGTACGAGGTGGAGCTTGGCCTGTTAGGCGATGTGGCGCTGTCGCAAGCAGGCTGGCTGCCGTTGCCATCCGGCGACATTCATGCACCCGCGCCGGGCACCACGAGTGAAGCGACACCGTCCACAGCGGTGGCCACCACCAGCAGCAACACTTCCTCGCAGGATGCCGGCAGCACTCAGCCGCCGCCCAGTTTCGCGGTTGGCCAAACGGTGGTAGTGGCGATTGATGCCCTGAACGTGCGCGCTAGTGGAAGCGCGACGGCGCCTGTCACTGGCAGGGTGCTGAAGGGTCAAAAACTCGTGGTTGTTACGAGCACGCCCTGGTGGATCCAGGTTTCGAGCAAAGGCGCGGTGATCGGCTGGGTGTCCACGGGATATGTCACGAGCGCCTAGCGGTACCTTGTATCTCCGTCACGGCATCAACCGAAGCGCAGGGGAAGCTCTACCACGTCACCGGCATTGAGTGCGAGGGAATGGGGCACACGGGCGCCGCCCTCTTTAGCGAGCAGCAGGAGTCGTTCAAACTCGCGCACGTCGGCCGATCGCGCCGTTAAGTAGTGGCATGGCAACACGGCCTCCAGGGACAGCCATTGCGCGGCGATGGCCGCCTCGCGTGGCGTCATCGCGGCGGTCACGACCCTGCCGGGCCCGTGTAGCCGGGCTGACAACTCGAGGGGATTGGTTACGCCAAGGCAGCAAACGGTCGGTTTGTAGAGATCGCCAATCAACTGCAGATCGCGGAACAGTGACGTGCCGCCGTAATGATAAAATCGCATGGCCATGCCGAGTTCAATCACATAGGCTAACGCAGGGCCGCTAGCCGTGGACCCATCGGGCAAGCGCACCTGTGACCAGTGGTGGCTCTCGACCGGCTGCACGCGCACGCCGGCGATTTCAATAGCGTGCCCCCACCCAGCTGCGCGCACCTGAGTTTCAGGCAGGCCACGAGCCATGAGGTATTGCTGTACGTCGCTGCCGCACACCACAGGTGCGCCGGTGCGTTTGGCCAGCGTTTCGGCATCCCCCAGATGCTCGAAGGCACCGTGGGTGACGAGAATGAGGTCAACCGGTGTCGCCGCGTCCGATTTGACCGGGCTAGTGACATTACCGTCGAGGCACGGATCGACCCAAATGTGCTTGCCATTCACAGCAATGAGTTCGTAGGCGGCAATCCCCAAGAATCGTACGCTTGGCTGCACGTGCCCTCCGGCCTGATACCTTGTGCCTTCCCCGTGAGGGCCACGATAGCACTAGCGGACGGGTACGGATAGTCCGGCCAATCAGATACAATTGCGCAGGAGTGGAGGTGATATGGCGAGCAGCGCGCACACCCACGTCCACAGCTTCGCCGGGTCCCGTCTGCGCACGGCGTTCTTCCTCACGGTAATTATTCTGCTGGTGGAAGGCGTCGCGGGATACCTGGCGCACTCGGTCGCGTTGCTGTCCGACGCCGCCCACGTGCTCACTGATTTGGTGGCGCTGGGGCTCGCCTGGTTTGCAGCGGTACAAGCGGTGCGGCCTCCCGACGCGCGCAACACCTATGGGTACCACCGCACGGGCATTCTGGCGGCGATGATCAACGCCCTCCTGCTGGTGCTCATTGTCTTCGTGATCGGCTTTGAAGCCGTGCGCAGGTTGCAGCAGCCCGAGCCCGTGCTGCCCTGGTTGATGGCTGTCTCCGCGTTTGTGGGCATCGCCATAAACCTGTGGATAAGCTTCGGTCTGCGGGGCGAGAGCGACAACCTGAACGTGCGAGCCGCTATGCTCCACATCATTGGCGATGTAGGCGTGTCGGTGGCGGTGATTGTGGCTGCGATTGTCATCGGGCTCACTGGTTGGTACCCTGCCGATCCGTTGCTGTCGCTTGCCATTGCCGCGCTCATCGCGGTCGGCGCGTTCCGGATTCTGACCGAGACGGTCGACATCCTGATGGAGGCGAGTCCACGCGACCTGGACATGAATGCACTGGTGGCCGACCTCAAGACCGAGCCGGAAGTTGCCGATATTCACGACCTCCACGTCTGGTCGATTGCCGGTGGCATGCGCGTGTTGTCAGCGCACGTGAAAGTCCACGATAATTTGCTGCTGAGCAACCTTACTCCACTGCAGCACCGTCTCAACGAGCGCCTGGCCCACAGGCACCACATCGGGCACAGCACCTTGCAGTTTGAATGTGAGGGCTGTGCCGACCCCGTGCTGTACTGTTCGATGCACGCTGGGGACCTGCACCAGCACGTGGCCGAAGATGAGCTGGCCGCCGCCAACTCCGGGACGAAGGCTGGCACATAACCGTGGCGACGGTCCTAGATCGCCCCATTGCCATCCGAGCGGGTATCCGGATAGAGCAAGTTACCGTGGCCTGGATGGCAGTCGAAGCCGTTGTGGGCATCGGAGCTGGCATCGCTGCAAGTAGCGTGGTGCTCACGGCGTTTGGGCTGGATAGCGTCATCGAACTGCTCAGCGGCGGCGTGTTGCTCTGGCGGCTCCTGTTGGAGGCTGGTGGCGGCGACGTGGAGCGCGTGGACCGCGCGGAACGGCGTGCGACGGTGGTGACGGCGGTTGCCTTGTCGCTGCTATGCGTATACATCCTGGCGATTTCGCTGTTTGGCCTGGCAACCGGCCACCGCGCGGAACAATCGAGCGTAGGCATCGCACTGGCGTGTGTCGCGGTTATCGGGATGCCGCTGCTGGCACGTACCAAGCGTGGCATCGCGGCAGCAATCGGCAGCCAGGCGCTGCGCGCCGATGCGGCGTGCTCGATCACCTGCGCCTACATGGCTGGCACGCTGTTGGTCGGGCTGCTCGCCAATACGCTGTTTGGGTTGTGGTGGGCCGACAGTGTGGCAGCGCTGGTCTTGCTCGTCTGGCTTGGACGGGAGACCTTGGAAGCTTGGCAAGGCGTGCGGAATGGTACCGCCGCGTGCACTTGCGACGATTAGGGTGTATGGCGAGCAGCTACTTCACGGATTCGATACTCCCGGGTAACGCAGTGGCTGTGGCACATCGCTGGCGGCATTGCACACGGGCGAAGTAGTCTGGCCGCCGGTGTTGGAAGATCCGGCGCTCGTTGAGCCGGTGTGGTCTGCGCAACGCCAGTTGATGTCTGGCGGCATGACCGGGACGCTTGCCAACCGCTATCAGCAGTGAGTGTTGGTTTGGTTTCCTATCGGACCTCAGTCGTGGGGTGCGGTGCGAGGCGTGGCGAGTTGCCGCCCGCCGCGCGGCGCGGGCTGATAAGCAGGCGGGT
>JANWJO010000107.1 GCA_025449435.1 Chloroflexota bacterium | reverse complement strand
TAATGTCCCCCTGGCGGGGGGACCGAGTCGCTGGAGGTTCGGTGGTCTTCGTGCCGGGGCCACGCAGGCCGCGCACTACCGGCCGCTCCGTCCCCCCTGGCGGGGGGACATTAAGGGGGGTCAGTAACCTCGAACCACCCCTAGTGCGACTGTGCCTCGGTCGCCAGACAAGCAAGCCGCACGGATCTGGGTAAGAGTCAGGTGGTCGGGGAGGGGATAGGGGTGGGGCTTTTCGCTCAGTCGTTACGCATCACTTCCTCAGGAATATGTCGGAAACAACAAGCTCGCGGACAAATGGCTCCCTATCTATCGGGATTAAAACGTGCAATTGCTCAGCTACTCTGCGATAGCGTCGTTCGTTGGCCAGTCAAGTTATGGTTTGATCTACATTAAACTAACGTTTTCCTTGGTTTATAAGCGGAAATCGCGGCTATGAAGTGATCATCGTGCCTTATAATGCTGTGTAGACTCTGCTCGTGATCTACCAAGTGTCTTGCGGGCGTGTGTGGCGGCAGGGCCAACTATGGCAGAGGAAGACAACATGGGCAGGACCGGATCGACCGGCGATTTTGATGTGCCGGTAGGCCAGGTCTCTCCAGACACCGCCAATCGGGAGAAGTCGCGCGTCGCGCTCAACTCGGTAGCGACGGGCCTGTCCATCACGGTATTGAAGATCGTGGTCGGCATCAGCACGGGTTCACTGGGCATCCTAGCAGAAGCCGCGCATTCTGGGCTCGACCTGGTCGCTGCGCTCATGACCTTGATTGCGGTGCGTGTCTCCGGCAAGCCACCAGATGCCACGCACAGCTACGGGCATGGCAAGTTTGAGAACCTGTCGGCATTCCTGGAAGCTGGGCTGTTGCTCGCTGTCGCTGGATGGGTGGCATTCGAAGCGATACATCGACTCGTCGTTCTCAACGTGCACGTCGATGCGAGCGGCTGGGCATTCGCCGTTATGGGGCTCTCGATCATCCTCGATGTCGGACGCTCGCGAGCGCTCCAGCATGCGGCTCGTAAGTATCACAGCGACGCCTTGCAGGCAGATGGTCTGCACTTCAGCACCGACATCTGGAGTTCCGCAGCCGTACTCATCGGGCTGGCAGCTGTTCGCATTGGGGATGCCACTGGGTGGCCCGGCCCCTGGGAGCAAGCCGATGCGCTCGGTGCGCTGGCCGTGTGTGGCATTGTGGCCTTTGTGGGCGGGCGGCTGCTGCGGGACACCGCTGGAACACTCGTGGATCAAACACCTGGCGACGTAGCCGGCCGCATTGCGCGTGCCGTGCAATCGGTCGAGGGAGTGACGCTCGTGGGTTCACCGCGTGTACGCCGAGTTGGAGGCAAGGTATTCGCCGATGTGGTCGTGCATATCGCCCGCACCAGCACCTTCAACGAGGCACACCGTCTCACGGAACTGGTGGAACAAGCAACGCGCGCGGCTCTACCAGATGCTAGCGTTGACCTGGTGCTACACATGGAGCCAGCGAAAGACCCTAACGAAGACCTTGCAGAAACCGTCCGGTTCCGCGCACGCGAACTCGGTTTGCGGGTACACGATGTCCGTATTGTCCAGACTGCTGCTACGCACCTGGAAGCCGACCTCCATCTAGAGGCAGACGCCACGCAAACGCTTGACAAGGTACACCTCCTCGTGGACCAGTTGGAAGCCAAGGTGCGGCGCGACGTGCCCTCGCTGGCTGCCATTCACGCCCACCTGGAGCTACTCAATCCACCTGTGGAACGACGCCTGGATGTGACGGCCACTCAGCGTGACCTTGTGTACCGGATTGGCGCCATCACTGAGCGAGTTACCGGTGGAGAAGGTCTACGCTCAGTCAAGGTGTATCAGCCCGTGCCAGCAGGGAGGTTGGATACGGCAAGGGCAGCATCTCCTGCGTCTGGCGTCCTGGATGTGACGGTGCAGATCACCGCGCGTGGCGATGCAGCGCTCGCTGAGGTACACCTCGAAGAAGAGCAGGTTGAGCAAGCCTTGCGCCAGGAAATACCCGGACTTGCCCATGTGCTCGTGGAGGCTATCCCAGACACCACAGGGTCTGCAGCTCGGTCCGGCCCGACCTAACGGGGCCGTTCCTCATACGCGCGCGCCCCAGGCGGAGGAAACCCCGCCGCTGCGTGATCCAGCACCAACACCCAATCGGGCCCGCCATCCGGCGGTGCGAACGTGGCGCTTCCGGCGCCGGCAACGGGCTGCGGACCATAACCCAGTCCGGTGCGCGGATCGAACCAGGTTCTCAGGAGTGTGTTCCCGCGCAGTTTGGTGAGATCCACGTCTACAGGCGTTCCGGAAGGCAGGTACACCATCGCACACCGGCCCTGTTCGTCGCGCGTGGCTTGCACATGATGGGTACCGGAACCAACGTCGGACAGCACAAGCGATTGATCGGGAATGCGCGTGAGGTATGGACGCGATAGCAGCAGGGCGCGAGCGTGTTGCACCTGGCTGGAGCCGGGCATGTGGATGGCTTCGTGCCAGGGCCGGCGGGCCAGCACGGAACGAAAGCCAGGCCGCCACATCTGCCAGACCGGCCAGCACCCGTAGGTATGGCCATGCGCCCCGGCAAACAGGGACCAGTACAGCGACTTGCGCACTTCGTAATCGTCGAGGTACCCACCAGCGAGGTTGCGTCCATCCGTCTGGGCATCTTCGTAAGGGGGTTCCGCGTCCATGCAGGGGCGCACTGGTAGGCGGGCGTAGTCGGCCTCGATGAAGCGCCAGTTCTCCGAGTTGCGGTTGTGGCCACTCTGGCAGGTATGAAAGTCGAGCCAGGGTTCATCGTGGACATATTCTGAGGACGCGTGTGGCCCCCAGGTATGGAAGGTCATCAGATGGAGACCGCCATCTCCTGCACGCACTCCCGCAGCCATCGCTTGAATGATGGCACGCTGCTCGGGCGTCTCGATAGGCCGGTCACCACCGAGCATCCAGATCACCGGGCGATCAGCGTAGCGCTGGCCAACATACGCGCCAAAGGCGTGCGCGTTGGCAGGCGTGAAGATCTCAGGTCCCACGCCCCACTTGAGGTTCCATTTGTCGCCCCAAGTTGGGAGCAAACAAGTGACAAGACCAAGTGAGGCGGCGAGATCGACCACCGCATCGACGTGGGCAAAGTATGCTTCGACCGGCCGTTCAGGGTTGCCATCGACCAGTGGGAGGTCACCCTGCATGTTGGGCACCGTCAAGCCATCGAGCTCCGCCAGGATGACCGCCTGAATCACGGTAAACCGCTTGCGCGCACGATCCACCAGATATTGGCGCGCCTCTTCCAGGGTGAGCCGGTGGAACAGTTCCCAAGCGGTGTCGGCCAGGTAGAAGAAGGGCCGGCCATCGTCGTGTACCAGGAAGCGATGGTTTTCGCTGACGCGCATTACACGCTGATCACTTTCAGGTCGCCTGCTACTGAGTCAAAACGTACGCTGGCGCTAGTTCGCTGCGAGTATCCGGCTCAAAGCGTTGTAGCTGATACCGATGCTTTCCAGTTCACCACGCCCTGAGACGTCCTGTTCCACGAAGATGTAACGGGCGAACCCTAGCTCACGCGCAACTCGCACGATGGCGGCAATGTCCATCTCACCTTCGCCCACTTCGGTGAACTGGTCGGTGCCCTGCGTCTTGATCAGGTTGTCCAGGGTGATCGTGCTGCCGGCGCCGAACGCGTCGAACCAGTTGACCGGGCGGGCGGTCGCCGGTCGGTCCTTCTGGTGGATCAAGTCGCAGCGGCTGCCGAGCTTGCGCATCCATGCCACAGGGTCGGCGCCGCCTCGCGCAGCCCAATAGGTGTCAAACTCGAACTTAACGAGCGACGGATCGGTGTTCTCCAGGAGGAGATCGATGACCATGGAGCCCTCGAACACTTGATATTCCTGGAAGTGGTTGTGGTAGTACAGTTGGATGCCTTCATCGTGGCAGGTCCGCGCGGCGGCATTGAACATGGCGCAGAAGCGCAGCACGTCGGCCTTATCGGTAAAGAAGGCGATGGAACAGCCAACGGACGTGCTGCCGATCGTCCTGTTGGCGGCCAGGATGCGGGGCCAGTCGGTGTCTGCACTGACGCGCGTGTGGCAACTCACGGCGGCCATGCCCAGCCGATCCAGTTGCTGGCGGAAGTGGGCAGGCGACAGGTCTCCGCCCAGGCTCGCCTCGCCGTTGGCGACGCGCATCACGACTTCGAGGTTCTTGTAGCCGATCGCCGCGACTTGTTCGAGGGTTTCAGTAGCGTCGTGGGCAAAGGCTTCGCGTACCGAGTACAACTGCAAGCCGAGTGCCATCGCCATGGTGAGAACCTCCTGACTGCCGTACAAACCGAGCCTATACCGGTCATTGGTGCGATTGGTGCTGTGTCGCGTAGCTTGGTGAAACTGTAGCTACCAAGTCGGCAACCGGCAATCAGGGTCCGGACTCCTCGTTGCGGAGCAACCGCACCTCATATGTCGCTGCGGGGGTCAATGCATGTCATCAGGCTGTATAGGCGGCCTCCACTTTGGCAAGGGCGGCGGCAATGTCCGCCACTTCTTGCGTGCCGTATCCCTCATGGAACGCGATGACCATATGCGTGTCGATCGCGAGCCGTGCATTAGGGCACGAACCGGCGTACTCCACCCCTGCGGCGCTTGGTGAGCAGGTCCACGGCCAGCTGGACTGGCCGAACGTGTGGCGGTTGCGTAGCCAGGGCTGCTCGTACACCAGATGGTCGTACCTTGCCTGGACCGGAATGCCTTCGGCGGCGACAGCGGCAGCGAACTGCTCGTGGCTCACGCGCAAGCGCTCGGTGGCTACCTTGACCAGCAAGAACCAGTACACGGGATTGGCGCCCTCAATCACCTTGCCCAACGTGACCGCCTGAAGACCATGCAGCTTGTCCCGCAGGAGTGCCGCAAGCGTGCGCCGCCGCTGAACGACCTCTGGTAGACCGTGCAGTTGGACACGGCCAATGGCCGCCTGGAGTTCCGTCATGCGGTAATTCATCCCCAGGACGAGATTGCCTCGCTCACTGGAATTGAAGGGCTTGCCCCGGTCGGCGAACCGTTTAGCGTTCCAGTAGCGGCCCTCGTCGTTGGTGAGCACCATGCCGCCCTGGCCACCAGAGGTGGAGTGCTTTCCGCCCATTAGGCTGAAGGCAGCAAGGTCGCCAAAGCTCCCCACTTTGCGCCCGTGATAGGTGGCGTCGTGCGACTGCGCGCAATCTTCGATCACCGGCAGCTTGTGCTGGTGAGCAATCGCGAGGAGTGGCTCTATGTCGGCAGGCTGTCCAGCCAGGTGGGTCACGATGATTGCGCCGGTGCGCGCAGAGATGCGCTGGGCGACCGAGTGCGGGTCGAGGTTGAAGGTGTCCGGATCGACATCCGCGAACACCGGAATGCAATTCTGCCAGACGACCGGCATAACACCACCGGGATCGGTGACCGGCGCACAAATCACTTCTTGTAGTGGCTCCAGGTGCAAGGCCGCCAGCGCTGTGTGGATCGCCGCGGTACCCGAGCTCGTCGTGGTGGCGTGAGCGACCCCCATATGCGCGGCGAACTCGCCCTCGTCGGCGTCTACCTCCACGCCCCCATAGCGATCGAAGCCGCCGCCCAATGCCTCCTCGCGGTCGAGGACGGCGAGCACCGCCTGCCGTTCCTTGGCGCCTACGACAATGCGTCGAGGGAATGGCGTTGCGCGCACGGGCACGCCACCGTCGATGGCGAGCTGGACTCCGACGCGAGCCGTTGAGGTCATGAGCGTTCCTCCATTGCCTACCCCTTGAGCGCTCCCACGGTGATGCCGCGCAGGAAATACTTCTGGAGCGCAAAGAACAACACCACGGTGGGGATCGCCGTGAACAGCGCCCCTGCCATCAGGAGACCATAGTCGGTATAGCTCTCCAATTGGAGGACGGCCAGGCCTGGCGGCAACGTGCGCATCTCGATGGTGCGGGTCACGATGACCGGCCACAGGAAGGCGTTCCACGAGTCGATAAAGGTAAAGATAGTCAACACGGTGATGCCGGGAATCGCCAGCGGCGCTGCGACCCGCCAGAAGATGGCGAATTCACCAGCGCCGTCCATGCGGGCGGCATCCAAGATTTCCGATGGCAAGGTAGACATAAACTGCTTCATCAGGAAGATGGTGAAGGGGGCACTGACCGCCGGCAGGATCAACCCCGCGTAGCTGTCGAGCATATTGAGGTGAGCGGCCATCTCGAACAGCGGGACCAACTTAACCTCGAAGGGCACGACCAGCAGCGCCATTACAACCCAGAACAGCAGCCGGCTGCCGGGAAAGCGGCGCTTGGCGAAGGCATACCCTGCCATTGTGGAAAACAGGATCGTGGCCAGGGTGGTCACGCAAGCGACAAAGGAGGAGTTGAACAGCCAGCGAAATGCCGGAGCCCGACCAAAGAAGACCTCGAAGTTTTGCCATGTCGGTGGGTTCGGCAGCCAATCCGGCGGGATGGCCTGGACCGCTACCTGGTTCTTGAAGGCGGTGACGACCATCCAGTACAACGGCAACAGCGTCACGACGGCCCAGCCGGTGAGCAGGATATAGGCGATGGCGCGGCCAGGTCGCATGTCAGTACTCCAGGTCCGCGCTGAAGGCTCGGTATTGGAAGAAGGAAATGCCGACCAGGATTAGCATAAAGACTAGGGCCATCGCCGATGCGTAGCCAAACTGAAATTCCTCGAACGCTTGCTCATAGATGTAGTAGACCGCGGTGGTGGTGCCATGATCGGGGCCACCGCCGGTCATCAAGTACACCGGCCCAAACAACTGGAGCGAGCCAATGGTGCCGATGATGAGCAAGTACAGGAGGGTCGGGCGCAGCAGCGGCAGCGTCACGTAGCGCAGTTCATCGCGCTCGCGAGCTCCGTCGATGCGCGCCGCGTCGTACAGCTCTGGTGGAATCGAGCCCATCGCAGCAGTGAGGAGGACAATGCCCGCGCCGTGTCCGGCGGCCAGCGCCATGAACATGAGCGATGGCAACGCCAGGTCGGGGCTGCCCAACCACTGCTGGGCTGGCAGGCCGAAAGCACCCAGTAACACGTTGAACAAACCTATAACTGGGTTGAACAGCCACTTCCAGATGAGGGCCAGGACGGCGATGGAGGTGACACCGGGCAGGTAGAAAGCGGCCTTGAAAAACGTTTGCCCGCGGGTGGGCAATCGGAAGATCAAGACCGACAGAGTGACGATCACCACGAGGGAGATCGGCACCACGACGATGGTGTACGCAGCGCTGTTCTTCAACGCCAGCCAGAACACTGGTGAGGCGAAGGCCAGGCGGAAATTGGTCAAGCCGGTGAAGGTCACCGTGCTGGTGCGCAGATTGAGGTCGGAGAACGCGAGCATGACCGACCGGAGCACCGGGTAGACCCAGAAGACGGCGAGGAGCAGCATCGCGGGCGCCACAAAGACGTACGACCAACCGTGCCGCCGCAGGAACAGCCTCAGTGCGACCGACCCGCGGCCGTCCGCCCGCGTGAGGGCAGCCTGCCCGGCTGGCGCCATGGGCTACTTGCCGCCCCGCACTTTATCGAGGATCTGCTGCGCCGGCTGTACCGACGCGTCCAATGCTTGTTTGACAGCGGATTTGCCGGACATAATGGACTGGTACATCGGCAAGGTGACCTGGCGCAGGTCGTAGTAGCCGAGCTTGAGCACATCGGCATTGCCCCACTGCGACGCCGCCATCGCCACATATTGCGTATAGGGGTCATTGGCAAACAGTTCGCCGACCGAGTTGCGTGACGGCGGCCAGTTCCCTGCCAGGCAGATGGCTTTATCGATGGCAGTGCTCGTGATGAACTTGCCCAGTTGCATCGCCGCGTCCACGACGTCGCGGTTGGTGTTGTGCCAGACGGCAACGCCGCCAGATTCGCTGTAGTGCTGCGGCGGCAGGGGTGGCTTGGACGGGTAGGCCAGCGGATAGAGGTCTATCGAATCTGCCGGGATGTTGCCCGACTTCATGGCGCCGGCGATCGCCGTGTTGGTGCCCAGCGCACCGGCCAGGAACGCCACCTTACCTTGCAGGAACAGCTGGGTGAGGTCGGCCCATTTGAGGCCAGCGGTTCCCGGCACCAGCGTCTTGGACTTGAGCTCCATGTCGGCCAGGAATTGTATGCCAGCGACGGCTTCATCCGAATCAAAGGCGTACTTGGTGCCATCGTCGCTGATGATGTGCGCCCCCATACCCCAAGGGAAAGCGTGGATGTTGTAGTCACCCGGCATATCTGCTAGGCCGAGTCCCCAGGCATACTTGCCACCAGTCGTCACGGCGGTTGCCGCTGCCAGAAATTGGTCGAACGTCCAGGTGCGGTTGGCATTCTGGGGCAGCAGATTGTCGACCTTGAGGTCTTTAAAGATCTTGCGATTAGCGATCAGGGCCGTGCCGGCCGTAAAGATCGGCCAGAAATACTTCTTGCCCTGCACAGTCATCTGGTCGAGGAAGAGCTGCTTGAAGTCCGTGAGATCGTCTTTGGCGAGATAGGTATCGACGGGCTCCAGGACGCCCAGTGATGCATACTTGCGCAGATTACTGGCCGCTTCGTAAAAGATGTCCGGGCCGCCCGCGCCTGAGGCAGCAGCGGCGCCGAGCTTGGGCCGCAGGTCAGCAAAGGCGAGCACTTCGGTTTGGACCGTGACATTGGGCTGGTGCTTATTAAACTCGCCGATCATCCAGTTGGAAAAATCGGTGGGTTTGGCCGTTGCCGGGTTCTCCTTGCCGGTGAGGCCGGTGAATTGCTGCACCCACCAGAAGTGGATGGTGACTTTGGGCTGCTGGCCAGGAAAGCCGCCACACGCCTCCAGCGCGCTCACGGCGAGCAAGCTCGTGCTCGCTCCCGCAACTGCGCGCAGCAGCGCACGTCGAGACAGGACCGTACCGAACATGTTACTTTGCTCCCCTCTGGCGAGGACGCTCGCGCTCACGCTTGGGCGAGCGTTCCCCAACCGATTAAGCGAGCAGCCGTGCCACCCATGATGGCAGCGCGCTGCTCTGGCGACAATGGATACTCCCGCAGGTACGGGATGATCGGCATATCCTGATGCGGGCGCAGGTAATCCGTGCCAAACATGAGCTTCTGCCAATGCCGGTCCAGGAAGGCAGCGCCGAATGCGGGGTCGCGTGTAAGGGCGTTGTAGCAAGAGAAGGCCGACAGGTCGGCGTACAGGTTGCCATAGTCGCTGAGCAACCGATCGGTGGACCCACCCGGCAGCACGGGGCCGCTCGGATAACTCACCTGTGTAGACCGGTCGAAGCCAGCTGAGACCTCGCCCCAGAACGTTGGGCCGTGCCCGATAAAGGTAGTTTTGAGGTGGCGCTTGAGCACGCGCTCGAGGCCGGGCTGGCCATTCTCATCGGTATTCAGCGTGAAGTCGAGATGTAACAGCACGGGGAGTTGGAGGTCACCGCAGATCTCAAAAAGTGAGCCGGCCCACGGGTGATCGATGGGCAACCCGACCTTGTGTTCGCCAAAGCCACGCGCACCGGCCAGCCGCATGGCTTCGAGGCGGTGGGCAAGGTCGCTTACAGTATGGCCGTAGTTCAGACGGCGCGGATCGGCGTGACAGAACGCGACCAGCCGTTCTGGGAAGCGGGCGGCATCGGCTAGGGCCTCATCGGTGAGATACAGCTCACCGAAACAGTCGGGCGCCTCCAAGGGTAACAACACGGAGATGTCTACGCCGGCTCTGTTCATGTGGTCGACCATTTGCTCTGGCGTCAACGTGTGGCTGGCATCCCAGGGAGGGAAGTGTCCACGTACCAGATGGGTATGGACGTCGATGACGGGTGGCAAGGTACTGCTCGTTCCTCTTTGGCGCGCGACAACCTGTCGAAGTGACGCGGCGGATTGTAGCAACAACGCGGCGAGCGGTCAACGTTATTTTCAGTCCGTTACTTAGGCAAACCTGCGCTATGCTCTGCGGTGGAGCACGAGCCAGCCCAACGCTGGCGCTGGGCAACGTGCTCGCTTCAAGGAGGCAACGGCATGCTCACTCGATCTGCGCTCGCGCTGTTGGACGGCCCCAAGGCGGTACAGGCGCCGGCCGGGGACCTGTTTAAGTGGCCGGTCATCACCGCGGAGGATGAGGAAGCGGTTTTAGAAGTTCTCCGGCGCGGTGGCATGTCCGGCACGGATGTGACGCGCCAGTTTGAACAGGAATACGCGGCGTGGCAGGGCGCCACCTTTGCCTTGGGCATGAGCAGCGGTACGGCGGCGTTACAGAGTGCAATGTATGGCTGTGGTGTCGGCGTGGGCGATGAAATTATTTGCCCCAGCCTCACCTATTGGGCCTCGGCGCTGCCCTGCTATAGCCTGGGCGCTACCGTGGTCTTCGCCGAAGTGGATGCTGCCACCCTGTGCCTGGATCCCAATGACATCGTACACCGCATCGGGCCGCGCACCAAGGCCATCGTGGTGGTCCATTACCTGGGGTATCCGGCGGATATGGACCCGATCATGGCAATCGCGCGCCGGGCCGGCCTCAAAGTGATCGAAGATGTGTCGCACGCCCACGGCGGGAGGTACCACGGCCGCCAGGTGGGCAGCATAGGCGACGTAGCCGCGACGTCGCTGATGTCCGGCAAGGCACTGGCGACGGGCGAAGGCGGCATCCTCACGACCAACGACCGGACGATCTACGAACGCGCGCTGGCGTTTGGTCATTATGAGCGCTACGATGGCACCATCCAGTCACCGGAGTTGCGGCCATTTGCCGGCCTGCCGCTCGGTGGCTACAAGTACCGCATGCATCAACTCAGCGCCGCCGTCGCACGAGTGCAGTTGCGCCACTTTGATGAGCGGATGGCTGAAATTCAACACGCGATGAACGCCTTCTGGGACCTGCTCGACGGGACCCCTGGGCTACGAGCCCACCGACCGCCGCTTGACTCTGGCAGCACCATGGGCGGGTGGTATGCCGCGCATGGTCTGTACCACCCTGAGGAACTAGGTGGGCTCTCGGTCACGCGGTACGCGCAAGCGGTGCGCGCTGAAGGGGTGCCATGTCAGCCCGGCGTCAATTTGCCGCTCCATTTACATCCCTTGTTCCAGGAAGTCGACGTCTACGGCGACGGCAAACCCACGCGCATCGCTCACGCCACGCGCGACGTGCGTGAAGCACGCGGCAGCCTCCCGGTGACCGAACGAGCAGGTTCCTTGACCTACAGCATCCCCTGGTTCAAACGCTATGACCTGCCCACCATCGAGCGCTACGCTGAGGCGTTTCGCAAGCCGGCCGAACATTACCGCGAGTTGTTACCGGGCGACCCAGGCAATCCTGCCGACCTCGGCGATTGGCATTTCTACACGCCGCGATAAGCCGGCACCGGCGGCATGCTAACAAAGAGTCGGGCTGGAGCGATTCGAACGCTCGACCCCTTGAACCCCATTCAAGTGCGCTACCAAGCTGCGCCACAGCCCGAGAATGTAATATGAACTATTCGGTTGGGTGCCGGAGACAAGTTCTTGCACACCGGCGACCCGTGCCCAGTGTACGTCATGTGGCGCG
>JANWJO010000106.1 GCA_025449435.1 Chloroflexota bacterium | reverse complement strand
GCTGAGTGGGAACGGCTGCGTTTGCATCCCTATTACGCCGAGCGCATCCTCGCGAAGATTCCCACTTTCGAGCCACTCATCCCGCTCGTCGCTGCTCACCACGAGCGTTTAGACGGGCGCGGCTACTATCGCGGCCTCGCTGGATCCCAGATTCCGCTGGGCGCCCGCGTGATCGCGGTGGCCGATCGCTACGACGAACTGTCCCACGATGCACCTGGCCACCAGGCGCTGGACCGCGACGCGACGCTGGCCAGCATGGGCCAGGATGCGGGCCGTGGCCTCGACGCCGGCGTGCTGCGGGCGCTGGAGCAGGAGCTGGGTGCGCGCAAGCCTGCCAGTCCGTCGCAGCGCAAGACCAGCGAGCCGGGCTGGCCAGCGGGACTGACCGAGCGTGAGGTAGAAATCATCAGGCTCCTGGCTCGGGGCAGTAGCCGGCGGCAGGTTGCCATTGCGCTGGTCGTGAGCGAGCACACCGTGCGCCACCACATCGAGCACATCTACGCCAAGATTGGTGTGAGCACGCGCGCCGCCGCCACCCTGTATTCTGTGGAACACGACCTCCTGCGGTAGGGCGACTAAGGTTACGAACCCCACCCCCTTCCCTCCCTAGCTTGCTCTTACTTCTACCCCCATCATTGCGGGTTGCTTGTTTGGCGAGGAGGACTGGCTTACGGAAGAGCGCTGCGGTATGGGAACAGAACCCCATGCCGGGCGCCAGGAGGGAGGTGGCAAACCGCGATCAGGCATGACGGCGGGTGCCTCCCAAGGGGGGCTACAGGCAGGTCGTAACCCGTTCGCGGAAGCGAGCCCACCGTTGGGCCGCCCGTCCCCCTGCCAAGGGGGACTACAGGGGGGTTCTGCCTTCGTACGCTGCTCGATGGCATGGAATTGTGGGTAAGAGTACGTCTCCCGCCAGTGGGAAGGTGGCTAGGGGTTGGGGGGTGGGGTCCGTTCCTGCTCCCGTAAATGGGACGTTCGTCCGATGCGCCGCGCCAGCCAGCCCGGTAGTCTCGCCGGTAAGGAGGTGCATATGGCTAGTGTGTCGAGTGTAGCGGACCACTTCTTGCAAGCGCTGGCGCAGCGTGATTTCTCAGCACTGACATCTTGTTTCGATGAGGGCACCCACTTTCGCGCGCTCGTGCCCAAGGGCTTGCGCGAAGCCACTAGCGCCAGCGATGCTGCTGGCTATTTCCGGCAATGGTTCGGTGGCGCTGAGCGCTTCGACCTGATCCACAGCGACGTCGAGTTCCTCGCAGCACGGCAGCACTGGATGTGGCGCTTTGATGTCCAGCGTGCCGGTGAGCGGCAGGTCGTGGAACAACAAGCCTTTGCGAGCATCGCGGACGGCCGGATCGTGCGGATGGAGCTGGTGTGTTCCGGCTTTCAGCCCTTTGCTCCTCTCGAAGACCATGACGTCAAGAGCAACCAGCGGACCTTGCCGCTGCCCGACGATGTGCTCGATGCGGCCGGAGAAGACTGCGCCACGCTCACACCGCTGCTCGCGGCGCACATCCGGAAGCTGGGTAGCAAGCGCATCTTAGAAGTCTGGACCGATGATCCGGCGGCGATCGATAGTCTCCCGGCCTGGTGCCGCCTGACTGGGCACGAGTTGCTGGCCGTCGATGGCGCCGGCTCCGAGCGCCAGCGGTTTTTTATCCGCGCCAAGTAAAGCCATCACGACCCGGCCCGCTTGTGCAGGGCTGGCATGGACTTCATCCCGTCGTTCGAAGGAGGAGAGCTATGGCCAAGTTACTGGTCAACTGCACGCACGGCAACGAGGACGCGGAGCGCGCGACGCTCGCGTTCGTTGTCGGCAACGTCGCCGTCACCGCGGACCAGGGTACCGTGCTGTTGCTGACCATCGATGGGGTCTGGCTGGCGACCAAGGGCTACGCCGACGCCATCCATCACGAAGGGTTCCCACCACTCAAGGGGGTCATCGAGTCGTTTGTGTCACAGGGTGGCGAGGTATGGGCCTGCGGCGCGTGCGCCAAACCTCGTGGCATCACCGACGCCGATCTCATTCCAGGCGCCAAAATTGTCACGGCAGCCAGCGCCGTCGAGTACCTCGCCTCCGGCGCCGCCAGCCTCAGCTTCTAAGCACGTCGTGCTTGTTCCTCTCTCCCGCTAAGGGGAGGGGTTAGGGGTGGGGTCAGTCATTCCTGTACAATCGCTGCGGTGCCGCCTCCGCAGCGAAAGCAGGTGACCAATCATGTCCGGCATTCCTCATTACGCAATGCTCGGCGAACCCGCCACTGGCGCGCCTAGCCGCCAATGGTTACGGGCAGGCCCTCTGAGCGTGCTGATCGATGGCCCCATGCTGCGCTACGTGCGGCTGGGTCCGCATGAACTCGTGCGCTGCGTCTATGCCGCCGTGCGTGACCACAACTGGGACACGGTGCCGCCGCGCATCATCGCGATGGCCACATCTGTTACGACCGACCAGTTTGACGTGTCCTTCGAGGTGGAGTGTCAGGCGCCAGGCATCGACTTCCGCTGGCATGGCCATATCAGCGGCCTTCCCGATGGCACGCTCACCTTCGATTTTGATGGCCTAGCGCGGGTGCCGTTCCGCAAGAACCGCATCGGCCTGTGCATCTTGCATCCGGCCAGTTCCGCCGGCGCCGCGTGCGAGGTTGGCCACAGCAGCGGCGCGGTGGAACGTTCCAGCTTCCCGCTACACATTGCGCCGCACCAGCCGTTTATGGACATTCGCTCCATGGCCCACGAAGTGGCGCCGGGTTTGTGGGCGGAGGTGGCACTGGAGGGCGACATCTTTGAGACCGAGGACCAGCGCAACTGGACCGACGCCTCCTACAAGACCTATTCCACCCCCCTGGCGTTGCCCTACCCGGTGGAAATAAGCGCCGGTGAGCGTATCCACCAGCGCTTCACGCTCACGTTGCGCGGTCCAGTGCCTGCGCTACCGCCCAAGAGTGCCGCGCTCACCTTTGATACCAGCGGACCCGCGCTGCCGCTGCCGCGCCTGGGACTCGGCATGGCCAGCCACGGCCAGCCGCTCGACGCGGCGTCGCTGCACGCGCTGCGGGCGCTCAAGCTCGACCACCTGCGCCTCGATCTCCCGCTCAGCTGGCCCGGCTGGCGCGACCACTTGGCGCAAGCCACCGCCCAAGCGCACGCGCTCGGTTGCTCGCTGGAAATTGCACTCTTCCTCGCGAGTGATGGTCACGATGAGGTAGCTGCCCTACGCCAAGCAGTAGACGAGCTGCACCCACCAGTGGTGCGCTGGCTCATCTTCCATCAGGGCGAGAAGTCAACAGGTGCTGATCGGCTGCGCATGGCTCGTATTCACCTCGAAGACGCCGTACCTGGCGCCACATTTGGCGCTGGCACCAACGCCTATTTCACCGAGATCAACCGCGAGCGGCCGCCCATGGATCTGGCCGATCTCCTCACCTATTCCCTCAACCCCCAGGTACACGCCTTCGATAACCTTTCGCTGGTAGAGACGCTGGCCACACAAGCCACCACCCTGACGAGCGCCCGCCAGTTCGCCGCCGGCAAGCCAGTAGTGGTGAGCCCGATCACGCTGCGGCCACGCTTCAACCCCAATGCCACCGGACCCGAACGCGAGCCAGAAGCCGGTGAACTGCCTGCCGCCGTCGATGTGCGCCAGCTGTCGCTGTTTGCCGCCGGCTGGACGCTGGGCAGCTTGAAATACCTCACACTGGGCGGTGCGGCCAGCGCCACCTACTACGAAACGTCCGGCTGGCGCGGCGTGCTGGAGACCTCGACAGGTTCACTGGAGCCCGACAGGTTCCCGTCGCAACCCGGCATGCTGTTCCCGCTGTACCACGTCTTCGCCGCTGTGGCAGACCTTGGCGCCACGCACGCAGTGCCGGGCCACTCTAGCGACCCGCTCACAATCGAGGGGCTCACGCTGTATGCGGGCACTCGCCGCCGCTTGCTGCTCGCTAACCTCACCAGCGTCGCGCAGGATGTGGACGTTACCGGCACGAGCAGCCGCTTGCACGTGCACCTGCAGCCATACGCGCTGGAGAGCGTGAATTGGGCCGAGGCATAACAGCGTGCCTGCTCCCCGCCCCTCACCCCCTAGGCCCTAACCCCCTTCCCCCGCTTGCGTGGTAAGGGACTGGGGCGGGGTTTGGTCGTTCACCTGGCCCCGGCAAGTTGCCCATACGCTGCCAACTTGCTATACTCACGCCGTACTCCCTTGGCGCTTTAGGCCCAGTTGCGCGTTTGGCTCCGCCAGACGCCGTCGAGTAAGAAAGGCAAGCCCATGGCGTACTTTATGGTCCAGGCAGCCTACACCGCGCAGGCCCTTGCTGCACTTGCCAAGAAGCCGGAAGATCGCGAAGCAGGAGTACGAACCCTCGCCGAACGGGCCGGTGGCAAGCTGCATAACTTCTTTTTCTGCGTGGGAGAGTATGATGTGGTAGGGATCATGGAGTTGCCCGACCTTGCCGCCGCAACGGCGATTGCCGTCGCGATCAGCTCGGCCGGCCACGTCAAAGCCTACAGGACGACACCGTTGCTCACCAGCGCCGAAGGCATGGCGGCATTTGGCAAGGCCGGCGGCCTCAGTTACCGCGGCCCGTCGTCGTAAGACACCGAAGGCACAACCTCACCTCGCGTTGCCGCGCTCCCCTCTCCACTTGTGTGGACGGTCGAGCCTGCCCTCACCCCCATCCCCTCTCCCAACTTTGGGCGAGGGGAGAAGCCACCTCCCGTTGCTCTGCACTCGCCATCCTCCACCCAACCTTCGGTCAGCCAGTCCCCCTGCCAAGGGGGGACGATAGGGGGGTCGTGCCTGCGTTCCCTATCTTCCTCGGATCCCCTCCAGCCCCTGGCGCAAAGCCTGACCGTAAATCCACAAATCGCCCCAATAGGCCAGGCAGCGGAAGCCTTTGGCCAGCAGCGCTGCGCCTTCTTCGGCGCTGCCTGCCATAAAGCCTGCCGCTTTGCCGTGCGCTTGCGCGGCCGCCAGCACGCGATCCACCGCGCGCAAGTAGGTGGGGTGCTGGAACTGAGCCGGGATTCCCAGGGAGTTCGTCAGGTCGAAGTGGCCGATCCACAGCACGTCGATACCCTCGACCGCAGCAATGGCCTCGACGTTGTCGACGCCAGTAGCAGTTTCGATCTGGGCGATCAGCAAGCTTTCAGCATTAGCCGAACGCATGGTGGCCGCTACGTCGCCGCTCACATAGCCATCGTGCGCCACGCCAAACGCCGCGCCGCGCTTTCCCAGTGGCGGATACTTGGATGCCTGCACGATCAATCGAGCTTGTTCGACGGTTTCCACCATAGGAATCATCAAACCCATCGCGCCGGCATCCAGCGTGCGCGACAGGAAGTGTGGCTGGGTGGCGGGTACGCGCACGAACGGTGCGAGGTCGGTCGTGCCGGTCGTAGCCATGAGCAGGCGGATGGTCTCCATGCTCCAGCCGGTGTGCTCTAGGTCGAACACCAGGAACTCGGCGCCCGCCGCCGCCGCGATGCGGGCGATTCCTGGCGTGGCGAATTCAAACACCATGCTGCCCAGCGCCACGCCACCCGCTTGTAGCGCCCGTTTCACCTTGTTGTCGCGCATGCGCTAGAGCTCCTTTCCCACTACGCTTCACCAATTTCCGCCACACAGCGACCGGCTAGTCGTTGCACGATCCCCGCATCGGTTGCAGAACGGCGCGGCCTTCCGGCGCAACGTCCCCCTTGGGGACACGCCCCTGCTCTTGCCCGGCAGATTGTAGCGGTCCGCCACGCTTGTGCTACTGTCTGCTCGGTGGATGGAGATGGCCATGCGTGAAGCGTTTCGGGTTGGGCTGAGCCGCGACTTTCTGGCGGCTGACGGCACGATGGCCTATGGCGATATCGGGTTGGGATTGCTCGATGCTGCACCAGGCATCCAGCGCGAGTTTATCGGTGCCAATGAGCCGGAACTCCGGCCGCAAGACATCACGGGTTTCGATGCGCTCCTACTGCTCGCGCCCAAGGTCAGCGCTGCCACGCTGGCAGGGTCGCCGCGTCTGCGCTTGATAGCGCGGTTTGGTGTCGGCTACGACAACGTGGATGTCGCAGCGTGTACCCAACAGGGCGTGCTACTCACCATCACGCCCGACGGCGTGCGGCGGCCGGTGGCAGTGGCTGCCTTGACCTTGCTGCTAGCGCTCGCTCACCGGCTGTTCGCCAAAGATCACATCACGCGCACCGGCCACTGGGGCGACAAGTTGCACTACATGGGCACCGGCCTCACCGGGCGCACGCTCGGCTTGCTAGGTTTGGGCAACATCGGCCGCGAGATCTGCACACTGGTGCAGCCGTTCGACATGCACGTGCTCGCCGCCGACCCCTATGCCCGGCCAGAACAAGCCGCCGCCAGTGGCGTGGAGTTGTGCTCACTAGACGATGTGCTGGCACGGGCCGACTTTGTAGTGGTGTGCAGCGCGCTTACGCCGGAAACCCACCACCTGCTCAATGCCAGCAAGCTCGCACTGATGAAACCCACGGCGTTCCTGGTCAACGTCTCGCGCGGACCGCTGATCGATCAAGCGGCGCTCACCGAGGTGTTGCGGTCAAGGCGCATCGGCGGCGCAGCGCTCGACGTCTTCGAGCAGGAGCCTATCGACCCGCACGACCCGTTGCTGTCGCTGGACAACGTAATCGTGACGCCGCACGCCATCGCCTGGACCGACGAGTGCTTCTTAGGTAACGGCCGCGGCGCGTGTCAGTCCATCCTGGACGTGGCAGCCGGAGCCGTACCACAGCACATCGTCAACCGCGCCGCGCTCGATCATCCACGGTGGAAGGGGAAGTAACGTCGTAGTTGCTCCTCGCTCTAGACGGAGAGGGGAGGGGGGTGAGGTCCGTACGACCCCATGCCCAGAGGGCACCCGTTCCCCCCTGGCGGGGGGGACTGGCTGCCGGAAGATGGGTGGCGAATGGCGAACAAGCACGGCGTGCCTGCTCCCTTCCCCGGGAGATCGGGGCGAGAAGGCACAACCCCCCTGTAGTCCCCCCCTGGCGGGGGGGACGAGCTACCGGAAGTACGCGACCTTCGTACCTGCTCCCTTCCCCGGGAGACCGGGGAAGGGTGGGG
>JANWJO010000105.1 GCA_025449435.1 Chloroflexota bacterium | reverse complement strand
CTGCCGGTCCAGACTGCCGTGTGATTGGCCCGGGCAGCGGGCGCGTTGGTCGTGCTGGTGGGTGTCCAACTATCGGCGTTCGGATTGTATCTCCCGCCCGTGTCGAACCAACGGGGGTGGGCACCATCATAAAAATACCCGCCCCAAACGATCATTTCACTGCCCGTCCAGACTGCCGTGTGATTGGACCGTGGTGTGAGCGTGTTGGCCGTACTGGTGGCTGTCCAGCTATTCGTGGTGGGATTGTATCTCCCGCCCGTGTTGAACCAATGACTGGCACCATCATAAAAATATCCACCCCAAACAATCATTTCACTGCCCGTCCAGACTGCCGTGTGAATGGACCGGGGAGTGGGGGCGTTGGTCCTGCTCGTGGCTGTCCAACCATCCGTGTTGGGATTGTATCTCCCGCCTGTATTGAAGCGGCTACCACCCCAAACAATCATTTCACTGCCCGTCCAGACTGCCGTGTGAGCCGATCGGGCAGAGGGCGCGTTGGTCAAGCTGGTGGGTACCCAACTATCCGTGCCCGGGTTGTATTTCCCACCGGTGTTCGAACCGCCAACTCCGCCCCAGACGATCATTTCACTGCCCGTCCAGACTGCCGTGTGAAGCCATCGGGCAGAGGGCGCGTTAGTCGTGCTGGTAGCTGCCCAACTATTCGTGGTGGGATTGTATCTCCCGCCCGTGTTGAGACGACCGGGGTAATATCCACCCCAAACGATCATTTCACTGCCGGTCCAGACTGCAGTGTGCTGCAGTCGGGCAGAGGGCGCGTTGGTGGTGTTGGTAGCCGCCCAGTTATCTGTGCATTGACCCTCGACGGCAATTTTCGGCAGAGTGTAAACAGCTTGCCCTAACTTTGTTTCCGCCGACATCGCACGCAATGCGTCGGTCTGCAGTGATCTAACGTGCCGAGTTTGGTCTTGTGCTGAGAGATCTGCGATGAAACGCTCTGCTAGTATTGGCCTGGCCAAACACTCAGCGATGACAGCTGGATCGTTTCCAAGAGCTTCAAACAGTTCCCGCAGAACTTCTGGCTGTTTTGTGTCACGGGCCATCCGATCCATCTCGGCCTGTAATTGCTCGGCAGTGGTCGGGCGCTGCCAGAAATCCTCCAACTCCTGTGAGTTGCGCAGATAGTCTGTCACTTTCTTTTCCAGTTGCGCCTGTGTCATCACCGCATCGAGGGAAGGTTTGGGATCGGGATTCTCCCCGCTGTTGCGGGGCCAGATGCGGTGACGCCAGTAAACTTCTTCGATTGCTCGCTGATATGTCACCCGCTCTACAAAGGTGAGCACTCTGGGAGGCGCAGAACCCTTCGCGATTCGATGGCGCGAATTAAACGCCGCACTCACGCCGACAAGGGCCATCGAAAGAAACACAGCCCACGCGGCACTGCGAATAATATAAGCACTGATATTGCTCTTGTTTTTCATCTCTTTCTCCATTCTTCTCTGGAATTCCCAAGCAAAATTACGTTAGTGGTCCACCTCCAGCACTTACTGATCCAAATCATACACTTCTACGAGCGCAACTCCGGCGGTGTTGCTTACTCCGCGCACGATCGTGGTGTAGTTACCTGCCGGCAGGTCCGCGATGATTGCCGACTCCCTTAGGTCGGTTGGCGCGTGGCCGCTATCCAGGATGTCGCGCAACTGGTCTGCCCTAATAATCCCGCCAATTATCGTCCTCGTCCAATTGTTATTCGATGCGATCAAAGTACCAGCGCCGTTGTGCAGCTCCAAGGTCGGATCAGCCAATGCATTGGGAACACCGTGTTGAGTCAGCTCAGGGCCTATGGCTCGCACAATCACCCTTTTCGAGACACCCCCTGCAACGATGAACCCTCCAATCATCACGTCATTGCCTGTCTGCACAAAGGCGCGAGTGCTAATGTTGGCCAGGATTGAGTTACTGTTGGTGCCAAGATCATATACCTCAACCAGAGCAACTCCAGTCGTGTTATTTGCACCGCGCACGATCACAGTGTAGTTGCCCTCCGGCAGCTCCGCGATCATTGCCGACTCCGTGGGATCGTTTGGAGCGTAGCCGCTGTTCCGGATGTCGCGCACTTGATCGCTGCTGATGATCCCGCCGATTATTGTATGTAGCCAGCTATCATTAGAGGCAATCAACGCTCCAGTGCTGTTGTGCAGTTCAAGGGTCGGATTAGCTAATGCATTGGGAACGCCATACTGAGTAAGCTCAGGGCCGAGCTCGCGAATAATTACCTTCTTTGGTTGTGTCCCTTGAACCATGAACCCTCCTATCACTACGTTGTCACCGGTTTGCACAAAAGCGCGTGTGCTGATGTTGCCTAATTGGGATACGTTCGCGCAGTATCTTCCACCAGTATTCTTAAAACCAGGGTTTCCGCCCCATACGATCATTTCACTGCCCGTCCATACTGCCGTGTGAACTTCTCGGTTAACGGGCGCGTTGATCGGTCTGGTGGCTTTCCAACTATCGGTGATCGGATTGTATCTGCCGCCGGTCCTAACATCGCCTACGTGAAAAACGTAGCCACCCCAGACGATCATTTCACTGCCCGTCCACACTGCCGTATGCCAAATTCGGGCAGTGGGTACGTTGATGGTGCTCGTAGCTGTCCAACTGTTGGTCGTAGGATTGTACTTCCCACCAGTATTAAAGCCATATGGACCATTTGGACCGTATCCGCCCCAGACGATCATTTCACCGCCGGTCCACACTGCCGTGTGACTGTTTCGGGCATCGGGCGCGTTGATACTGCTGGTCGCTGTCCAAGTGTCCGTGCTGGGATCGTATCTCCCACCGATGCGCCCCGTGCCCGGGTACCGTCCGCCCCAGACGATCATTTCGCTGCCGGTCCACACTGCTGTGTGCTCCGATCGAGCAACGGCCGCATTGCTGGTGCTTGTGGCTGTCCAACTATTGGAGGTAGGATTGTATCTCCCGCCGGTGTTTAACAAGCTGCTATCACCGGCTCCGCCCCAGATAATCATTTCACTGCCGCTCCACACTGCTGTGTGACGGCTTCGGCTAGTGGGCGCGTTGGTCTTGGTGGTCGCTGTCCACGTGTCCGTGCCAGGATTGTATCTGCCGCCACTGTCTAACGGGATAAAATTCTCACCCTCCCCGCCCCAGACGATCATTTCGCTGCCGGTCCAGACCGCCGTGTGAAAATCCCGACCAACGGGCGCGTCCGTGATGCTTGTGGCTGTCCAACTGTCAGTGCTGGGGTTGTACCTGCCGCCGGTGTTCAGAATACCGAGAGCACGGCCACCATAGCCACCCCAAACGATCATTTCACTGCCCGTCCATACTGCCGTGTGACCGGCTCGACCAGAAGGCGCATTGACGGTGCTGATGCGTGTCCAGGTATCGTCAGTGCATGCGCCATCATCGGAGATTGAGGGCAGGCTATAATCGGCGGTAGCAGCTACAACCTCCTCATAGGTTCCGCTCGTTTGTTTTACGTGGTCGCTAGCTAACTGCGTTAGCAAGCGCTCAGCTAACAGGGGCCGGGCGAGACATTCCGCAATGATAAACGGATCGTTCCCCAGCGCGGCAAAAAGCTCGCGCAATACCTCGGGTTGCCTGGTTTGCTGCGCCATACGATCCATCTCAGCTTGCAGTTGACCGGCAGTAATAGGCTGTTTACCGTAATCCTGGAGCGTCTGTGACTTGCGAAGGTAGTCTGTCACTTTCTTTTCCAGTTGCGCCTGAGAGATCACCGCATCGAGCGATGGCTTAGGAACGGGATTCTCCCCGCTGTTGCCGGGCCAGATGCGATGACGCCAGTAAATGTCCTCAATGATTCGCTGGTACGCTACGCGTTCTGCAAAGGTCAGTCCCGCGGAGGCGGGATGCGAAACCTTTGTCTGCGCTGCAGGATGAAAGAAATCCGGTAGAGCACCTGTGACGGTCAAACATGCTGTCCCGCAAAGAAGGACAGCCACTAGAACGCGCGGAGTAGAGAATCCTAGTGGGAGAAATCGTTTTTTAGGCTGAAATAATGCGTTCATAGCTGTGCCTTTCGTTCGCTACTATCGCTTCCCGCTGCCAGGGAAGCTCACCATAATTTGGCAAACACTGTTCGGACTTTGCCCCGAGTTAAGCGCACCCGATTCTCAATCTGTTGCTTTCTACGACACTTCGTACTACTTCGAATCCGTGGCAGCCGCTTACCCCCGATGAGAGGCCATTCGAAAGTGCTAGAGCGATTCAAATAAAACTGTGGCCGCTGTGATACGTTGCTGTAGCCGCGGCGCGCTGGGCCCACTGGTTGATGTGAAAACGAGCGCCGAGATGGACCGGTTGATGGCTACTACATTGATGAAATCGCATCGCTTCTAGCGCCGAAGGCGCGACATTCACATCATAGTCCGCCACAGGACGGGTTCGCCGTGGCGAACCTGGGGGCGCTGCCCCAAGGTTATGAAAATCAGAAAAACATTAGCGCTGAAAGCGCGATTCACTTCCGGCACATCAGTTGGATCAACGCCAATTGACAACGCGTTGTCACTATTTACGGCAGTTAACGATCCAAATCATAAACTTCGACCAAAGCAACGCCAGTGGCGTTGTTCACACCCCGCACGATGGCGGTGTAGTGACCTGGTGGCAGGTCTGCTATGATTGCCGACTCCCTCCCATCACGCGGGGCGTAGCCGCTGTTCCGGATAGCTTGCGTTTGATCCATGGTGATAATTCCGCCGATGATCGTGCTCTGCCAGTTATCATTAGAGGCAATCAAAGCTCGGGTGCTGTCGTGCAGCTCCAACGTCGGATTAGCCAGTGCATTGGGAACACCGTATTCAGTGAGCTCAGCGCCTATGGCGCGCACAATCACTCTCTTTGGTTTATCTCCTGCAACAATGAAACCGCCAATCATCACGTCGTTACCCGTCTGCACAAAGCTGCGAGTGCTAATATTGGCTAGGCTTGAGTTACTGTTGGCGCTAAGATCATATACCTCAACAAGAGCAACTCCAGTCATGTTATCGAGACCACGCACGATCGCGGTGTAATTACCTGCCGGAAGGTCTGCGAGGATTGCCGACTCCCTTGGATCGCCCGGAGCGCGGCCGCTATCCAAGATGTCCGGGGCCTGGTTTTCCGTAATAATCTCGCCAATGATCGTCGTTACCCAGTTGTTGTTGGAAGCAATCAAGGCTCCAGTGCCATCGTGCAGTTCCAAGGTCGGGTTAGCGAGCGCGTTCGCAATGCCATAATGGGTGAGCTCAGGGCCAATCGCGCGAATAATTACCCGCTTTGGTTGTGTCCCTTGAACCATGAAACCGCCAATCATCACGTTGTCGCCTGTCTGCACAAAGGCGCGCGTGGAAATGTTTCCCAGAGTTGCCAGAGGACCCACGGACACTGTTCCAGAGCCCCGAAACTGAAGGAGGATATTTGGCGCACCGCTCATTGGACTTCCATATACCCCTGGCGGTTGTAGAACGCCGTTGACTTTCAGCGAGGCGATCACGTCCGGAGGTCCGGTAAAATCGAGTTTAATAATTGAGCCGCTAACAAGAACGAGACCGACGGTGTCCGCGATGCAGTCGTTGGCTTGCAAAGTGAGTATCCCGCTGCCGACCTTGGACAGCAAACCGCTTCCCGAAATCATGCCGGTGAAGGAGGTACTGATGTTGTTTGTGCCCACTGTCAGTCTATTAGCTCCTAACAAAACATTTCCTGAGCCTTCGATAGAGCCGATGATCACGCCCGGTTGGCGGCGGCTAATGTCCAGGTAACCATTGCCAAAAACTTCCACTCGCGCGGTGCCGCCCGTCGACATTTCATTAAAAAAAATCCCACAGGTAGCATAATAACTTCCTTCATCAGCGATAAGAGTTGCGCTGTCGGCAGTTGATGAACCCGTGAAGATGGTCTCGCCTGCGAAATCGCCGGCGTGGTTGGTGATAGTTGCGTGACTGGCAGTGGATGCGTCGTTGAAGATTGTCAGGGCACTGTCAGCGGTGGAGGCGGGACCGCTTCCAAAGTTATCGATGGAAGCGTTGGCCGCAGTTGATGTGTCGTCGAAAATTGTCTGGCCCCCAGCGCCATGTGATTCGGGAGCTCCGTAGTTGCTGATGGAAGCGTGGTCGGCAGTCGATGCGCCGTTGAAAATCGTTCGACCGTAGTAGCCGATGTCGCCCAAATCTATGCCAACGTTGGCGATCGAAGCGCCGCCCGCACTCGATGTACCATTGAAGATTGTATAGCCGGTCGACACTTCGGGGTAACTTCTACCCCCATTAACAATGGACATATGAGCGCTGGCTGCAGTCGATGCGTTGTTGAAGTTTATCTGGCCTCCGTTCGCAGCTTGGAAATTTTGACCAACACTGCTGTTGTTGTTGACGCCTGTGCCGCTAATAATCAATTGGCCTCCGCATGAGGCACCGTTGCAGGCTCCAATGGAGAAATTGTAAGCGGCGGAGCCGGAGGCGAACACGATGCTGTTCACTTCCTCCGACGTCGAGATGCTAACGCCTGTCTGCGAGGATTGAGCAAACGTTGCAGTATCGGACGGCCCATTGGGCGGACCGCCTAACGTCCAATTATTACCGTTTTCCCAAGCCGAGTCCTGCGGGGCTGACAGCCAGGTCGCGCTGCCTGCCAGGCTAATTTGAGCAGTTAGTAACAGCATCGCCGCCGCTGCGATGCTGTGAATGAGGTAATCGATGGTTTTGTTTTTGGTTTTCATATGGCCCTTAATAATTCTAGTTCATCGATGAGAGCGAAGGCTTTAGAAAGGAGTGTTAATACAGATCGTATACCTCAACCAGAGCAACGCCGGTCGTGTTGTTTACGCCGCGCACGATCGTGGTGTAGTGACACAGCGTACACAACGCCTCGAATGATATGACCATTGATTCTGCTCTTCGTTTTCATCTCTTTCTCCATTCTGAGGAAATTCCCCGATGACGTTTGAAACAACTAAAGCCGATTCGGTTGCGTTGGGCTCCCCCTATCTTGCGAATAACTGTGCAAGTATTGGCGAAGCGCGCGGGGGCAAGACTCAGGGGAGCGCACGCGCCTCGCGTGCTGCGATTGGCGCCCTCGCCAATTGCTGGGAGCCATGGACACTTAGCTGCTGCCGCATCGGCGATTGGGGCGCAGGAAACAACCAGTGGAATGCTCTCTGGGATCTCGGCGAGGGCGCCGAAATCGGCACGCGAGGCGCGTGCGCTCCCCAAACCAAGCGACGCGCTCGCCCTGTACAACGCGATGGTAGCCTCTTCACGACCACTCAAGTTGTATGTTTCTGCGAGTTTTGGTTTTCGAGCTATGCGATTTCGATTTTAACGCCACAAACTCGGCGCATGAATCCGATTTGGCAGATCAATTGAAAGAATCGACCGCGAAGATTCGCGAATATTTTTGCTGACGCGCTTGACGCAGAAAGCAACGCGCCCTCGCTATGGTGAAACTATCGTGAATACAGCCTCGCTGGTGTCTGTCACCGACGGAGTCTCATGGAAGCGTATTCGCGCCTTCGCCGTCGTCGTGGCAGGGCCAGGCACGTTCCACAGATAAAATCCGGTGTCCTCTGCTTGGGTCGCGATTCTTATCCAGGTGGTGCCGTCGTCGGTGCTGTAATCAATGTCGACGATGTTGCCGCCGGGGTTTTGTCGGCTCCAGTGGATGTTTATGTACTGCCCGACCGTAAACGTTTCTCCGCCGTTGGGCCTGTGGAGGGTGATGTACGGCGTGCGCTGCACAGTGAAGTTGGCGTCGCTCTGGTCTGTGATGGACCGATCTTCTTGCAAGAAGATCTTCACCCTGCCCTGAGTGGTAGGGTAATTGTCGACGTGCCACCAATAGCCGAACGTGAACGCCGGGATGTCCTGCGCGATCCTGAACCAGCTAGCTCCACCGTCGCGGCTGTACTGGAGTATCAGGTGGTCGCTGTGCTTCATGTTGGTGCGGTCCCACTTGATCTCGTGGACGCTCCCCATCAACCAGACTTCTCCGCCGTTCGGCTCGATGATGGTGAGCGTAGGTGGCGGAGTGGGCGTAGGTGTTGGTGTGGGCGTAGGTGTCGATGTGGGCGCAGGTGTTGGTGTGGGCGAGGGTGTTGGATATTGCCCACAATACCTCCCGCCGGTGTTAAACGTTATGCCAGGCTGAGCCCGTCCGCCCCAGACGATCATTTCATTGCCAGTCCACACTGCCGTGTGAATACATCGGGGAGTGGGCGCGTTGGTCAAGCTGGTGACGATCCAATTATCAGTGCCCGGATTGTATCTCCCGCCGCTGTTCAAGTAGACGCCACTATTGATGTCACCCAAAAGGCCACCCCAAATGATCATTTCATGGCCAGTCCAGACTGCCGTGTGCAACGTCCGTAGACTTGGTGCGTTGATGGTGCTGGTGGCCGTCCAACTATCGGTGCCCGGATTGTATCGCCCCCCGGTGTTCAAATCGGAGACAGCGTCTTGCCCTCCCCAGACGATCATTTCATTACCACTCCAGACTGCCGTCTGAAAGAATCGTGGAGCGGGTGCGTTGGTCATGCTGGTGGCTGTCCAACTGTTCGTGCCGGGATTGTATCTCCCGCCGGTGTTAAGAACGCTGCCGTTGCTTCCGCCCCAGACAATCATTTCGCTGCCGGTCCACACTGCCGTGTGATTGCGTCGGGCAGCGGGCACGTTGTTCGTGCTGGTGGCTGTCCAACTATCCGTGCTGGGATTGTATCTCCCGCCGGTGTTGACAGCGCTGCCATTTGCATATCCGCCCCAAACGATCATCTCACTTCCGGTCCAGACTGCCGTATGACCGTTTCGGCCAGTGGGCGCGTTGGTGGTGCTTGTGGCTGTCCAACTGTTCGTGCCGGGATTGTATCTCCCGCCGGTGTTAAGAAAGCCGCCCCCGATAGTACCCCCGCCCCAGACAATCATTTCAGTGCCGGTCCAAACCGCCTTGGGGGCGTCT
>JANWJO010000104.1 GCA_025449435.1 Chloroflexota bacterium | reverse complement strand
GGGCTGATCAGCGGCAACCGCCTGGTGGATTTCCGCGCCAGCCTGTACGATGGGTCGTTCCATCCGGTGGACTCGTCGGAAATGGCCTTCAGGCTGGCGGCGGCGATCGCGTTCCGCAAGGCAGGCGAGGCGGCGCATCCCGTGTTGTTGGAGCCCGTGCTGGATGTCACGATCACCGTACCGGAAGCCAACATGGGCGATGTGATCAGCGATCTCAACGGCAAGCGCGGCCGCATCGAGGGCCTGGACCCTACCGGCACGGGCTCCCAGCGGGTGAAGGCGCAAGTTCCCCAAGCGGAGATGCTGCGTTATGCCATCGACTTGCGGTCTATCACCCAGGGACGCGGCGTGTTCACAGCCAAGTTCTCGCACTATGAGGACGCGCCTGCCCACGTCGCGCAGCAAGTGATCGCCGCTAACGCCAAACGTCGAGAGCAGGAGCCCGCGCACGCTTGAGCGGCCAGCGCCAGCCAGCTGTTACGCCTGTCGTTGCCGTGATGGGTGGCGCTGGCGCCATGGGCTCGCTGTTCGCCGAATTGCTGTCGTCTGCGGCACGAGCCACCTTGCTGGTCGACCTGTTCTACGACGGCTCCGACGGAGAGGGCGGCCGGCTCGTGCCGCCGCACCAACTGGCGGAGCGGCTGGCTGAGCCGCTCGTCGCCGCCGGACTCGACGTGGTGGCACTGACCACCGGCGAGGATGGCAGGCTGGTGTCCGTAGCGGTGCGGGAGGCGCGCCGGGCGCCGGTCTGGCTGGTGGCGAGCGAACCCGGAGTTGCCGGTCACGCGGAGACCCTGGGCACACTTCGTCCGGCCACCGCCGCACAGGTGGCGGTGCTGCCAGGGGTACGGCGCGTCTTCGGCCTGCTAAGCCCAGCGGCGGCCGCTGAAGCGGCGAGCGCGGCTAATATCCTGGTGATCGCCACCACCTATGGCACGCCGGCAACGTTTCGACAGATGCTCCAGCCGTATAGCGCACACATGCGGCCGGGCAGCCTGGTGACCAACCTGATGTCGGTGCAAGCCCAGCCCATGGACGACCTCGTGGCGGTGTTTGCGCCGTCGATCGGCCTGGTAGGGGCACACCCGCTATTTGGCCGGGTGGTGGGCGACGTGACCGGGCTCGTGGTGGCGCTGACCGCCGCCAGTGACGGCCGGGAGCGCGTGCCGTGGGAACAGTGGTTGGTTCGCCAGCTGGCCGGGCATGGCTTGCTCCTGACGCCCAGTTCAGCGGCGGAGCACGACGCGGCCATGAGCTACGTGCAAGCGCTGACGCATTTCTGCTTGCTCACCTTCGCCTTTACGTTTGTGCGGGCCAATCAGGACCCTACGGCACTCCTGCCCTATCGCACGCCGGTGTTCGAGCCGCTGCTGTACCTGGCGTCGCGGGTGGCGTCGCTGGCCTATAGTTCGCCGGAGGTGTATCGCGCCATCCAGGCTGAGTGCGCCCGGCCGGAGGTGCGCCGGTTGTTTGTGGACACCGCGCGCGATTTACTGGCAGCCATCGAGCAGCCAGACGGCGGCGAACTCGATACGCCGGCCGGGCTCACCGGCATGTTTAAGACGCTCGGCGCCCCCTGGTCGCCAGCCCACCACCGCTACAGCGAGCCTTTCGAGCACTTGGTGGCCATGAGTGGCGTGCTCACCGAACGCATCAACAGTCTGCGCCATGCCCTGTTGCAATCGGCGGGTCGGGTGGTTGGCTTGCGGCATCGCAATAGCGGCGCTGTGACGCTGGGTGCATTGTACGTCGACCCGCTGCACCACGACCGCGTGGACCTGGCCTCGCGAGTGCGCTTCTGGCGTTACAACCTCGCCGGCGGCGTGCTGGAGGGGCCCGGCCCGGCGGATGTCGCTGCCCTACCAGCGGGTGAGGCACGCAGCCGCCTGGAAGCGAGCTTGGGGTCATTGCCACTGGCGCAAGTGGAGTTGTTATCAGATAGCGAACTGCTGGACTGGCTGGATACGCAGGCCGGACCGCGCACCGGTGCCGCTAAAGCGGGCCCGGCCCGGCCGCGCTACGCTGGCAAGGCCCGCTTTGAACTCTCGCTTGCAGCACCCGACTGGCTGGATACGGATGCTGCCACGCGCTTGCTGGTGGGCAGGCGCGACATCGCCTCGTTGGGTGCTGGCCGGTTGACACGTGTGACGATAGCCAGGCAGCAGGTTCCAGGCTGGACGCCGCCAGCAGCAATGCAGGCGGTGATCGTGAGCGTGGTGGCCGTGCTGCACCCCGAGCAAACGCTGGCACTCCGCGCCGTGGCGCGGGTTAGCGTGCAGCAGCACTGGGGCGATGATGCTACCGAGAAGCAGCGCCGCCAGCACGAAGATCGCGCCTTCGCTGCCGCACTCAGCGCGGCTCACTCAGCGATACGCGAAGAGGTGCGTGCGTGGCTCCTGGCTCACGGGTGCCAGGAGGTGCGATTGTAACGGACCTCACCCCCCTCCCCTCTCCGTCCGGAGAGGGGGAGCAGCTACGACGGCGGTTCGTTGCGTACATCCGGCAGCCAGTCCCCCCGCAAGGGAGGGACGACAGGGGGGTTCTGCCTCCTCCAACCCCACCCCCACACCCGCGCACCGTTAGCTTATAATCAGCCCGCTAAGTCAGCATCCATCGGTTTCGCGTTCGTGCGTGGGCACCGCTGCACGTAGCGGCGCCGGTCGTAGCATAGAGGAGAGGGACATGCCAGTTAAGGATTCAGGGAACGCGCCAAAAACAAGACGAGCATTTCTGGCGGCTTTCGGGACTCTAGGGGGCGTCGCGCTGCTGGCAGCGTGTGGCGGCAGCCGGCCAGCCATCACGGCGGGCACGACCAGCGCCACGGCAGCACAGCCCGCGAGCGGGCCGACCTCCACGCCCAACGCTGCCGCCACGGCGGCCGCGGCCGGCTACAAGACGGCCGTACCCACCGCCACGGTCGGTCAGATCAAGACCACCGGCACCAAGGGCACCATCCAATACTGGCACAACCACGCCGGCATCGAGCTGCCGCCGCTATCCGCCAACATCACCGAGTTCACCAAGAACACCGACCTCGGTGTCGAGGCGACCTATGTGCCAGTGCCGCCAGGAACGCAGGCGTCAGAGAAGCTCATCTCAGCCATTGCCGGCGGCACGCCGCCAGATGCCGCGCGCTTCGACCGCTTCATTGTGGGCAGCTTCGCCTTCAAGGGCTCGCTCACCGACCTGAGTTCGCACGCGGCGACCGACGGTATCACCGCTGCGGACTACTATCCGTTCAGCTGGCTGGAAGCCAACCTCGCGGGCAAGCTGTATGCCATCCCCACCAGCACCGACGTGCGCATCTTGTACTACAATAAGGCGCACTTCACCGATGCCGGCCTCGACCCCAACAAGCCCCCCACCACCACCGACGAACTGGACCAAGCGGTGGCCAAGCTCACCAAGAAGACCGGCAATAAGTACGACCGCATCGGGTTCATCCCCTGGTTAGGTCAGGGCTGGCTGTACACCTACGGCTGGCTGTGGGGCGGCAGCTTCTACGACGAGAAGGCGGGCAAGGTCACGACCTCCGACCCCAAGATCGTGGACGCGGCCACTTGGTACGGCAGTTACGGCAAGACGTATAGCATCTCCGACATCGATGCCTTCCAGGCCAGCTTCGGCAGCAATGCGCAAGACCCGTTCTTGGTGGGCCTGGTGAGCATGGAGGTCAGCACCAACGGCACCGTGAACAATATCAAGCAGTACAAGCCGGACATGCAGTGGGGCGTCACGGTGATCCCCATGGCCCCTGGGCAAAGCGCAACTGCGACGTGGTCGGGCGGCTGGAGCAACGTGGTGCCCGCCGGCGTGAAGAGCGTGGACAACGCATGGTCGTTCGTCAAGTACATGGGGAGCAGTCAGGGCCAACTCACCTGGGCCAAGAACAGCGGCGGCGCCTTCCTTCCCACCAGCACTGCGGCGTCCAAAGACCCCTTCTTCCCGCAGGCCAATGGGGCCATTTGGGACCTAGTGCAGAAGCTGCTGCCGATCTCCCATTTCCGGCCGGTGATTCCTGAGGGCAATGAACTGTGGAACGACCTCGCCGACGCTGGCGACCAGATTCGCCACCAGAAGTCCGACCCCAAGACGCTGCTCTCCGCCATCGACGACAAGGTGAACACCTTGTTGCAGAAAGACAACTGGAAGGGAACCGGGGCGTAAGGGTCACGGACCTCACCCCCCGCCCCTCCCCTAAAGCGGGAGGGGGGTGAACACGACCGCGCTCCCGGGGTGCCCTTTGGGCATGCGCCCGGCTTGCTGGGGAGACTGAGGGTGAGGTGCGTCGTGGACACAACCCCCCTGTAGTCCCCCCTTGGCAGGGGGGACTGGCTGCTGGAAGATTCGCTCGCCCCCCTCTCCACTGGTGGAGAGGGGCCGGGGGGTGAGGTCCGTACCTGCTCCCCTCCCGCTTTAGGGGAGGGGCGGGGGGTGAGGTAAGGAGAAAGCCATATGGCGACCATCACACCTGCTATTGGCCGCCTGAGGCGGCGCGGTGAGTTCACGCGGCGACAGCGGCGTTCGGCGCTGATTGGCATCTTGTTTTGCTTGCCCTGGCTCATCAATTTGGTGGGGCTGCACCTTTATCCGGTGGTGATCTCGCTGTACTACAGCTTCACCGAATACGACATCTTGCAGCCGCCCAAGTGGATCGGCCTGGCGAACTACCAGGAGCTGGCGACCGATGCGGTGTTCTGGCAGACCATCGAGAACACGCTGATCTACGCGCTCATGGCCATCCCGGCGGGCATCTTCTTTGCCTTTGGCCTGGCGCTGCTGCTCAATAGCAAGGTACACGGGCTGGCCGTGTGGCGCACGATCTATTTCCTGCCCAATGTGCTGCCCACCATCGCCGTATCGATCGTCTGGCTGTGGGTGTTCAATCCGCTGTATGGGCCGATCAACTGGTTCCTGGATCAGTTCGGGATTCCCGGGCCGGGCTGGTTCGCCGACGAGCATTGGGGCAAGGTGGGGTTGGTGCTGCTGTCGCTGTGGAGCGTAGGACAGACTATGGTGATCTACCTCGCCGGGTTGCAAGACGTGCCGCGCGAACTGTACGACGCTGCCGATGTAGATGGTGCGAATATATGGACCAAGACCACCAGTGTGACCATCCCCATGATCACGCCGGTGATTTTCTTCAACTTGATCCTGTCGCTGATTGGCATCTTCTCCTACTTCGACGCACCGTTCACCATCACCGACGGGTTGGGCAATCCGGCGCACTCCATGCTGTTCTACGCGATGTACCTATACCGCAACGCCTTCAACCTGTACCGGATGGGCTTGGCGTCGTCGATGGCTTGGATTCAATTGGTGATCACGCTGGTGGTGGCGTTGATAGTGTTTGGCACCTCGGGCCGGTGGGTGTTCTATGGCGGTGGCGCCTCGGAGAGGAAATAAGCGATGGCCCGGGTATCGGTACCACTGGAGCAGGCAACGCCACGAGCGCAGACGCAGCGTCTGTGGGAGAACAAACGCGTGCGTGGCGTGTCGCGCGAGTTCATCCTGCAACTGGTCTTGATCGGCCTCGGGGTGACGTTCGTGCTGCCGCTGTACTGGATGATTTTGACCTCAGTGAAGCCGGATGTGCAGATCTTCGTGTACCCGCCGGTGTGGTGGCCAGCTACCTTTGTGTGGTCGAACTACCCTAGCGGCCTGACCTACGTGCCGTTCATCCTGTATATGAAGAACAGCGCGCTGTACTCGACGGCGGCCGTGGTAGGGGCCATGTTCTCCAATCCGCTGGCGGCCTACAGCTTTAGCCGGCTGCGCTGGCCCGGACGCGACGCCATGTTCATCATCACCATCGCCACCTTGATGCTGCCGGGCACGGTGACGTTGATCCCAGTGTTCATCATCTTTCGCAACCTGCATTGGGTGAACACGTACCTGCCGCTGATCGTGCCCACCTTCCTGGGCAGCCCGTTCTACATCTTCCTGCTGCGACAATTCATGATGACCATTCCCAACGAGTTGAGCGACGCCGCGCGCATCGATGGCACGGGAGAATTTGGCATCTACTGGCGGATCATGCTGCCACTGATCCGGCCGGCGCTGGCGGCTGTGGCGCTGTTCGAGTTCATCCGGGGCTGGAAAGACTTCTTGGGGCCGCTGATCTACTTGAATAGCGACAAGCTGTACACCGTGTCGGTGGGCTTACAGCAGTACAAGCAAGAGTTTAATACCCAGTGGGCGTTCTTGATGGCAGCCTCAACCACCGCGACGATACCCATCATTATCTTGTTCTACCTGACGCAGAAGACGTTCATCCAGGGGATTACGTTGACGGGGATTAAAGGGTAGAGGGGGGTCGCACACCATCCCCCACCCTTCCCCGGTCTCCCGGGGAAGGGAGCAGGTACGAAGGGCGC
>JANWJO010000103.1 GCA_025449435.1 Chloroflexota bacterium | reverse complement strand
GTCACGCGGGCGCGTCTTGCTGTTTCTCGCCGGCATCCCGCCAGGCAGCCGCCCAACCGCCAGCGAGCAGCACGATGGTGATGCGACCAGGGGCGAAGCTCCAGAAGTAGTGATCAAACATGCCGGTCACGGCGCTGGTGGTGAGGGCAGCGGCAAAGGCTACCGTCCATACCGCTGGCCGCCGGTACGTTTCCACTGCGATGGTGGTGGCAGCGCTCAACCACGCCACGACACCCAAGGGCCCCAGTTCAACGGCCATCAACAGAGGCACGTTGGGCACTTGCTCGGGCACATAGGCGTTGTTGAACAGCACCGTTTCCGCCGGGATGCTGTTGCCCATGCCTACACCGGTCAGCGGTCGCAGGGCTAGCGCCTGCACCCCGAGTTCATCATAAAACAGCCGCGCCGCTACCGATTGTGTTTCCAGCCGGTCACCAGTTGGCGCTAGCCGCCCCAAGAGCGGTGGCTGCAGCCACGCTAGAAGGGCCACCACAACGCATAGCGCAGCGGCTGCCGTCACGATCCAGCGCGGTGAAGTGAATGTGTTCCGGCCGATGGAAGTTCCCATGCGTGCGGATCCAACCGCGACGATGCTTCCACCAAAGGCTGCGCCCAACCACGCCGCACGCGATGCGCTTAGGAGCAGGCAGGCAGCAAACAAGCCGAGCACGGCACCACCAACAAACGTCCGCCACCAGCCGCGTCGCCAGTCCACCTGCCCAAGCCAGGCCGCCACGAGCAGCACAAGTGCGACAGCCAAGTAGCCGCCCAGGATATTGGGGTGAAAGAACACACCCAGCGGGCGCAGCCAGCGCGTGCCGTCAGCGCGCAACAGCACGCTGGCGCCAGTGGAGTCTGGCGTATAATCGCTGGCCCATGACAGCAACAAAGCCGATGTCCAAGTGACCTGATTCGCTGTCTGCGCGACGATCAGCGGCACCTGCACAGCCAGACCAGCAATGAAGGCCCCAGCGAGCCAAGCTGGTGGTAGCAACCCCGCACCGAGTGAGCAGAACACAGCCAGAAGCAACACCACCTGCAGTGCGCCCAGTGCCGCCAGGGCTGGGTTAGTGGCCTGCGGCACACCAGCAACCGCCGCGACCAGCGTGAGCCCCCCTGCAGCCAGCAGCCCATAAGGAGGTGAAGGTTGCCAGCGGGAGCGCAGCACGTACACGCTGCCGAGTACGGCAGCCACCACCAGCCCAATGGCCGCCACCGGCACGGCTATCACGCCGGGCTCCTCGCCAGCCAGTTGCGCCGGAAACAAGCGAAGCTGCCACCACATCGTCGACAACAGTGCCGTCGCGATGAGCGCCACCTGGCCTGCTCGAGTCAACGGGTTTGTGACTACCACGGCCGGCTTGAGCACGGCGCTCGCTCCTCGCTCGCCTTCGACCTGGGTTACCCGGCCGGCTACATCGCCACGGTCAGGAGCACGTTGCTCTCGCGGTCCGCCGTGACCGAATGGCGTACACCGCCATCGAGTACGAGCAGATGTCCGGCGGTGAGCACTTGGTCTTGGCCGGCCACGCCAATGCGCACACTGCCGGAGAGGCAATGGATGGTCACGGGGCCCTGTGCCACGTGCTCGTGCAGCGCCGCGCCGGCCTGCAGCGCGATCAGGACGACGCTGAGGTGATGCTCCTTGACGATGGTCTTAGCCACGTGTCCGCCAGCCACCCAGCCATGCTCGTGGCGTAACGCTGCCTGCTCAGCCCCGAGGTCGAACGCGAGCGCTGGCCCGGCTACCGTATGCTGCGCGCGTTCTACCCCACCGGAAGTCGTGCCAGTTTGGCCAGGGCTCCCCGCACCGGCGGCGTTGCCACCGTGCTCGTGGTTACTCAACATGTGCCTACCTTCCTATCAATGCGATGTTCAAGACCACCTTGGTCCCGCTGGACCAAACCGCACCAGACTGGACATGGCGTCACAGTCAGATACTACGTGATGGCACTCATCGCCGAACCATCACAGTTTGGTCGAACGTGCTCCATCAGGGGATACTGCAAGGCATGCTTGTTCGTTTCAGCAGGCGTCCAATGCCTGTGCACCGATGCGTGCAGGGTGTAAACGCGATGTGCCAAAGGCCAAGAGGAGGACCACCATGGCGCAACGAGCGCGTTTATACGACCAGCCTGGTTGACTCTTCTGCGGCAAGTTGAAAGCGTGGCTTTCCACCAACGACATCGACTACGAAGAGCGCGACATCACCGAATCCGACGCCACCATGGACGAGCTGACTGCTACAGGCTTTTTTACGACCCCCGTGTTGACTTCCGGTGAGCACGTCATCGTCGGGTTCGACAAAGTGAAGCTGGAAGCGCTGCTAGCTAGTGGCCAGCTACCGCTGCGCAGCCACGGCTAACGCACCGGCGCGCCCATCGTGGGAGATCGCTGCATGGGCCCGCGCACCATTCAAGACGCCCAGCAACAACAGAACCGGCGGAGCGATGCCGCCTAACATGCTGCCACCAGAGTTCAGCAGAGCAAAGCCCAGCGTGGGGATCAGGAACCACACCACCAGCACAACCCACCGTACCGGTGGCCACTCCGCCAGTAAACGCAAAAACAGGGGCGTCAGAAACAGCAGGTCATAGGCGACGGCATGCGGCATGGCGCAAAACGCGGCAGCTGTGAGCACTTCGAGACGGCGATCGCTCGGTCTTTCCCGGCGCTGGACCCGCCAGGCTTCGCGAATAACCAGGGTCACCAAGACCGCAAGAGCAATCGCCTCCGCGATGATGCGGAGGTGGAACATCCCTGGAACCAGGAAAAACCACGACACTTCCGCCGTCACGAGCGTGCTCCCGGTCGCATTGAGGGCGGAAAGCACCTGAAGATAGTGCCAGAATAGTTGTGGCCCAGCGACCAACACCGAGAGCATCGGCCAAGCCAGCATACCTGCGGCAAATGCCAGCCACGACCGGCGCGGGAGCACCGCAAGCAGCGGTAGAGCTAACACGATGTACTGAGGCTTCAAACCGGTCACCACGAGAAGTGCACCAGCAAGCAACGGGCGGTCACGCAGACGCCAAGCCAGCGCGAAGCACACTAACGACAGCCCAGCCAGCTGGCCAGTGACGGCGAGCGTAAGCGCCGCTGGAGAAAAGGCGAGCACGGTAAGCGCGGGTCGCCGTACCTCCACGCCGTCAGCGCTCAGGCTGCGCACGAACAGCGCGACCGCGAGCGCGGCAGCCGCTGCCATGCCGGTGCCCACGGCCGCCTGAACGAGGATCAACGGCAGCCGCGCCGGGCCGGACCACAACCACGCTACGATGGGCCAGTAACGGAACGCATAGTCTGGACCTTGGTAGGGATTGCTACCAGCTGCGATCGCCTGGCCGGCGCGATAATAGGTAGCGACATCTTGAAAGAAGTGCTCGTTGAGCAGCACAAACGCCGCGAGTACGACCACCCACAACAGCGGCAACGCCTTGAGCAAGACGTCCGCGTACACGCTGAGGCGTACACCAATGGCTGGCTGTGCTGGCACCGTTGTGCGTTGCTCGGCCGCCACCGTTCCTCCTGTTCACCAGCCCCACCAGCATGGCCTAGACATCAGCGAAACATTGGAGGAGCAATGTCGCGCGCCCAAGCAGGCTAGCCCAGGTTGGTCTGTGATGGAGGGCTGGCAACAGACCTCAGCGCCACGGACTGCTCACTCGTGGCGCAGCGATGCAGCCGGGCTCACCCGTGCGGCGAGTAGGGCGGGCCACCAGGTTGCCAGCAGCGCTGAACCAGTCGCGACTAGCGCGATAACCACCAGATTCATCACCGGGACGCCGAAGGTGATCTCCGGGTGTTGCTTGCCGATGAACAGCACCAGGCTGTGGGCAATCACAATGCCAATGGCGATGCCAATACCCACTCCCAAGAGGGCCACGAAGCCAGCCTCCAACAATAGATCGGCCTGTATCCAGCGGCGTTGAAAGCCGAGCGCGCGCAAGGTGCCGATGACCCGATGGCGTTCCTCCACCGTGCGCATGCTGATGACCCCAAGTGCCGCCAGCCCCACGATCAAACCCAGCCCGACATAACTCTGCACCAGCTCATTGAGTAGCAACTGCACCCCTTGCGTGCGTGTGAGTTCGCTATCCAAGGTTTGCGTCTGCATGCCCTCGTCGACAAAGGCCAGTCCGAGCAGTTGGGAGACAGCTGGCACGCTCTGACCGGAGGCTACCTTGAAGAAGAACACGTGGCCAAACGAAAACGGCAACGCGTCACCCAACGATGCGACCGAACTGGTAATACCGGTGCCAAACGACGCACGCGCATCAAGTACACCGATAATCTGCAACTTGACCGGTGCTCCGCCAGCACTGTCCCGCACCCACACCGTCTCCGGTTGCGCAGCAGGCGCGGTCCGCCAGTCGGTCGATAGTGAAAAGCCGAAATCGGGGCTCGACCCTGGCAAGCCAGGTAGGGCACTGGAATCAACGACGGCCAGCCCGGGCATCGTGCGCACCGCCTGCCACACCGCCGCGTCACTGTTGTACCCTGCCGCCCGAGCGACCAGCGACAGCGTGGTGGCCCTGAGAAACCCATCATCAGCAGCGTTGACGATTTCCGGCTCCCACAGGGCGAACGGGGTGCTCACGTCGATCGCAGCGCCAGATAGCGAGGTCAGACTGCCATAGGCTGAGAACATGGCTGGCTGCACGCCGCGATGCTGTTGTAGCGCGTCGGGCATGCTGGCTATTGGCGAAATGGGTGGCGTGATGGCTTCGATGTCGAAGCCTCCTTCGGCGGCTTGAAAGTCGCCGTAGGCGCGCTGCGTCGCCGTGTTGAGGACGGCAGCCACCACCATGGTGAGCACCACCAGCGCAAACATAGCCAGTGTCACACCAGTGCCAAAGCGTTGCCGCAGGGTATACGCGGTCGCGATGCGCAGGATCGCCAGCGCCGGAAGCACACGCCCCAGCAGAGCGGCCAGGGGCAGCACCACCGCTTCGGCGTTGTACACCACCACCAGCACCGTCCCTACACCGATGGCGAGGCCGGCCACCACAAACAGTTCACTCCCACCTTGCAGGTCATGGGCATCCACAGCGCTCAAGGTGCTAAACGGCGAGAGCCAGAACACCACCAGTGCAAGGCCCGTAATGGTTAAGCACCAGCGTTCAAGCGAGCTGTGAGACAAGCCGATGGACCCGAGCAGGTGCCGTACCGTCATCGCGGTGCTGAGGACGCCGAGTGAAATGGCTACCGCCTGTAGCGCCAGATACGGCTCTCGGTTATTGAGCACAACAGCTGCCAGCGCACAAGTCGCCGTCACGCCACCCCACACCAGCACGCCGCGCATGGCTCGGGATGCGAGTGAACGTTGCTGCTGCGCGCTATCGGGCAAATCGCGCATCGCCGCGACGACGTTGAGGCGGCTCACGCGCCACGACGAGAGTGCCACCGTCACAAACGTGAGCAACAGCCCAGTGCAGGACGCGATGACCAGGCTGGGCACCGACATGTAGAACCGCACGTGCAGATCCACTGTGCTCAAGGCCTGGTCGATGATGTACACCGTGGCGAGGCCCACCGCGAGCCCGATGAGTACCCCGACTATGCCCGCAGCCAGGTCGTACACGCTGCCTTCAAACAGGAACATCTGCACCAGTTGGGTGCGCTGAGTGCCAATCGCTCGCGCGATGCCCATCTGCGGCCGCCGTTCCGCCGCGAGCAAGGTGAAGATCAGGAAGATCAACATCAGACCAGAGGCAATCGAGAACATCCCCAGTCCGACGAAGATGCCGCTGATCGCGGCCCCCAGCACATCGGCTTGTGCTAGACCCTGGTGCTTCACGTCGACCACGCGCAGTGCTGCCGCGGAAGTGACGGCACCTAACAAAGCATCGCCGGCCGCACGATCGCGCAGGCCGAAGGAGATCAGTCCCAAGCCCAGCATCGTGGACCGGTTCCCCAACAGCGTTTTGAATGCCAGAGAGGTCGTGCCCGGCGGGTCGCGGTCGGCCTGTGCAAAGAGCGGTCCCAGGTTAGGGTCGCCAATACGTCGCGACACTGTAGGAAGCGACTTGGCGGCGTTGCGCACATCTGGCAGGCGCACTAGCGTCTCGATCTGGGTGGCTGTGGCATCGTCGATCAGTAGCGACCGGATGCCAGCGACTACGCTGGCGCTCCAGATATCGCCACTCAAGGCGTCGCCCTGGTTAGCCACGTCAATCTGGTTGATCTGGTTGGGCAGGTAGCGAGCGGCTTGCATCTCAGCGAGCGGCCAGATGGCCACCGGCTGGTCGGCGCCGGGTCCGCCGTTGCGTACCACGGTTTTCAAATGCCGTGCCACCTGTGTTTCGCGAAAGTAAAAGTCGATGACATCGCCCGTATGGGCTTGCAAGGCGTCAGCGCCCTCACGGTTGAGCAGCACCTCGTCAGGTCCAAGGCCAGCGAGGCTGAGCGCGTGTCCATCCAGGTCAAGGAGCGCGCCAAACGCAGGGTCATACCCAGGGGGTAACGCCAGTACCGTGACGCTCGTCTTGCTCTGACCGGATGTGCGGTCGATGAGCGATGCCTGCTGCACGATGGCTGGCGCTACGCCGGCCACACCGGGGATCGCCAGCAATGCCGGGCGCAGGGCGTCGTAGCGGGCGCTGCCGAAGTAGCCGTTGGTGGCGCCGGAGAGTCCCTCAGGCGAAATCTGCACATTGCGGCGAGCCAAGTCGCCGACGATCACCTCATCCACGCGCCCGAGCGACTGCGCCACCAAGTCACGTGCGGCGTAGCTCATGGTGTCGCCGGTGGCCATTGAGCTCGTGATGATAGAAGTGCTCAGCATCAGGCCCGCCACGATCAACGCGGTTTGCGTCCGGCGGCGCGGCAAGGTACGCAACGCGAGCGCCACGAGGACACGATTACGCAGCCCCAGCACGACCAGTGCGACGGCGACGCCTACGGTGAGGACCAGCTCTGCCACCATGATGGTAACCAGCGAGACCCCGAATAGCTCGGTCATCGCGAGGCTACCGACGGGAACGCGCGAGTGCCCGCTTCCTCGCCTACCACCACACCGTCCCGCATACGCACCACGCGGCCAGCCCGTTCACTCACGTCCGGCGCATGGGTGACGAGCACGATGGTGTGCCCACCCGTCGTGTTCAGCCGTTGGAACAGGTCGAGGATGCCGGTGGCCGCGCTGCTATCGAGGTTGCCAGTGGGTTCGTCGGCCCAGATGATCTCGGGGCCGGCCACGAGCGCCCGCGCGATGGCCACGCGCTGCTGCTGACCGCCGGAGAGCTGGCCCGGCCGGTGCCGTGCCACGTCCGTGAGCCCCACGTCTTCGAGGGCCGCCAGCGCGCGCATCCGCGCTGCCTTGCCACTGGTACCTGAGACTAGCAACGGCAACTCGACGTTTTCTGCGGCGGAGAGCACCGGAAGCAGGTTGTACGACTGGAAGGCGAACCCCATGTGGCGGGCGCGGTAGGTCGTGCGCTGGCGATCGCTCATCCGGGCGAGGTCAGTGCCCGCGATGCGCACCTCACCCTGATCGACCGTGTCGAGTCCGGCGAGGCAATGCAATAAGGTCGTCTTGCCGCAGCCACTGGGGCCCATAATGGCCACCATCTCGCCACGTGCCACCGTGAAATCGACGCCGCGCAGCGCCGTGTGCTCGATGTCGCCGCTGTGATACGTCTTCCACAAGCCGCGTGCCTCGACGAGGAGGGGCACATCGATCACGTTAGCAAGTCCTTAGGGACGTTGGCCAGAAACAAACTCGCCAGTTGCTGATACCCCTCAGCGCTGGGGTGAAAGCCGTCGGCGCCGATGTACTCCGGATGGCTACTCAATTCTCTCCAGGTGCTGTGCAAGTCCACCAGCACGTCGCCGTGCGCCGCCACATCCTGTGCGATGGTGGTGTTCCACGCCGCGATCTGAGTAGCAAGCTGCTGGTGATCAGTCTGGGCGAACAGTGGGAGCTGGGTGAGGTCGGGCACGTTGGCCACCAACACGTGAGCGTGGGTGCGGGTGTGCAGTGTGTCGAGTACGGTAGTGAGATCACGTTGATAGGTTGGTAACGGCACCTTGGCGTTGAAATCGTTGACTGCGAGCCAGACGGTGACCAGGTCCGGCTGGGCATCGACGGCCACCGGCAGTTGTTGGGTCAACGCGTCGTGCAGGGTAGAGCCGGAGACACCCAGGTCGATCAGGCGCGAGCCGCGCGGCAGGTGTTGGAACAGGTCGGCTACCCAGCTTTGAGCTGCGCCGCCCGCGCCGACACCAACGGCGTCCGACGCTCCCAGCGCCACATACACTAGTCGCTTGGCCGGGGCATTGGATACCGGAGGAACAGTGCTGCCAGCACACGCGGTGGCAACACTCATCGTGATTGCCAGCACAGCTAGAACGGCCAGAACCCTCAAGTGTTGTGTGCTCCACACCAGGCGCGCTGCGCACTCTCCACAAGTCAGTGTACATTTCGCCTGTACCTGTTCCCGCGTGCAGCGGTTCGCGTTACACACCGTGTATCATCCCGCCCTCAGAATGGGAGCGACATGGAGACACACAGCACAGCGCAGCACCAGGCACATACCAACCCAACCGCGGCACTCTGCATTGGCATCGCGGGCGGTTCCGGTGCAGGCAAATCCACCTTCACCGGCCTCCTCGCGGCGGAACTCGAAGAGGTAGGGACGGCAGTCCTCCACCAAGACCGTTACTTCCGCGACTTCAATGAGGTGCCTGAGGCTGAGCGCGAGGCGAAGCGCACGGTGAATAGCCCCGCAGGCATGGTGTGGGACGGGTTTATAGCCAACTTCCACGCTTT
>JANWJO010000102.1 GCA_025449435.1 Chloroflexota bacterium | reverse complement strand
GGCCAGTGTGTGCGGCGCCGGTGGCGCCGCCTGCTCGGCGAACTGCGTCGCATCCTCGGTGGCCGCGCCCGCTTGGGCCCGGACCAGCTCAATGTCGGCCGGCGTGAGCACCCCGCGCGAGAGTAGCCACTGACCGAACCGCTCCACCGGGTCGCGTTCTCGCCAGCCCTGTACCTCCTCCTGGCTGCGATATTGGCGGTCGTCGTCGTCGCTGGTGTGTGGCATGAGGCGGTAGGTCTTGGCGTCGATGAGTGTCGGGCCACCACCCGCTCGGGCACGCTCAACTGCCTCCACCATGGTTTGACGCACCTGCAGTACATCGTTCCCATCGATGCACTCGCCGTGCACCCCATAGCCAGCTGCTTTGTCAGCGACATTGACATTAGCCATCTGGCGATCGGCCCGCTCAGAAATGGCATAGCCATTGTTTTCGCACACGAAGATCACCGGCAGCTTGTGAACTGCCGCGAAATTCAGGCCCTCATGGAAGTCGCCCTTGCTGGTGGCCCCTTCGCCGAACGTGGTGCATACCACGGCATCCTCGCGCCTGTTGCGCATCGCGAGCGCCATGCCAGCCGCATGAGGAATCTGGGTGCCGACGCAACTCGACGTTGTGAAAATGCCAAGTGCACGATCCGAGAAGTGCTCCGGCATCTGCCGGCCACCGCAACTCGGGTCCGCAGCTCGGGCAAACACGCCCAACATCACGTCGCGCGGTGTTACGCCCAATGCCAGCGCCAACGCTAGGTCGCGGTAGTACAGCGCTACCTTGTCCACCCCAGGGCGGAGTGCAGACGCAACCCCTACCTGAACGGCCTCGTGTCCTTGACAAGGCACGACAAAGGTCGCGCGGCCCTGGCGCGTCAACGCAAACATACGTATGTCGAGCGTACGCGAGAGCACCATGGTGGCGTACATCTGGCGCAACAGCACCGCCTCCACGACCGGCGCAGACGCCACGGCGGTCAGCCCAACCTCGCTGCCCAACTGAGCGTCGCTGTGCACGTGTACCGGCCCTGCCTTCCTCGAGCACGGTCCTCGACCTGCCCGTATGAGGCATAGGATACGGCAACCGGTGCCGCGCAACAATTGCCGCGCCGCCGGCCGTGCCGTTCTGTCAATGCATCATCGGTTACCATGCGGGAGCTGGTCCTCCCGGCTCATCTCGGAACTTCCTCACAAGGGGAACCGTGGACATTCAACGACGGCTCGTGGTGATCATTGCCGGCGTCCTTGCCTTGAGCATCATCTGGGTATCGGTGAGTGTCCGGTTTCTGACCGAACAGGAGCAGCTCGTGGCTGCCGCCCGAGATGAGAACAACCTGTTGCGTGGTGCCTCCGACTTTGCCTATCGAGGTTTCATCGACGAACTCCAACGCGACCAGTCGGACGCTGCGTACCTTTCAACACGACCTTCCATAGGGGACGCCTTGCAGTCACACCGCTTCGACGGATTACACGATGATGTACTCGAACCGTACCGGCGCCTCAACAATCTGACCTTTATTGCCGTCGTTTCGCCCAACAAGGTGAACATGGCAACGGCATCGGCAGGCATACCTGCCTTGCCGGCCACGATCCAGATCAGCGGCCTCAATACCACCCTTGCGAGGCAGGAAGACAGCGCTCAGTTCTGGGATGGCCCCAAAGGGGACACGCCGTTCGCGCTGGCGTCGTCGCCCGTTATTGACAATCAGCAAATGGTCGGCGCTGTACTCGTTGGGCGCCGCCTTGATGATGGTTTCGTGGCCACGCTATCGAGCGCCTTGGGATCGAGCCAGGTGGCGCTCGAAAAGAACGGAGCGTTGCTGGCCACGCCGCCTGCCGTAGCACATGCGTTTCAACAGGCCAAGCTACCAGCGCCGTTTACACCGGTGGTATCGGCATCTCCCGAGAGCACGACTGTCCCATCCGGCTGGACTGTCGTGCGCTGGACCGTGGGCGCTGCTGCGTTTCAGGTGCTGTCGCGTCCCCTTTATGGCGGAAGCACGGCGCATCTCGCCATTGCTGGCGGTGATTCGTTGCAGACCGGCGGTGCGCCATTCTTGGTGCAGGGCTTGTCAAGCTTGTTGCAAACGCACTTTGGCGTCGCGTCCACCGACAGCCCTATGTTAGCGGGCGGATTAGCCGTGGCTTCCAGTACCCTGCTGACGTTGGCTGTGGCCCTCCTTATTGCCATCGTGATGTCACGACAGACGTTCCAACCAGTCAGGTCTCTCGCACGGTACATGTCGGCACTGGCCAGCGGCGAGCCGTCGCGAGCTGGCAGCACAAGCCAGGTTGAGCCCGTTGCCAGCATGGCGGCCTCCGCGAACTCCCTTGCTCAGCAGGCACGGACATGGCGCGAATCCAGCGAGACACAGAAAATCCATCTGGAATCGGTGCTCGATAGCGCCCGGGCTGGGCTCGTCCTCAGCGATGGTGATGGCAAGGTGAGCCACATCAATCCGACGGCTCGCGAACTGCTGGGCTTGGCTGGCGGTTCGAGCACGCAGCCGCTTCCTGTCAACATGGTTGCAGATGTGAGTCGCGAGTTTCAGGCCGGCTCAGGGCGGTACTTGTCGGCGCTCACTGCGCCCGTGCTCGACGGTGAGACGCCAGCCGGCACCGTGACCGTGTTGCTGGACCAAACCGAGAACCGCGAACTAGATCGGGTTCACTCTGACTTTTTAAGTGTCGTGTCTCACGAGTTGCGCACGCCATTGACCGCTATTAAAGGTTCGGTTGATCTGTTGCTGGATGGCGAAGCCGGTGAACTCGATGCCGTGCAGCAGCGTTTTCTCACGACCGCCCGTCGCAACACGGAGAGGTTAGTGTCGCTGGTGAATGATCTCTTAGAGCTCAGTCGCATGGAAGCAGGGCAGACCGCGCTAGCCCCGGTGGTCTTCGACTTGCAGCGCGCCGTTGCCGGTGCTGTCGAGGCGCTTGCGCCGCTCCTCGACCGGCAAAAGCAAACGGTAACCATCGACGCACCGGACGATCCTGTTCTCATAGAAGCCGACCGGCGACGGATCGAGCAGGTGGTCACCAATTTGTTGACCAACGCGGCCCGGTTTACGCCGATGGCCGGAACCATTGCGGTGTGCTTACGCACCGATCGTGGTGCCTTGGGTGGCGTGGCCGTCCTCACCGTCTCTGACAACGGACCGGGAGTGGACCCGGCGGATGCTCCCCACGTGTTTGAAAAGTTCTATCGTGGTGGCAATGCGCTCACGAGAGAACCCGGTGGGGCAGGGCTGGGGCTGGCCATCGTCAGATCCATTGTGGAGTTGCACGGCGGTTCTGTGACGCTTGCCAGCCACGAAGGCGGGGGGGCCAGCTTTATCGTGCAGTTGCCACTGGTAAGGGAACAAGATGCGCGTATTGCTAGCGGATGATGACCCGGATATTGCCGAGATCGTGTCCTTCAGTCTGCGCAGGCAAGGATACGCCGTGCTCACCGCACACAACGGCGTCGACGCGCTCGAGCTGGCCGCGCGAGACCATCCAGATGTGGTCATCCTGGACGTCATGATGCCCAAGATGGACGGCTTTGAGGTGTGCCGCCGGCTGCGGTTGACGAGTAAAGTTCCGGTCATCATGCTCACCGCTAAAGATGAAGAGCACGACAAGGTGTTCGGCTTGGATGTGGGCGCCGATGACTACATCGCCAAGCCGTTTAGCCATAAAGAACTGCTGGCTAGAATACGCGCTGTAGTGCGGCGCTCGCGCGGCGTCGGAGCGGACACCACACCACCTATCTTAGAAGTGGGGACATTGAAACTGGACGCCACGCGCCACATCTTCAGCCGGAGTGGCGTGACTGTTGACCTCACTCCCACCGAGTTTCAGCTCGTGCGCTGTCTGATGCTTAACGACGATCGGGTGGTGGGTCACGACGTGCTGCTTGGCTATGCTTGGGGTTCGAATTACACCGGGGAGACAGAGATGCTCAAAGTGCATATCCGGCATTTGAGGGAGAAGCTGGAGCGTGACCCGAGCGATCCGCGCTTGATCGTCACGGTGCGCAGCGTTGGCTACCGCTTGGTAACCAGCGCCGCGGGGTTGTAAGGTGACGGCTGTCGACGCAGGCTCCACTGCGACTTCCGCACCTCCGGCCGCCGCTGAGTTCGTCGAGCGATTTCAGCGCAACGTGGCCAGCGTCATCGTCGGTAAACAGTCCGTCGTTGAATTGGTACTCGTCGCCCTCATCGTCGAAGGCCATATCCTCTTTGAAGATGTGCCCGGCACCGGTAAGACAATGCTGGCCAGGTCAATCGCCACCACTTTAGGAGCCGAGTTCAAACGCATTCAGTTTACGCCGGACCTCCTGCCGAGTGATGTTACGGGCGTATCGATCTTTAACCAGGCTACCGGCACATTTGAGTTCCGGCCTGGGCCGGTATTCGTAAACATTCTCCTGGCCGACGAAATCAACCGCGCCACCCCGCGGACACAGTCGGCGTTACTCGAGGCTATGGGTGAACGCCAGATCAGTGCCGATGGCGAAACCCGTCCGCTGCCGCGACCCTTTCTCGTACTGGCGACGCAAAACCCAGTCGAGTACGAGGGAACCTTTCCATTGCCGGAGGCACAACTGGATCGGTTTTTGCTGCGTTTGCAGATGGGGTATCCCAGCCTGGATGGCGAACGTCAGATGCTCGACCAGCAGCGCCATCAGCATCCGATCGATGCCTTGCGTCCAGTTGCAACGCTTGATGAACTCACCAGTCTTCGCCGTACCGCCCAGGATGTACACATCGCCGATGCGGTGCGCGACTACTTATTGCGCCTCATCACCGCTACACGGGAGCACGCCGATTTGTCCCTCGGAGCGAGTCCACGCGGCAGTCTGGCGCTGTTTAAGGCGTCCCAAGCCCTGGCCCTGGTACGCGGTCGCAACTATGTAGTGCCAGACGATGTGAAACACATCGCGCGGGTGGCGCTGCCTCATCGCCTGATCGTGCGCCCAGAGGCAGAGGTGCGCGGCCGGACGCGCGACCAGATCGTGGAGCGGCTGCTCAACGACGTCGAAGTTGGCATTGCCGAAGACGTGACTGCGTAGATGGCCGCTGCGCGCTTCATTCCCCTCCTGGTCGTTGCGGGGCTCATCGCGGCCCTGTTCGATGCCGGGATCCTGGCGAGCATGCTGTATATGCTGGTCGGGTTGCTGATCTTCCTGCTGTGGTGGTCGCGCACCATGCCCAGCATGATCAGCTACCGGCGCGTGTACGACACCCATATGTTCTGGGGTGAGCAGGCGACAGTCACGCTCGAATTCACCAATAAAAGTGCCTTCGCCTTGCCGTGGGTGCAATACACCGAGCGTTTGCCTCTCCGGCTCGGCTATCCAGCCCCTCATTCCGGGGCTGCCTACCTTCCGGGCAAATCGTCGCGCACCCTTACCTACACCGTGCGTGGCACGCGGCGCGGCTATTATGCCCTCGGCCCTCTCACGCTGTCGTTTGGCGATGTGTTCGGATTTGACGACCGCGTTATTCGCGATCGCGGCGCCGACAACCTGGTGGTTTATCCCAAGGTTGTGCCGTTATCCCAATTACTGTTGCCCTCGCGCATGCCGCTCGGGCCGCTTCGCTCGCGCAATCCCCTATCCGAAGACCCTGTGCGCGTAGTGGGCGTGCGAGAGTACCAGCGCGGCGATAGCATGCGCCGCGTGCACTGGCCCGCGAGCGCCAAAGCGGGCACGCTGCAGGTGAAGAAGCTGGAGCCGGCGATGACGCTGGAGACAGTCGTTGCACTCAACCTGCATCCGCGCGACTATGACCAGCAGTTCATCGACCACTTTCAAGAATTGGCCATCGTGGCTGCGGCGTCATTCGCCTCCGAACTCGTGGCGGAGCGCCAAGCGGTTGGGTTGCTGTCCAACGGCGCTGACCCGTTAGGCGGCATACCAGACCGTGGCACGGCCATCTCGATTTCCGGTAAGCACCTGGCCACGCAGGTGTCAGTCCCAGCAGGCAGGGGCAGAGGGCACCTCATCCGGCTGCTGGAAGCGCTTGCGCGTGTCGAGAGCGACGAAGCAGTGCCGTTTACCCGGCTACTGCGCGACCATGTGCGCGGCCTCGGATGGGGCACTACCGTCGTAGTCATCACCGGTAGCGTCTCTGAAGAGTTGTATGGCACGCTCACGGGAATGCGCCGCGAAGGCTACGCCGTGCTGCTGGTCATTGCTGGGCACGTCCGCCCGGCCGGGCAGGACTTCGAGGCGATATCAGCCGCGGGCAGGTTCAAGACCTTCCGGGTACGTGACGACCGTGACCTTCCCACCATGGCCGAGGTCCTGCGTGGTTAACCGTGCACTAAGTAAGCGGTCAACATTTCCGCTCGGCTACCTTGCCATTGGCGGCATGGGAGTTCTGGCGGCGTGGATGGTGAGCGTGACGGTCGGCCAGATCATTCAGAGCTGGCATCCGGGAGCACTCCTGCTCGCTGAAGCGGCAGCGATCGCCGGTGCGGTGGTCCTGCGGGAAACACTCGCACGCGAGCGCCCCCGTGACGAGTTGAAGGCTGCGCTGATCGCCCGTGAACTCATCATCCTTGCGTGGGCGACTGTGGCCGTCACGTTACTCCTCCGGTACGTGCCGGATCGATTGGGAAGCCTCCTACCCTTCTTGGTGGGCGTGTGGTCGTCGCCAGCCCTGTACGTCGGTTGGCGGGACGCGTTAACAGCGGTGGCATTCGTGGGTTCGTGGGCATTCGTATTGTTTCCCCTCGGCATCGTGCGGCGACTCCACTTGACCGTAGAGGACTTGCCCAAGAAGTCCTCCAATGCACTGTTTGAGGACACGAGTTCCCGTCTATTTGGACTGCCTGATCTGGGCAGGCTGCACAAGCGTCTCATGAATTGGGTCTTTGGCTGGTTATTCGTGTTTGTGATCGCCGTTGGCGCTATCTGGCAGTCAATGCGGACCCCTTGGCAAGTGGCCATGGGGTTGTCGTTGCTGGTGTTCTGCGTGCTCGGCCTCCTGTTGCTCGCGGTGAGTAGCTTCGAGGTACACCGTAGTCGCTGGATGATCGAAGATATTGGTGCAGCCGGCGTCAGTTCAGACCTGTTCGCTTCGATGAGTGGGCAACTGCTTGCGACGTTTGCCGTGATAGGGCTTCTGGTGCCCGCGGCGATTGCGCTGGCGCTCATTCGTGGCGTCCTCGGTGCCATCCTGGGGTTGCTCGCCTACCTGCTCTCGCTGCTCAAAACACCTGCAGCTCAACCCGTCCAGCAGTTTGCGCAACGACCAGTCTTGCCTAGGCCACCATTCCTGCCACCTGCCTCACTGTCATCATCCCAGCAGGTCGGACCAAACTTCGACTGGATCGACCCTTTGCTTGTTGTGCTCGGTATCGCGGTCGCTCTGGCGATTGCATTCTGGCTAGTACGGTGGTGGCGGCGCGGTGCCGGAGGGCCGCAAATTGGCTGGATGCGCGCTTTGGGCGGTGTCGCCGAGTTCCTATGGAGTATCGTCACGTTCCTCCGCGGCTTGCTGAATGAGTCCCAGCGCGCGCTCCTGCGCGCGGCGCACACGGTCGCCGGGGCACCTGGGCGAGTCATCACCACAGTGTTCGGCTCCCGCGGCCCACAAGGCGGCACCGCCGCTGACCACGTGCGCTACTGGTACGGCCAGCTCGTCCGTACAGGCACGTCAACAGGGCTGCGCCGCGCTCCCGGCACCACAGCGGCGGAATACTCGTCGGGAATCCTCAAGTCGGTCGCCGACGCTCAGGCAGACGTTCAAGGGCTCACCGACGCGTACGTCACGGCTCGCTACACCACTGATTCCCTCACTCCGGAGCATGCGGCCGAGGCCCGGACACGTTACCAAGCAGCGCGTGACGCGTTGCGGCGTCACCAGCGGGCGACACGTCAAAGCTCATCTCCGGAGTCGGATGAACGCACATCGCAGGATGATAATCAGCCCCCTGGCGACGGCGTGTAAACCTGGCCATGGACTGCTAATAGCCAAGTGGGGCACGCGCGTAAGGGCAACGCAAAGGTTCCGTCGGTCATAGGAAACTTGTGCCCCATCCCCCATCCAAGCCAGCCCAATTGTGCTTGGTACGGCAGGACCGGTCCCCGTCGTTATACTCCCGCCAGTTGCGCTACCTCTTTTGGACTAGGGCAGCGCAGTAGAGAGATGGGGTGGGAGGTTGGAGTCCATCCGCCTG
>JANWJO010000101.1 GCA_025449435.1 Chloroflexota bacterium | reverse complement strand
GCAGCGCTGGCAGCTGGCTGATCTCGCCAGCATGGCTCTGTAAGAGCATTTAAATCACGGCTGCCGTACCTCCGAAATTGCCGTCGATCTGGAAGGGTGGGTGGGTATCGAACACGTTGGGCAATATCGATGTGGCCAGCAGCGCTTGCAAATGTGCGTAGGCGCCTTCGCCATCTTCGAGCCGGGCGAAGATATTGATGAGCCAGGCGCGGCTCCAACCCGTGTGTCCACCACCGTGCGCCAGACGCAATGCTAACGATTGTCTAATGGCGCTTGCCAGTTCCGGCGTGCCGCGCGGCGTGATCTGCCGGCCAGGGTGCAGGCCAAAGGCGTGCGACATATGCCGGTGCCCAGGCTCGGCCTCGTCGAACTCCTGCCACCACTCCAGCAGTTGGCCGTTACTGCCGATTGTGAACGGCCACAAACGCGCTCGCGCCGCGGCAAGCCGCATACGGAAGCCTTCATCTTCGCCCAGGACCTCGGCGGCTTCGATACCGTTGGTGAACAGGTCCCAGATGAGCTCCATGTCCATAGTGCTTGCGGCGCTCACGCTCACTGGCTGGCCGCGATCCAGGAACTGATTTTCGGGCGACGTGGAGGGGCAGGTCACCAGATGGCCATCCGGCCCCTCCACCAGCCAGTCGAGGCAGAAGGCTGCCGCGTCCTTCATGAGCGGGTAGGCGGTGCCGCGCAGGAACGCGGTGTCGCCGCTAAAGGCGTAGTGCTCCCACAGGTGCTGGACGAGCCATACGCCGGCCATGGGCCAGTTGGCCCACACCGGGTTGCCGGTGCCTTCGCCCACCGGCGCCGATTGCCGCCACAGGTCGGTGTTGTGGTGGGCGGCCCACCCCCGGCAGCCATAGTTGACACGAGCTGTGTGTGCCCCCTTGACCGCCAGTTCAGCGATGAGCCTGACCAGCGGCTCGGCACATTCAGCCAGGTTGGCGGTCTCGGCCGGCCAGTAGTTCATCTGGGTGTTGATGTTGATGGTCCAGTTCGCGCTCCAGGGCGGGCGTACGTGTTCGTTCCAGATGCCCTGCAGGTTGGCTGGCTGAGAGCCAGGTCGCGACGACGCGATGAGTAAGTAGCGGCCGAATTGAGCATACAGCGCATCGAGCGCCGGATCGGGCCGGTGAGTCACACGCTGTACGCGCTCGTCGACCGGCAGGTCTGGCTCCGGCGATTCGCCCAGGTCAAGCTGCACGCGCCGGAACAGCCGTTGATGATCGGCCACGTGGTCCGCACGCAGTTGTTCAAACGGCCTAGCGACAGCCCGATAGAGTGAGGACTCACAGCGAGCGGCGAGCTCGGCAGGCGGCGTGTCCGGCATATGGCCAAAGCTCCGGAAACCAGTGGCCGATGCTACGAGGAGGGTGACGGCATCAGCGTTGCGAATCTGGAGGGCCTGACCCACGGAACGGCTGGTGCCGCCGGAAGTGAACGCTCGTACTTGAGCGCAGAACGCCATGCCGTGGCCGCGCACGTCGCTGTATACCACCGGTGGATCAACACGGCGGTAATTCGGCTCCACATGACTCGGGCTCTTGCCGGCAAGGGTGAGCGAACTGGGCGTATCGGCTACCGACACGCTCTGCACCGGACTGTCGATCGAGACGTCGATGTTGACCTCGCCAGCACTGCTCGCGGTGAGGCGCATGACGAGCACGCCATCCACGGCGCTCACGAACGCTTCGCGCGCAAATGTGGCGCCAGCCACCTGATAGCTTACGCTAGCGACGGCGGTGTCGAGGTCGAGTTCTCGACGATAGTCCGTCATTTCGCCACCATGGAGCACGTGCAAGCGCAGGTCGCCCAGCGGTTGGTACGACTCGTTGAATGGACCTTGCATGCGCTGCGCGAGCGCTGTCGCGCCGATATAGTCGTGCTCCTCTAACACCAAACGGCGCAGCTCCGCCAGGTGCTGGCGAGCTTGCGGGTTATCACCGTCGCTGGGGAATCCCGACCACAACGTGTCGTCGTTGAGCGCCACTCGCTCGTCGTTCACGCCACCGAACACCATGGCGCCCAGCCGGCCGTTGCCCAGCGGATACGCTTCGACCCATTGCGTAGCTGGCTGGCGGTGCCAAATGACCAGCGGCGATGTTGCTACCACCGATGCTCCTCTCTCTCCCTGCATAGTGTCGTTGCCGATAGGCACAAGGGTACTGTCTCTACGACGAACTCCAGCGTGCGCTGGCGTCCGCTAATGCGCCACCACATCCAACCCACCGGCCAGTGCTTGGTTGCCGCCGTTGGCAAGCGCAAGGCGCGTGCCAGACTGGCGGTCGTACCAGCCCACCAAGATGGCGTAGTGCCCTGGTAGGGCATCGGTGTGGATGGTCAGGGCGTGTACGGCAATGATCACATCACCAGGTCGCCAGTAGTCCAGCGGCAACACCGGCGGCTGCGGAGAGCCGTCAAACGCCGCTGCGCTGGCGCCTTGCGCATTCTCTACGTGGATGAACAGCCATTCGCCAGACGGCAGCGGCTGCGTCACTTGCCAGTACAAGGTGAATGGCGCGGCCGAGCCGGCACGCATCGTGGGAGGAATGTTCGCAGCGGCCAGCGTGACGCGCTGCGCAAAATCGGCTGGCGTGACCGGATGGGCCGTGACTGGCACCTGGTTGGTCACCGGCCAGGGCTGTGGCCAGTGTGGGCGCAACAGCAGCAACGGGATGAGCAGCGCCGCGAAGCCGTAGGCTACAAGCGCCAAGACAGCCAGCCAGCGCCAGCGCGGCAACCCTTCGAGCACCCGCGCCCAACCGATGGCAACCAGCGTAGACAGCGCGCCCAGTGATAGGTACAGCAGCCGCCCCGCACTATAACTGGGGCCAGCATCGCTCACCACCATCGCCGCCCCCACCATCGCCGCCAGGTTTAAGAGCGGCATCGCCCACAGCACAGCTCCTGCGGCCGGTGGTAGCACCGGGGCACGGATAGCCGCGAGCAGACCAACCATCAGACCGATGCTGTACCCGATGAGCAACCACAGCGGCAACGATTGCCCGGTCCAGCCAAACAACCCGAACAGGGACCCCCACAAACTGTGCAGAAAGCCGGCGCTAGCCGCCACATTCGCCGCCAGCGTGGCGTGTAGAAAGGGCGGTGGCCAGCCGGTGGCCCGGCCAAGCAACTGCTGGGTGCCAGCATTGACGCGCCACAGCCAGAAGCCGGCTGCCGGCACCAGCGGCAAGATGAGTGCCGCAAACACCCCTGGCTTGCGCGGCAACACCAGAACCAACGCAATACCGCTCACGGCCAGCGGCAGCAGCAGATCCAGCTTGGTGAACAGCGCTGCACAGCCCAGCCCGCCCCACCACAGCGCCAGCGCCGGCTCGCGGCGCTTGACCCCACGCACCGCGACGAGCAACAAGGCCGCTGCCAGCGTGTCGGCCAGCGCGTCGTTGTTGATCGTGGACGACGCAAACAGAAATCCCGGCAAGCCGGCCACCAACAACGCGGCTGCCAGGGCTGCGCCGCGCCGCCCAGTGGCCTCCAACGCCATTGCGTACACCAGTGCCAGCGTTCCCACACCCAACAACGCCGACAGCACGCGTACCAGGTGATCGGCGAGGAAGATGCCGTGCCACGGCCAGCCTTCGTCGAGCACGTGTGTGGCGGAGTACGACGCGTCGGTCACGCCCTGCCAGCCAGCGTGCGGATTGATGCGAATACGGTCTGTGCCGCTCAGATCAACGCCAGCAACAAAGGGCAGGGCCAGCACGTAGTACAGCGGCGCCTGCTTACCTTCGTTGTTGCCATCCGGCTGGATGGTCGGCAGCACGCTGGGTATCCGGTGAACCTGAACCAGATAGCGCACATATTGGAAGTGCTCTGGTTCGTCGGGGCCTTCCCACACCGGTGTGGACACGGTGTAGGCCAGCGCCAGGGCAAAAAAGGCAAGCAACAGCGCTGCCAGTGGCCAGCTCTGGCGCCAGTTCACTGCTGGGTTTGTACCAGCGCGTGATCACCACCTTGCGCTCGCAATAGAAGTCGATGGCGTCGCGTCCTTGGGCGTGTAACACGCCGAAAAATGACGACTTGGCGCCGGAGAACGGGAAATAGGCCATCGGGGCAGCGACTCCCACGTTGATGCCGACGTTGCCCACCGGCGTCTTATAGCGGAATTCCCGTGCCGCTGCACCATCTTGGGTGAAGATCGACGCCGCGTTACCAAACGGACTCGCCGCGATGAACTCGATGGCACCGGCAAGGTCGGGCACCTGCACGATGCTCAGGACGGGTCCAAAAATCTCCTCTTGCGCGATGGCCATGCCAGGAGTAACGCCGTCGAAGATGGTTGGCCCGACGAAGCAGTTCTCGCCATCCGTACCTGCGCCCACGCCGCGGCCGTCCAGCAACAGTTTGGCGCCGCCGGCTTCTCCCTGGTCGACGTACTTGATGACGCGGGCTTTAGCCGCGGGGGAAATTACCGGCCCCATATCGGTGTCGGGCTCCAAGCCGTTGCCCACCTTCATCTTGGCGGCGGCTTCGCGCAGCGCCGGCACCACCAGGTCGTGTGCCTCACCAACGGTCACCAGCACCGAGCCCGCCAGGCAGCGCTGCCCCGCCGACCCGAATACGGCCCCCATAATATTGTCTACCGTGGGCTTGAGCTTGGCATCGGGCATCACCACCAGCACGTTCTTCGCCCCACCCTGGGCTTGCACGCGCTTGCCGTTGGCGGCCGCACGGGCGTACACCGCCTTTGCCACCGGCGTAGACCCGACGAACGACACGCCGCGCACGTCGGGGTGGTCGATCAGCGCCTCAACGGTGGTGCGATTACCGTGGACCAGGTTTAGCACACCAGCGGGGAAGCCCACGTCTTCGATCAACTCGAACACACGTGCTATCGAGAGCGGCACCTGCTCGGACGGCTTCAAGATGAAGGTATTGCCGGTGGCCACAGCGTACGGCCAGAACCAGAAGGGCACCATCATAGGGAAATTGAACGGGCACACTGCGGCGAACACGCCGAGCGGTTGCCGGATGACTTCCTCGTCGATGTTACGCGAAGCGCCGTCTTCCAGGCCGTAGCCCATCATGAGCGACGGAATACCAGCCGCCACCTCCACGTTCTCGATGGCACGGCGCACCGAGCCACGGGCATCGGACAACGTCTTGCCGTGCTCGAGCGTCACGATACGCGCCAGTTCCTCGAAATTGGCTTCTAGGCGCTCCCGCACTGCGTACATGTAACGCGCCCGCTCTTGTGGCGGCGTGGCGCGCCAGGCAGGGAAAGCTGCGTGCGCCAGCTTGACGGCGGCATCGACATCTGCGGCATCGGACAGTGGGACGTGCGCCAGCAACTCGCCAGTGGCCGGGTTGGTGACGTTGAGCGTCTGCGACGTCTGGGGAGATGTCCAGCGCCCGCCAGTGAAATTGCGCAACACGCGCACGCCCGTGTGCGCTGCAGACGATACGGTTGACTGTGCAGCCACGGAAAGCTCCTCTCACACTAACGCACGGCTCCCATACCGTGCGTCACCCTCTACAGGGTTTGACGGAACGATGCGTCAAGGATAGCAGCCTTTGTTCCCCTTGACAGGAAATCATCCAGCGTGTATAGTAAATATGTTCTAAGTTCGAGGGGCGGCTGGCTCAGTAACACGCCATTCGCGCCAGACGGCCGCGCATGCACCCCACCTGTAGTGGGCCGGCATGGGTGGTACGCGGCGGTTCCAGTGGATGGGCTGTTCTGGGTCGAGGTGAAGAGGCCGCCGCTCCGCGCGGGTACTTTGCCCGGGCGGACAGTGAGAAAGGGTGCCATCCATGCCCGTGGCAACTGCGACCGAACGTACCAAAGCCCTCGACCTCGCCTTATCCCAAATCGAGCGGCAGTTTGGCAAAGGCGCGATCATGCGCCTGGGAGATCCTTCGGCCTACGGTCCACTCGAAGTGATCCCCACCTCGGCCATTTCGCTGGACATGGCACTAGGTATCGGCGGCGTGCCACGTGGGCGCGTTGTCGAGATCTATGGTCCGGAATCCTCTGGCAAGACTACGCTGGCGCAATGCATCATCGCCCAGGCCCAACGCCTGGGTGGCACCGCTGCCTACATCGACGCTGAGCACGCGCTCGACCCCACCTACGCACGGCGCTGTGGAATCAACATCGACGAGATGCTCATCTCCCAGCCCGACACCGGCGAGCAAGCCCTGGAAATCTGCGACATGCTGGTGCGCTCTGGTGGCCTCGATGTGATCGTGATCGACTCGGTGGCTGCACTGGTGCCGCGCGCCGAAATCGAAGGCGAGATGGGCGATACGCACGTCGGCCTCCAGGCCCGCTTGATGAGCCAGGCGCTGCGTAAGCTCGCCGCCGCCGTCAGCAAGACCCGCACGTCGGTCATCTTTATC
>JANWJO010000100.1 GCA_025449435.1 Chloroflexota bacterium | reverse complement strand
GCACCGCTGCCTACGGCCCCGTCAACGAGCGTCCGATCGCTATAGGCGGTGAGAAACACAACAGGGGCGAGCCCAGCCTGATGAAGCTCCGCCGCCGCTGTGATGCCATCGACCCCGGGAGGCATCTTGACATCCATGAGCACGAGATCGGGGTGGATTTCCTTGGTGAGCCGAACTGCTTCGCGACCATCGCTGGCCTCCCCTACCACCTCGTAGCCGAGTGAGGTCAGCATTTCGCGCAGGTCCATACGGATGAGTGACTCATCGTCAGCGATAAGGATGCGCGTCATATGCCGCCGTTCTTGTGTGGAGGTGCGGTTCGAGTCCTAGCGAGTAAACGGCGTTGTTGTGGGCCAGTACGTTCGGGCCCTTCGCTGATGAAACGGTCGCACCGCTTCCCGGACGCTCACACTGTACCACGAACGCTCCAGGCGCCAGGAGGGGGGTGGAGTTACCGGTCGCTATTTGCGCTTGGTGGGCGTAGGTGTAGGTGTGTCGGGGACTGGCGAAGCGGCAGGAGGCGTTCCTACCGGCGTGGCTGTGCGTGTGGGCGTTGGCGTGCGTGTGGGAATTACCGGCGTGCTGGTGGCGGTGGGTGACGGTGTGGGAGTACGCGTGGGTGGCGTACCGTTGTAGCCGTCGAGGCCGTTCGCATCGACCTGTTTACCGGCTGCGCAGTCGTACACGCCTGGGGGAGGCAGCTGCGGACCAAACACGCGCACATCCACCATGTACGCTGGGCAATTGATAGCTGGCTGTCCGGTTGTCCATAATGCTTCGTAGGTGCCTAACCGGTAAGTGGATCGTGTTGGCTCCGACCCGGCAATGAACCAGTCGACATGCGAAGGCTCACCGGTGGTGACATAGTTGCCAACATACTTGTCTACGTTAGGCAGCTTGGTATAGACGATCTTTTCTGTGCCCGTAGGCTGGACAGGAATGAGCCCAGTGAGGTTCGACACTCTTTCTTGCACCAATCCAGCCGGTGGCAAGAACTGCTCGACCGGTATCGGACGCAAGGCACTTTCCATGAAGTCATGCCAGATCGGGCCAGCACCGGTGATGCCGATCACATCCTTCATCGGCGTATTGTCAGCGTTTCCAACCCACACGCCAGTGACGAGGTTCGGCGTGTAGCCGACGGTCCAATTGTCGCGGAAGGAGTCCGTCGTGCCCGTCTTAGCTGCGGCCGGGCGCGACAGGACCAGGCCACTCCCGGTGCCGAACTCCAGAGCCCGCGCTGAGTCGTCGCTCAGGACGTCGGTGATGAGAAAGGACACTTGTGGGCTAAGGATGCGCGCGCCCGGATCAGGGTGTGCGTCATCGAAATGGGAGTAAACGTGGCCATAGATGTCGCGAATGTCCCGCCAGGCGATGGGGGGATGTCGCACACCCTGCGCGGCGAACACACCGTACGCTGAGGTGAGATCCAGCAAGCGCACCTCTGAACCACCGAGCGTCACCGACAGTCCATACGAGCCGGCTGGTTGTGTCCAGGTGGTGATGCCCATTGCGCGTGCCAGGCTTACCATACTGTCGATGCCAGCGTACTCCAGTGTCTTGACTGCTGGGACGTTGAGCGAGTTGCCTAATGCCCGGCGCATGCTGATGGGTCCGTGAAAATACTGCGGTGGGCACCCGGGCGCCTGGTTATCGTAGTTGCATGGTGCATACGGGTCGGTGGCTGGGTCCGATACCGCACTCGGCCGCCAGGTGCCATTCAGTTGTTGCTGGTTGATGGGGAACTGTGTCTTAGCATCGACGACGATGCTGGCGGGGCTATACCCCCGTTCGAACGCGGCGGCATAGGTAAACGGCTTAACCGTGCTGCCCGGCTGGCGCAGCGCAGTGGCAATGTTGACCTGGCCATTGATCGACGCGTCGTTGTAGTTGGCACTGCCTACCATCGCCACGATCTCACCGGTTTTGGGGTTAATGGCCACCAAGGAGCCGTCGGTGGCGTGATGGTCGGTTTTGATCTTGGACACCTGATCAGTGACAATTTGCTGACCGGCCTGCTGGAGACCATAGTCCAGGGTGGTCGTAATGCGTAGTCCACCCTGGTACACCAGGTCGTGACCGAATTGTTGTACGAGTTGGTCGATGACGTAGAACACAAAGTGCGGAGCCCGCAGTATGGTTTGCCGCGCGTGGGGATCGACCAGCTGGATGTCGGCGGCAGCGGCCTGATTGGCCTGGTCCTGGGAGATCAACTGCTCGCGCACCATGTAGCCGAGGACCTCACCCTGGCGTCGTTTGGCCGCTGGATAGTTGGCAAACGGGTCGTAAAACGACGGCGCCTGCGGCAATCCGGCGAGAAACGAGGCCTGGGCCAGCGTGAGGTTCTTGGCGGACGTATTGAAATACTCTTCCGACGCCGCTTCCACGCCGTAGGTGTTATTGCCGTAGTAGATCTGGTTCAGATACAACTCGAGGATCTTGTCCTTGGGAACCACCTTGGTCAACCGGTAGGCGAGGATCGCCTCGCGCATCTTTCGGGTGATGGTCGTCTGGCTGGAGAGCACCGTACGCTTGATGAGTTGCTGGGTGATGGTGCTGGCGCCCGAGACCGCCGTGCCACTGCGCAAATCCTGCAATGTGGCACGAGCGATACTGGAGACGTCCACGCCAGGGTCCTCATAAAAAGTCGGGTTTTCGGTCGCAACGGTTGCCCAGATCAAGTCTGGCGTCATGTCATTGAGTGCCACGCTCTGGCGCCAGCCGGTGTCGGGGTCGATGAGCTTATACAACTCCACACCATTGCGATCGTAAATGATAGAGGTCTCGGCAAGGTGGGCGTTGCCCACCTCGGACACGGACGGCAAGTCCTGGGTCACCGACTGGTAGGTGTAGATCACGCCAAAACCAGTGATAGCCGCAGCGACGGCAGTGCCCGTTGTGATACAGGCTAATGCCAACAGCAGGACGGTAAATACCGTTCCAAACACCGTCCGCTGCCTCGCCGAACGGCTCCCTCTCAGCAGCGCAAGGTGACGCCGGTGCTTGCGATTGAACAGGATGCGACGGTTGGGCCCGCGCACGCCAGCTTACCGACCGGCGACTGGTCGCTTGCCGTGATTCGCGGGCTTCTTGCGCCGCTGGCGGAGTTTGCTTCTCTTCTTGCTCATGTCTCTGTACAACTCTCGCAACCGTGCCAGGATTGGCGGCACATCCAGTGGCGTCTCTCTTGCCTGTGCCACACAGGTCGTCCGAGTATACCTGCGCTCCAATTGGAATCCCCCAGCACCAAGCAAGCTGCGCTTGCGTAGCGTCTTGAGCGTGCCGTACGCTAGCCTACGCATAGGCACGAGATGACCTGGCAATGTGCAGGGAGTGGGGAAACAGCAATGGCCGGTAATACGAATCTACGGCACCAGAGCAGCAAATTGTATGACGGCATTGAGCGCGCCCCGGCGCGGTCCTACGTTAAGGGCATAGGCTTCACCGATGCCGACCTCGCCAAGCCGATGATCGGGGTGGTGCACAGTTGGATCGAGACCATGACGTGCAACATCAACCTGCGTGAACAGGCTCAAGATGTAAAGGCCGGAGTTCGTGCTGCCGGTGGCACGCCCATGGAGTTCAATACCATAGCTATTAGCGACGGCGTCACCATGGGGACCGAAGGCATGAAGGCCTCATTGGTAAGCCGCGAGGTGATCGCCGACTCGATTGAACTGGTGGCTCGCGGTCACATGTTCGACGCACTGGTCGCCTTGGTGGGGTGCGACAAGACCATACCAGCAGGGGCGATGGCGCTCATCCGTCTCAATGTGCCGGCTGTGTTGATTTACGGTGGCTCCATTGCGCCGGGGAGGTTCCACGGGCGCGATGTGACGATCCTGGACGTGTTTGAGGCAGTTGGCGCCGTTTCGGCAGGAAAGATGACCGAAGCAGAGTTGCGCGCACTGGAAAATGTGGCGTGTCCCGGCGCAGGCGCGTGCGGTGGCCAGTACACCGCCAACACGATGGCCATGGCCATGGAGTTCCTGGGCCTGTCGCCGCTCGGGTCGGCCCGCGTGCCTGCACCGGACCCGCGGCGCAAAGCCGTCAATGAACTGGCTGGGCACCAGGTGCTCGCAGCGCTTGCCGCTGGACTCCGGCCGAGCGACATCCTCACCCGGCAATCGTTCCTGAATGCTATTGCCGGCGTGGTGGCAAGTGGTGGGTCAAGCAACGCCGTTCTGCATTTGCTGGCACTGGCGCGTGAGGCGAACATCCCACTGTCCATTGATGATTTCGACCAGGTGAGCAGGAAGACGCCGCTCATCGGCGACCTCAAACCCGGCGGTCAGTATGTAGCCGTTGATCTCGATGCAGCGGGGGGATCCTCGTTGTTTGCCAAACGTCTCATCGACGGCGGTTACATGGACGGCAGCCAGAAGACCGTGACCGGTAGGACGCTGGGCGAGGAAGCCGCTGAGGCCGTTGAAACGCCTGGCCAGCGCGTCGTGCGCCCCATCGATCAACCCCTTAAGGATCATGGCGGACTGTTAATTCTGCGCGGCAACCTGGCGCCTGACGGCTGTGTGGTTAAGGTTGCTGGTCACGAGCGCGTGCTGCACAAAGGTCCGGCACGCGTGTTCGATAGCGAAGAGGCCTGCATGAAGGCCGTCACCCAGCGCAAGATCAATGCCGGTGATGTCGTCGTTATTCGTTATGAGGGACCGCGCGGCGGTCCGGGCATGCGTGAGATGCTGGGCGTCACGGCTGCCATCGTGGGCGCCGGCCTTGGCGATTCCGTAGCCCTGCTCACCGACGGCCGGTTCAGCGGCGCCACCCACGGCCTCATGATTGCCCATGTTTCGCCGGAGGCAGCCCGAGGCGGTCCCATCGCAGCGGTACGCGAAGGCGATGAGATCACGGTGGACGTGAACAACCGCACCATCGAACTCGACATCACGGAGTTCGAAATGCGTGGACGCCTGGCCGGTTGGAGAGCCCCCAAGCCTCGGTACACCACAGGCGTGTTCGCAAAATATGCTGCCATGGTGCAATCGGCCAGTGAAGGCGCGATTACGAGACCCAACTAGCCGCCAAGAGCGCCATTCTTACGAGCTAGACGAGCGGGCGCCGTTCAGGAATCCCGGGACGGCGAGGAAAGCGCGCCTGAGTCGCCTGGAGCTTTTCGACCACGACCAGCATGTGCTCCGGCAACAAGTCCGGCAGCGGCAACGTATCGACAAGCTCGATAGTGCCGCCCAACTGGCGCAGGGCCCGGCGAGCCTGCTCGAGTTCGACGTCGATGTTGCCTTTTTTCATCAACACCGCACGGCCAAGCAGTCGTACAAACGGCAAAGTGAGCTCCAGCGCCACTGGTGCTGCTGCGACTGCGCGAGTGACCGCCAGGTGGAAGCGCTGGCGATATTCCCACGACTGCCCTGCCAGCTCGGCCCGTTGGTTAATGATAATGACATTGCCAAGGTGCAGTTCGTTCACAGCTTCCTGCAGGAATGTCGCTTTCTTGATTGCCGACTCCAGCAGTGCTATCTGTACGTCGGGCCGGATGATCGCCAGAGGAATGCCTGGAAACCCGCCCCCGCTGCCCACGTCAATAACCGAAGCGCCCGCACCTGGGAGGTACTTCGCCACCGTCAGCGAATCGAGCAGATGCCTGATCTCAAGCTCGTCCAGAGTGGACGCACCGGTGAGGTTCATCACCTGGTTGCGGGCGAGCAGGAGTTCCGCGTATTGACGCAGTGTCGCCAGCGACGCGTCACTCAAGCTGAGGCCGAGCCTAACGGCACCAGCGCGCAATTGCTCCACATGTACTCCAGATGATGCGGGTCGATCAGAATCGCAACTTCGGAGTATACCCCCGGGGTTCTCTCATGTAGGGCCGACTGGGTTGGTAGAGCAAGAGAGCGATGATCAGCGCCCCGTCCGACCATGAATGGATCGAGCTACGTTCGTTCGCCGTGGAGAGGGCTCGTTGTTACCCACCCCATTTAGGGTTGCTTGTCTGGCGGGACAAGGGTACGGACCCATCCCTCGCCCAAGCCGCACCGATCTGTACCCTCCCCTTGCTCGTCATGTGGGAAAAATACGTCATGTTTAGGGAAAGGGTCGAGGGTGACGTGTGTGCGCTGGTCTTAGCCAGCAGCAACCAGGTGCGACTCCTGTACCTCGGTGGCTAGTCCGATTTCCCAACTGGCGCCTGGCCTCGTGATCACCTGGTGGTGGCGCCAACTCTCGCGTGTGGTGGGGAAGTCAGTACGGGCATGCGCTCCTCGGCTCTCCTGGCGAGCCAGCGCTGCTTCAACCAGCAAGCGACCGGTTAACATCAAGCTGGAGAGTTCTCGCTCGCTGCGGCTGCCACCAACCGGCAACTGGAGCGTCCAGGTAGCGAGTTGCTGCCGCAAGCGTGTGAGCCCGGCTGCGTCGCGCACGATGCCGGCATCCTGCCACATGGCGTTCTGCAGCATTGCGAGAGTGGGCGGGGAAGCAACGGCTGTGTGATCCGTTCGTGCCAGGGTCGCAGGCTCCGGCAGCACCAAGGGAATGCTCGGAAGCGCGGGGCTGGAAACGTCACCGCGCTGCCGGTCCGTTGCTCGTGTGCGCGCGATGGCCCGATGGCCAAACACCAGCAGTTCCAAGAGCGAGTTACTGGCGAGGCGATTGGCGCCGTGGATGCCGCTGCTCGCACATTCCCCCACGGCAAACAGGTTCGGGATAGTGGTCTCACCCCATACATCCGTCGCGATGCCACCCATGTAGTAGTGGGCCGCCGGCGCTACTGGCACTGGCTGGCGGGTGATGTCAACGCCCTTGCTCTGGCAGAATGCCGCGATAGTTGGGAAGTGGCTGCGCGTATCCTCAGCCGGCAGGTGCGTGAGGTCGAGAAACACCGGCTGTGCCGTTGTAGCCATTTCAGCGGCCATGGCACGGGCCACGATGTCGCGCGGGGCGAGTTCGGCCCGAGGATCATAGCGAACCATAAATGCGTCGCCACTGGCTGAGCGCAGGATTGCGCCGGCGCCGCGCACTGCTTCGGAAATAAGAAAGCTCGGTGCGCCAGGCAAGTTCAGCGCCGTCGGGTGGAATTGGTAGAACTCCATGCCAGTCAGTGCTGCGCCGGCGCAATAGGCCAGGCCAATGCCATCACCCGTTGCCACCGCCGGATTAGTGGTATGGGCGTAGAGCCGACCGGCGCCGCCGGTTGCAAGAATCACAAACCTCGCACTCAGCGTACGTTCGTGGCTGCTGGACTCATCGACAAGTCGGACACCGGCCGCGCGACCATGCTGCGTCACGATATCAGTCACCAACGCATGTTCGCATACTTCGATACCACGCTGTTGCGCGACACGGTCTAGCGTGAGTTCCAGATGCCGCCCGGTGGCGTCACCGCCGGCGTGGAGGATGCGCGACCGGCCGTGCGCGCCCTCTCGGCCCAGCGATAGCTGTGTCCCATTGCGGTCGAATGGCATACCCAGGGCGATGAGGTCGCGCATGCGCGCCGGACCCTCGTCCACCAACACCCGCACCGCATGGACGTCGCACAGCCCTGCACCGGCTACCAGCGTGTCGCTGAAGTGCTGGTCCGGCGAGTCGTCCGGACCCATCGCTGCTGCGATCCCGCCCTGGGCGTAGTTGGTGTTGCCTTCGGTGCGGCCATCCTTCGTGACGACTAGCACGCGACCATGCTGGCGTGCTAGCAATGCGGTGTAGAGTCCGGCGCCTCCGGAGCCCACGATGATGTAGTCGTAGTCCATTTCAAGCGACCCCCAGCGCGCGATGAGGTGAGCGCATGCTGTGTGCTCCTCAGCGACGGCGTGGGCGCAGCGGGGGCAGGTGTCACCCCGGTGATGGCGCTGCGGCGCCGCACAGTTATCGTGTGGCTAGAGTAATTGTGCCAGCCACACGAACTACCGAGATGGACTATACCGCTGGAGGAGTGATCTTGTCAACGGCGGTGCTCGACTACTCCCCCTGGCGGGAGTGTGGAGCAGGAACATAACGGAACTAGGCTTTACCCGCGGTGGTGCTCGGCGTGTTCGGGGTGGTCCTGGTGCACGCTGTGCTCCGTGCCGTGGCTGTGTTCAGCGTCCCCGCCGTGGTGATGGTGGCGATGGTGATGGTGGCCGTGTTCGCCATGGGCGTGCTTGTGGCTGTGGTGCCCTTCGCCGTGGTGTACGTACTCGGGCGCGTCGGCCTCGACTTTGACCGCTGGCTGCGGTGCCGGCGGTGGCGTTGGTGCTGCCATGATGGTGTAACCCTTCCACTTCAACCCGAACGCCGATGAGTCCAGTGCCATGATTGGACTTGTTACGGCGCCCCTGCGCTGGGTTGCGCCTGCGAAGCATCATCAGCATGATGAGCCGCGTGCTCCGGATGACCCGGATGCACAGAGTGCTCGGCCCCGTGCTGGTGCTCTTCGTGACCCGCTTCGTGATGATGGCGGTGGTGATGGTGGCCGCCATGGTGATGCTTGTGGCTGTGGTGGCCCTCACCGTGATGTACGTATTCGGGAGCGCTTTCATCCACTGGTGTGACCGTGGATGTCCCGCCTTGTTCAGGTGTTTCGACCAAGATCGTGACCATTCTGTGCAGATGTGCGCTCCATTGGAGCACAAGACGACGCTATTGTGTGCTGGTGCGCGGATTGTGCAGATATACCCTGTCGAAGCCCTCCTTCCGGCAAGGTTGGGAGCTGGCGATTGCATTCGCGCTAGATGTGCGGTTTTAGCCTCCATCTGCAGGGATAGTTGTATACGTTGTCCAAGTCTACCACGGAACTAGGTTGTGCTAGTTATAGCTAGTTCGCTAGGACATGTCAACGGTACTATTCGACGTACAATGTGAAGCTCAGTGCCTCTTCGTGGGGCTTCATTAACCTTCCGCGTCCATCTGCAAGGGGTGGAGCATGCAACGCGTTTGCCGGAACAGAAATTGTAGACCGAAGCGCGGTGCTCACCAGCACGATTCCCAAGCGTCATGCACATGCCAGGACACGCTGGCCAATGGTGGCGGCCGTGCAACGGTATGCGTAGCGCCGAGTTCACGCGAGCACCCTTGGACCGGGTTCGGCGCTGACGCACGGGCACCGCAGGTCAGGAGGTTACCCGTACATGAATCTTCACAACGCACTCCGGAAGCTACGGCCCTTACTGGGAGCACTTGTGCTGGTTGTGGGGAGCTTCAGCGCCGCGCCTCCAGCGGTAGCCCTGGCCGGTGGCGGTGGGTGGACTCACGTCGGGCCCAACAGCGACATGGACTCTTTGGCCATCGATCCGCGCGACGACCAGGTGTTGTATGGCTCCGGCCCCAGCGGCGTATGGAAGTCGAGTGACGGCGGCAACACCTGGACGCAACTCACCAGCACAAAGGTCGGTGCGCTGGCGGTCAGTCCTTTCGTGTCTACCACCCTGTTCTCGTCCGGCGCGACGAGCAACGGCAATCACGGTGCGCGCAGTCTCGACGGCGGGGTCACCTGGACTTCGCTGACCACACCGATAGGTGGACAAGGTGGCACCAACGTCGTGTTGCCCGACCCGAACCTCCAAAACGCGGTGTTTGCCGGTGGCACCGATAGCACGGGCTCAGCAGCAGTGTGGCGCAGCCTGGACAACGGCGCGACGTGGACCACCATCTCGGCCCCAAACCTCGGTCAGGGTGGCTTAGGGATTCCGGCCATCCTCCATCTGGGCATGGTGACCGGTGGGCTCAGCCCGGTGTTGGTAGCAGCGGTGCTGTCCTATCACAGCAGTTGGGAAATCGAAACGTCCGCGGCTGAGACGGCCGTCCCGCCGACCTGGACCACAATTGCCGGGCAGGGCCCTATTCTGTGGGCGCCCGTGCGGTCGTCGGTGGGCATCGCCGGTCACAGCCAGAACTTCGCCCTGTATGGGTACCCGGGATTTTGGCGCAGCGACACGGGCCAAGCGTGGGTAGATGAGAGCAACAAACTGCCCAGCGGACTGGCCATCGCGGCGATGGCGCTCAATCCCCAGCAGCCCGATTGGGTGTACGCGTCCTTTGTCGACGCAGCCACCCAGACAATGCCGTCCGGCGTGTATGCAAGCCCGGATCGCGGCCAGACCTGGTTAGCGGTGGACTTTCCGGGATTGGCACTCACCCTGGTCCCCAACAATCTGGTGATCAACGTGACCAAACATACGCTGTTTGCTGCGACGGCTGCGGGCATCTACCGGAAAACCGTGGTGTGGCTGCCAGGTACCGACTTCGCAGCGTTCTATAACACAATGGACGGCGTGCGCCTGTTGGGCGGCGGGCTGAGCCCGCAGGGCTCGACGACCGGTCTGCCCATTCAGTACTTCGAAAAGGGACGCATCGAAGATCATCTCGCTCAGAACCCACCAGCCAACTGGCGTTACATGTATGGCTTGCTGGTGGACCAATTACAGCAAGCACACTCCCTGCTCCCAATCGGAGGCAACACATCTACGCTCAACTACAGCCAGCTGGCGGCGCTGGCCGATCCGGGTCAGCGGGTGGCGCCGCCACCGCAGTATCCGGGGAACGGCGTGTTCGTCTTTGCCAATGGGTCGGCGTTTGTACCCTTCTCGGCGACGCTGCAGGGAGCGAACGGCCACGTCGTCGACTCCCGCTTCTGGGCGTATATTAATCGCACTGACCTGTTCCCCGGTGGCTGGCTGCACGACGTCGGCTTGCCCATTTCCGAGGTGGTCACGGTAACGGTGACCAAGAACCTCCCGACGGGTCCCGTCAATCGCGTGATCCAGGTGCAAGGTTTTCAGCGCACGATCCTGACCTATGATCCGCTCAATCCACCGGGATGGACGGTTGAGCGCGCCAACGTGGGCACCGATTACCGGATGCAATTTCCAATGGAAGTTGGCCCCTAGTCGACCAGCGTTGCGCGTGGCTTGGTGACTCAGCGCAGCTTGCCGCGACCCAGTACGGGCCACACCTGCTCCACGATGCCATTGCGCGTGGCATAGAGCTCGTCGTGCAGGAAGGTGGTCGTGTCCGAATAGCCGACGATGAACTCCAGTTTGTCGCCCACGCGTGGGGTTGAGTCCGGTTGTTCCAGTTCGACGACGCCGTGCTCGGCCGACAGGCGAACGCTTTTGACTGCGCCAGGTAGCAACGGACGCGGAGCCGACATGTCGGCGCTCATCGTCTTGCGCCCTGCGTCGCAGATGATGCGGGTAGGGGTGGGACGGCTCGTAACGGTGGTGACAACCGTCATGGCGTGTTCGTGCCGCAAACCGAACCGTTCCTCATACAACACGTCGCTGAATATGCCACCACCAGCCTGAATCTCGGTAACGCCAGGCTGGGCAGCGCTGATCCAATAGGTGCCCGTGCCCCCGCAACTCACGATTGGCATGACCAATCCGGCGCGGCGGCAGGCCTCGACCGTACTCACCAGCTTGCCTGTAGCGACCTTGATGGCCTCTGCTTTCTGGTGCGGGTCGGGCATGCCGGCCGTGTGACCTTCCCAACCCATCACGCCCGAAAGCGTGATGCCATCCAAGGCGGCGACGCGGTGGGCAAACGCCTCGGCCTCGGTTCCGGGCTGGACACCGGCGCGGTGCATACCAATGTCGATTTCGATTACGGCGCGCACGCGCACGCCTTTAGCTCTGGCCGCCTCGTGGATACACTGAGCGTTTTCCAGAGAGTCGATGGCGACGATCACATCGGCATATTCCCGCAAGCTCACCAACCGGGCAACTTTATCGTCGCCGACTACCTGGTTGGCAATCAGAATGTCGCGAATGCCAGCCGAGGCCATGACCTCGGCCTCGCCAAGTTTGGCGCAAGTCACGCCAAACGCACCGGCTGCCAACTCCATGTGTGCGACGGCTGGGACCTTCTGGCCCTTGGTATGGGGCCGCCACCCTTTGCCGTTTTGCCTGACGATGATCTCCGCCATCTTGGCGATGTTGCGCTGCATGACCGGCACTTCTACGCACAGGGCCGGCGTATCCAGCTCCAGCTTTGACCGCCCAACGACCGTGCTCACGGTGGCCCTTTCTATCAACTGCGATCATCTCGCACCGCGGCGAGAGTAGCACAGGGCACCCTGCGCCGGCTACCAGGGGGTACTTAGGTGATCAGCGTCCAGGATGGCAATCTCGCTGCTTGCACCAAAGTAGGTCGCTAACCCTTGTTGCAGCGCCTCTACAGCTTGACGAACGTCGCGTTCGCCGCCCTCGTGTTGTGATTCGACGGTGATTATTACTGAGGTAGTGTGCTCGGTCGCAGCGGTCTCTTGCCCCTGCCGCCAGCACCACCGGCGCGCTAACACCATGCCGGTGGTATCGACAAACGCCACTTCGCCGGTATCAGGATGTTCCACGGCCTCGGCCCCAAACGGCCGGTAGCGTTCGTCGCCGTACGCGAAGCGCACCGTGATGGGCGGCGCCACCTCGCGCAGATCAAACACGGCGACGGGCAAGGCGAAAGTGATGCTCACCAGGTTACCGAGGTCGACCAGCGCATTGATGCTAGGTATGTCGCCTGCCTTAGTCAACCGGCGTAGCAGCGCCTCGGCAGCACTGCGAATGGCTGTTGGGTCCACGCCAAAAGCACGAAAGGCGCCACGCCACGCGGCCAGCGCAGCGATCTGGCTGAGCGGTGTGTCGCCGATCCGATGGCGCACTTGTTGTTGGCCCGAGATGAACCCGGCCAATTGCTCGGGGCTCGTTGGCCGGTTGCGCACGTCATGCACAAGCAGTACGCCGCCGCACACGCGCGGGAATCGCGCGGCAATGGCTGGATCGTACTGAAAGGTGGACGCCACGATCCGTGGCCCGCTACAACTGGACGATCTTCAGGCACACGGGCGTAAGACACTGTGTGTCGTGACGGGTGCGCGTCAGCTCGCCCGTTTCCTGGTTCACGCTGTAGGGAACGATGTTATCGGTTGCCTGGTTAGCGGCCAGCACCAGGCTGCCATCGTCGGAGATGGCGAAGTTGCGGGGCGTGCGCCCATGCGTCGATACGTGGCCAACCCAGGTGAGGTGGCCCGAGTCAGGGTCCACTGCAAGGATAGCGAGGCTGTCGTGGCCGCGATTGGACCCGTACACAAAACGGCCCGACGGCGCGACGTGAATATCGGCGCAATGGCTGGTGCCTTGCCAGCCTTCCGGTAAGGTGGATTGCGTCTCGATGGGCTCCAGCTGGCCAGACCGCTCGTGGAACCGATAACTGGTGATCGTTGACGCGAGTTCATTGATCACCAGCATCAAGCGCTTGTTGGGGTGAAACGCTACGTGCCGTGGGCCCGAACCCGGAATGGGCGAGTTGACCGTTGGATGGGATCCAGGCGTCAATATGGCGGATGGAAGCTCCAGGTGATACGTGAACAGTTGGTCGGTGCCCAAGTCAGCGACGATCACAAACCGGTTGTGTGGATCTATCGTAGCCGAATGGGCGTGCGCACTCTGCTGGCGGCGCGGATTGATGCTGGACCCGTGGTGCTGGATCACCGAAGCAGCTTCGCCCAACGTGCCATCGGCGCGGATTGGATAGGAGGACACGCTGCCGCTGCCGTAGTTAGCGACGACCACAGCCTGGCCGGTGGCGTCTACCACCAACTGGCAAGGGTCTTCACCGTGGGAAGGCTTCGTGTTGAGCAAGGTGAGGGAGCCATCAGTTTGATTGATGGCGAACGAACTCACTGCGCCACCGGACGACCCTTGGCGGTTGACCTCTTCCACCACTGCGTAGAGATATCGCTTGGTCGGGTGAATCGCCAGAAAGGATGGGTTAATGGCTGCGGTGTTGGTGCTCAGGTGTGTTAGCGCGCCAGTGGCTGGATCGAGCCGGTAGACGTAGATGCCCTCGGCCTTGCCGAACGACTTGTCGCCGCTCGCCGTGTAGGTGCCCACGTACAGGTAGGTCGTTGCGCCAGCCGCCGCTGTCATGCTCGCTTCTCCTCAAGGTCATGCGTCCGGCAAGCACACGCGTTCGCGGGCTGCCGCGTCGCTCATTGTAAGGAGTCAAGCGGGAACGTGTACTCAGCGTCAACGCTGCCACACGACGTTGCTACTGCGATTTACCCGGCGGCTTCGCCGTCACCCATCCAACTAGTAAGTTTGGCAGCGGGCGTCCGTTTGCCGGGATGTTCCTGGGCTGGGAATCCTAGATGAACGACCGCGATGATGTGCTCGTCGGACCGGATGCCTGCATATTGACGAACTGGCTCATAGAACATGAGGCTGCTGCTCCAAAATGTAGCCAGACCTTCAGCCGTAGCAGCGAGCAACAAGTTTTGCGTAACCGCGGCGGTGGCCAGACGATTTTCGAACGTAATCTCCTCGTTGGGGCCATCGGCTGCCGATACGATGATCATGGCGGCGGCGCCGGCAATGCGTTCATACACTTCCTTGAGGCGTGCAAGCGCCTGGGGCTTCGTGGTGTCCGGCATGGTGCTGGCCACTTGCTGCCGGCGTAACTCCGCCAGGTGATCCTTGGCAGCGCCGGTGAGCACCGTAAACCGCCAGGGCTCGGTGAGGTGATGGTTAGGCGCCCACACTGCTGCGTCAAGGATGCGCTCGATGACGTCTCGCGGAATCGCCTCGGCGGTATACCGCTTGATCGTCCGACGCTTGGCTATCGCTTCGTAAACGTTCATACTTCCCAAATTACTCCCTGTGCCTGCGACGTGTGCTTCCCTCTCCTGCCCTTACTTTTACCCATAATTCTATTCCATCGATCGACGTACGAAGGTTGCCCCCTGTCGGGGGGACGAGCTTCTGGACGAGCGCGACTGTCCGCGAGCACTTGCTAGCCACACGTTGTACACCAACGATCAGCAGCATCAGGACGGGTTGGAGGAGAGGGCTGTGCGATCACCTGCTGACGTGCACCAAGGAGTCATCTTGTGGGACCGCTACCTGCGCTACCTTGTTCGTGTCGCCAGTAAGGCCCTCAGCACACGGCGCAGAACTCGCAAGTGCGGCCGCGCCTAGCTCTTCGAGCGTTATCCACTCGGTGGCCCACGAACCAATGGCCGTCATCACCGAGCCGAGCGCCCTGCCCTTGTCGGTCAGACGGTAATCGATCCGCACCGGCGTCGCCGGCACAACGGTGCGTACCACAATGCCTTCGCGCTCGAGCTCCTTGAGCCGTTCCGACAGCATACGGTCGCTGAGGTCGGGCACGCATTCACGCAGATCGCTAAAGCGGGTAACGCCTGAAAGCATCACCTGCAGGATAGCGCCAGTCCAGCGGCGGCCCACTAACTCCACAGCATGGTGGAAGCGTGGGCACAGTTCCAGAGGGCGCGTGATCTGGTGCATAGGTACCACCGCCTTTCTGCGACTTGGTATTCGGGAGGAGCGCCGGCTCCAACAAAATTTACCATAATTTCGGCTCGGCACACACTTGACACGAGCAACTAACTGTTGTATAGTAACTCACGTGAGGGAAGGAAGCAACTGCGGTGGCCGCAGGGCAAAGCTAACCTCTAGGAGACAGTAAGACATTGAGCACCATATCAGCACCAGTTACTACATCAGCACCAGTTACCACGTGGACGATTGATCAGGCCCATTCGTTGGTAGAGTTTTCGGTCCGCCACATGATGGTGGCGACCGTTCATGGTCGATTTACCGGCCTGCAGGGCACCATTAACTTTGACGAGTCCAACATCGGGGCGTCGACCGTGGACGTCGAGATCGATGCCTCCACCGTCAATACCAGTGTGGAGCAGCGCGACAACCATTTGCGCTCGGGCGACTTCTTTTCCGTCGAGCAGCACCCTACGCTGTCGTTCAAGAGTAACAAGGTCACGCCTAAGAACGACGAAGAGTTCACCGTCGAGGGCGAACTAACAATTCGCGGCACAACCCGCCCGCAAACGTTGACAGTGACCTACAACGGCCGTGGCAAGACGCCGTACGGAAAAGACGTTATCGGCTTCAGCGCTGAGACGACGATCAACCGCAAGGACTTCGACCTGAACTGGAACGTGGCCCTTGAGACCGGCGGCTTCCTGGTTGGCGACCGCATCAAGGTGACGCTCGAAATCGAAGCCGTCAAATAGGCTCCTGCGACGCCCTAACTCCCCTGTCGTCCCCTCACTGGGATGGTTCTTGTGACTCCTCTGGAGCCGGTAGTGCGGGGTGATGAAGGGGAGCGGGCGTGGTGCTGGTCACGGCCGCAGCGAGCGGGGATGGGGCTGCGATCAAGCCGTATACTCCAAGGTGCGCCCGTTCCAGCGGCTGCGCACAGTGGTCTGGAGTCACCTGGTGGCAACCAACGGCGAGCGAGTGCGCCCGAACGCAGCGACAAGTTTCCTCAAGTGGATGTATCCCGGCATGCGCGTCAAGCGCTGGCTGGCGCTACTCACTTTTGGCATCGTCCTGATTAGCCTGGGCCTGGCCTATTTCCTCGTCAACATCTACCGCAACGAGGCCTTCCCTTCGTTCTTCTACTATCTCACGCTCCAGCCGCTGGATCGCCTGGTACGTGGCGTGCTGTTCGCAGCCGTCGGCATCGGGTCAGTAGTCATTGCCGTCATCCAGCTCAACCGATCGCTCGTGTCGGTGTTCATGAACGAAGGGGAACGTCTCGTCGATCGGGTGTACCGCCATCGCCAGCGGGCGCGCGGCCCGCGCATCGTGTGCTTGGGCGGTGGGCACGGCCTGAGCAACCTCTTGCGTGGTATGAAGGAATACACTGACAACCTGTCGGCCATCGTCACCGTGGCCGACGATGGCGGCAGTTCTGGCCGCTTGCGGCGCGATTTCGACATGATTCCCCCGGGAGACTTCCGCCAAAGCATTGTTGCGATGAGTGACGCCGAGCCGTTGATGTCGCAGTTGTTCCAATATCGCTTCAGCGGTGGTGACGGACTCGACGGACACAGCTTCGGCAACTTGTTCATCGCTGCTATGATCGGTGTAACGGGCAACTTCGAGCACGCCTTGCGCGCCAGCAGCAAAGTCCTCAACGTGCGAGGCGCTATCCTGCCGAGCACGCTGACGGATGTCACGCTGCACGCCGAGTTGACTGATAGCCGTGTGGTGGCGGGCGAGCACCATATCACCGCGGCTGGAGGCACGGTACATCGCGTGTCCATCGAGCCAGCCGCGGCTCCCGCCTATCCCGAAGCTGTGGCCGCCATACAGGGCGCTGACCTGGTGGTCATCGGGCCGGGCAGCCTGTACACGTCCGTGCTACCCAACCTCTTGGTGCCAGGCATTGCCCGGGCCATCCGCGAGAGCAGTGCGCTGCGCGTGTATGTGTGCAACGTGGCCACTGAAGCCGGTGAGACCGATCACTTCGACATCGTGAAACACCTGGAGGTCATCGAGCAGCACGTGGGAGCGGGTATGCTTGACGTCGTACTGGCGAATGATCGCCCGGCAGGTGCTTTAGAGCACGACGTTGAGCGCGTTGGCCTCAACGGGGCGGCGTGGACACGAAAACGTCCACGGTTGGTGTTAGGCGACGTGGTGGATGCTCAAGACCCCCGCTACCACCACCCAATCAAACTGGCCGAGCGCATTATGCGCGTTTATAGTGAACGACCGCCTACGCCAGCCAGTGCAGCGATCGTCCCCCCAACCGAGTGGGGCGTGTGACCGGTGAAGACAGAGGAGTTCGCGTGACGGTTCGCGTCGGGATTAACGGATTTGGCCGGATCGGCCGCCAGGTATTCAAAGCAATTATCGAGCGTCACCCCCAGGAGCTCGAAGTCGTTGCCATCAATGACTTGGTGGATACCGCCACCAACGCTTTCTTGCTGCGCCACGATTCCAACTATGGTGCGTTCAAGGGCACTGTCGAGGCTCAAGATAAGGCCATTGTGGTCAACGGCAAGCCAGCTGCGGTGTTCTCCGACCGTGACCCTGCCGCGATCCCCTGGGGCGATGCTGGCGTGGAGTTGGTTGTCGAGTCGACAGGCTTTTTCACCGACGCCACCAAGGCCAGAACGCACATTCACGACAGCGTCAAAAAGGTGATTATCTCAGCACCCGCCCGCAATGAAGACATCACGATGGTGCTGGGCGTCAACGATGGCGCCTATGACCCCGCCAAGCATGCCGTAGTGTCCAACGCGTCGTGTACCACCAACGGATTGGCGCCGGTGGCCAAAGTGCTCCACGACAAGTGGGGCATTCAGAAGGGCTTCCTCACCACCGTCCACTCCTATACCAACTCGCAACGTCTGCTGGACGTAGCTACGAAGGACTGGCGCGATGCACGCGCGGCGGCTATTAACATCGTGCCCTCGACCACTGGAGCAGCGCGTGCGGTGGGTCTGGTAATTCCAGAGTTGCAAGGCATCTTCAACGGCATGTCGTTCCGCGTGCCGACTTCAACGGTGTCCGTAGTCGATTTCGTCGCTGACCTCAAGTGTGAAGTAACCAAGGAGCAGGTGAACGCCGCCTTCAAAGAGGCTGCCGAGGGGCCGCTCAAGGGCATCATGGCCTATACCGAAGAGCCGCTGGTGTCGACGGACCTCAAAGGCAACACCAACTCGACTATTGTGAGCGCGCTCGACACGCTCGTGGTCGGCGGAAACATGGTCAAGGTGATCTCCTGGTACGACAACGAATGGGGCTACTCCTGCCGTGTGGCGGACCTATGCGCCTTTATGGCGGAGAAGGGCCTGTAACCAGCAGCCTGTGGGATGGGGCCGCAAGTTATAGGTGGCGGCCCCGCTTTTTTTCGCGTGAGGGTGCTGCACACCATGGCGATACCCAGCGTCAAGTCGCTCGATATACAAGGTAAGCGTGTGCTCGTGCGCGAGGACTTCAATGTGCCGCTTACCACCAGCGGTGAGGTGGCCGACGACACCCGATTGCGAGCATCGCTGCCCACTATCGAGTTGCTAGTGGCCAAGGGCGCTGCCGTGATCTTGCTGTCGCACCTGGGCCGGCCCAAGGGAGGGCCCGACCCCAAGCTCACGCTGCGGCCCGTGGCGGATCGCCTGGAAGCGCTGTTGCACCTGCCGGTGCAGTTTATGGACGACTGCGTGGGGCCCGCAGCCGAAGCCGCCTCGCGCGCACTCCAGCCGGGCGAGATACTGCTCGCCGAGAACGTGCGTTTCCATCCCGAAGAGGAAGCCAATGACCTTAGGTTCGCCAGGCAGCTCGCAGCACTAGGTGATGTCTACGTCAACGATGCCTTTGGAACGGCGCATCGCGCTCACGCCTCGACGGAGGGTGTAGCGCATTTGTTGCCACACGCTGCCGGGCTCCTGATGGAGCGCGAGCTCACCATGCTCGGCGGTCTGCTGGAGCAGCCCAAACGGCCGTTTGCCGCGATCATCGGCGGAAGCAAGGTGTCGACCAAGCTGGCTGTGCTCGACCAGTTGGTGACGCGCGTGGACGTGCTGATCCTCGGTGGCGGCATGGCCAACACCTTCCTCAAGGCTCAGGGCACTATGGTGGGTACCTCGCTGGTTGAAGACAGCTTGCTCGATGAAGCTCGGCGGGTGCTCACCACGGCCAGCCGGCATGGCGTACAAGTCGTGCTGCCCACCGATGTCGTGGTGGCTGAGCGGTTTGCCGCCGATGCAGCGCACAAAGTGGTCAAGGTCGCTGAGGTTCCTGCTGGCTGGACGATCCTAGATCTGGGTCCAGACAGTGTGCAAACTATTCGCACTACGCTCTCCACCTGCGCAACCGTGCTTTGGAACGGCCCACTCGGGGTGTTCGAGATGCCGGCGTTTGCGACCGGCACATTGGAGGTAGCCCATATGCTGGCCGAATTACCCAACGTGATATCGGTGGTCGGCGGCGGGGAGTCGGTGGAGGCCATCGAACAGGCCGGTGTGGCGTCACGCATAACCCACGTCTCGACTGGCGGTGGGGCTTCACTGGAGTTGCTCGAGGGCCGGACATTGCCTGGCGTGGCGGCACTGGCGAGCTAGCGGAGCATTTTTCGAAGGGGGGGTCGGGTTGGACACTGCGCGCACGCCGCTGATCGCTGGGAATTGGAAGATGCACGCACCACCACGTGAAGCGGCGGCGCTGGCCAGCGCCATCGCGCACGGTGTAACCCCGTTCACGCATGTCGAGGTGGCGGTCGCGCCTCCCTTCATCTCGCTATCAGCGGTTAGACACGCCCTGGAAGGCAGCGCGGTCCGTCTGGGTGCTCAAGATGCCTATTGGGCCGATTCTGGAGCCTACACTGGAGCAGTATCCGCGGCAATGCTAGCTGGGCTGGCGCAATATGTCATCGTCGGGCACTCCGAGCGCCGCTCGCTGTTCGGGGATACCGACCAGCACGTGTACAAAAAGGCCGCTGCGGTTCTGCGCCACGGTATGGCGGCCATCGTCTGTGTGGGTGAACACCTCGATGATCGCGATGGCGGACGGACTGATGCCGTGGTGCGCTCACAAATCCACGGCAGCCTGGGCGGATTGGAGGCGGGCAGTTTTCGACAGGTGGTGGTGGCCTACGAGCCGGTGTGGGCCATCGGCACGGGCCGGGCCGCCACCGCGGACCAAGCGCAAGAAGTGGCCGCCATGATTCGCGCGGAGCTCCAACGCCTGTTTGGTGCGGCTGCCAGTGCGACGCGCATTCTCTATGGTGGCAGTGTCAACCCCACTAACTGCGCGGCGTTTTTTGCATGCCAAGATGTTGATGGTGCGTTGGCCGGAGGGGCAAGCCTGAAGGCCGCCGATTTCACCGGCATTGTGGAGGCAGCCGCGCACGCCGTGCGACGGTAGCGTGCTCCTGAGAACCTGGAGAGCGCGCCCGCCAACGGGAACCCGGACACTGAAGTGTCGGGCTCCTTCTCCCCTGGTAAGGGGTGGGGTTTGTCGATTCCCTACGTTCAGGTGTTCCGGCCAGATGTCCAACGGCAATTCGCTAGTCCAGGACCGACTCCGTCCGGCCGAACGCTCCAACATTGGCAAGCCTTGTGTACAACGCCTTGCCGGCGGTGGTTGCAACGGCGCCGTTCTGCGTATTGGCGAGTAGATTGCTGCGCACCATCGCCCGCATGGTGGGTGCGTCGATGGCGATTTCAGCGGCGATGAGCGCGCGGTAATCCGCAAGCTCCGTTCCTGTGAATGAGCACAACCCATAGAGGACACGCATAGCTAAGCTAGCCGGAACCGGCCCCAGCGCCAGCAACTCCGGCGCGCCGTCCACAAACGCAGCATAAGCGCGTAACAGCGCTGGTGGCTGTCCCTCGGCACGACATTGGTGAAGTACAGCGTAGGCTCGGCGTTGCATGTCCAGCTGACGCTGCGTCTGACCACCTGGACCCTTGCTCCGCCAGACCATACTTGCGACATCCTCGCTGCTGCCCCAGCGCGCGAAGCGTCGTGGCTCGCAGCCGGATGAACTCACCGAGGCAGTATCGCGCACAGCCGGTACGCTGTGAAGCGCGGGGCCAGCAAGGACGCGTCGCGGCGGAGGGCAGAATGAATACGGTTGCCAAGCGCCTGCTGCGCTGGGGCGTGGCCACGGCGTTTGGACAGGTAGCGCACGCCGCAGGGCGGGTGGACCGCCTGCGGACCACCCGCCCTGCGATACATCCGAGCGAGGACCGCATCGACAACATCCTGCTGATCCGGGTCGACCTTATCGGCGACATGGTGATGACGCTGCCAGCCATCGAGGCGGTGCGCGTGCGCTGGCCGGATGCAAACATCCGCCTGGTGTGTGCTCCGCTGGCTCTCCCGGTAGCGCGCCGATGTGCGGCTGTAGACGACGTCATCGCCATCGACCCTAACCAGTTTCGCGACCCTGCCATGTGGCTCAGTCGTTCACGCGCCACGGCTGCAGTGCATCAACTGGCAACGCTCAGGTCGCCACAACCGGACCTTGCCATCAGCTTTTCCGGACAGTTCGCCTGCCTCTTCGCCTTCGCCAGCGGCGCACGTCACCGAGTGGGTTACGCCGAGGAAGGGTATGCGTCGATGCTCACACTGGCCGTGCCCGGACGGCGCTATTACGGCTGGAGTAGGCACGAAGTGCACTGGAACGAGGAGCTGGCCCGAGCGGCTGGCGCGCCGCCGCTGGGGAAAGCACCGGCATTGGCTATTCCTGAAGGGCAGCTCGCTTGGCTCCGCGCAGCACTCGCTCGCTGGAAAATTGGCGAGCATGGCTATATGGTGCTCTGTCCGGGCGCATCCAACGGCAGCGCCAAGCGCTACCTCCCCGAACGGTGGGCCAGCGTGGCCGATGCGCTGGTGCACGAGACGGGCATGCGTGTGATCTTGGCCGGGTCAAGCTCCGAGCGTCCCCTGGCGGACCATGTCGCGTCGTTGATGCAGCATGAGCCGGTCAACATTGCTGGTGAAACATCACTAGACCAGCTAATGGCCGTCCTGGGTGGAGCACGCTTGTTGCTCGCCAACGACTCAGCGCCGTCACACCTAGCAGGAGCGTTGGGCGTTCCGGTGGTGGCCGTGTTCGGCCCCACCGACCCTGCCGTCTACCGTCCGTTTTCCACTGCCAGCGCGGTCGTGCGATCCGGTATCTGGTGTAGCCCCTGCTATAACCTGCTTGCCACCGCCGAATGTCCGCTCCGTTTTACCCAACCGCCCTGCATGTCTGGCTTGCCCGCGCGGCGCGTCACCGCCGCCGCCCTCGAATTACTGGGTGGTCGCTCCCTTCCCCGGGAGAACGGGAAATGAAAGCAGAACCTCACGCCCATAGGGCACCCGGTCCCCCCTAGCGGGGGGTACAGGCTGCCGGAAGCTTGAGTGGCGAACCGCACGCCTTCGTAGCTGCTCCCGTCCCCGGGAGATTGGGGCGAGTGCCATTTGGGCGATTGGGGATGGGGCTGCGATTCCTCTTATTTCTCCCGATTGCCACGAAACGCCGGCCCCTTGGGCGTCTTCACGCTGTAGCCCTCGTTGGATGCAAATACCGATGGCACCTTCTTCACCGCTGCGCCGCACGTGGGGCATGTGCCGTCGGCGTCCGACTCGCTAAAGGGGCGAAACACCTCAAACTCCTGGTCGCAGGTCGGGCAGTAGTACTCGTAGATCGGCATCGAATGTTCCTCCCATCGTTGCGCCATGGACCGCTCCACGCGCCTGTGCGGTCATGGATACCACAGCGCCTACACGAGTGAAAGTGGCAGCCG
>JANWJO010000099.1 GCA_025449435.1 Chloroflexota bacterium | reverse complement strand
TACGGGCGGAGCGCTTGATGGATGCGCGCGTAGCGCCGGAATGCCGCCAGCGTTTGGTCATCGGTCCAGATGTAGGTCGGCGTTCCCCGCCGGTCGCCATACTCGTCGCGAAACATGGCGGCGAAGGCAGCGAGCTGCATCCAGCGGAAGTACAACTCGCGTTCGGATGTGCCACGCAACCCTGCATCGACGAACCCACCCACTTCAGTGTGGAAGTAGGCGAAGCCAGCCAGCCCAGCGCCGAGGGCTGCCGGCACAATCGACGCCAACCCACTCACCGGCTCCCAGGTATTAAACGGATCACCCGACCAGGTACCCGGCTGATACGCTTGGGCCCCCGTGTAGCCGGAGCGGAAGAAGAACAGTCCGTCGGGCTTAAGATACTGCAAAGCTTGCGTGGCGGCTTTGGCATACAACGTGGGGAAGGCGTTATGCAAACTGGCGCCAGTCTGCCCGCCAGTAAACAGCGCATCCACCGGCACGGCTTCCCCCACGTCGTACATCCCGCCGTCGAAGCCAAGGTCTACAATGGCTCGATGGAGCGGGCCATCGCGCCACCAGGCGACTGCCTCCGGGTTTGCGGCATCGAGCATGCTGATGTTGAACTGTGGGTGTACCCACGGCTTGGCGTCCGGCCCTTTGATCAGGTAGCCACCACTGGCGGCGGCAGCATAGCTCTTGCGCTCTGGCCGGAAGTCGGGGCTGAAGTAGCCGAGCGGACGGAAGCCAAGGTTGCGCAGCTTGCTGGCCAGTCGCGCCGGATCGGGGTAGGTGCCTGGGGGAATCATGTCGAACGAAGGCGCCGGCCAGCCAAAGTTGCCAGCGTCATCGGTGCAGTCATACACGTATACGGCATCCACTGGCACGCCATCATCCTTAAGGCGCTGAGCATCGGCCAGCACGCGCTGTTCACCACCGATCAAGGTTTTCACGACACCAAGTCCCCAATCCGGAGGCTTGGCCGGGCGGCCGGTGAGCGCGGTGTAGCCTTGGAGGGCGGTGGCAGGATCGCCGCCGAACAGCACGAAGGCGAGGTCGCCGCCAGCCACGCTCACCCGCCAGGCATTGGATTGCTCGGTGAGAAAATGCCAACGCGACAGCCGGCTGTCATCCAGCAAGAAGCCGAAGCCGGCGCTGGACACAAGCCACGGCACCGGCAAATAGGTGGCATCGCCATACCCTGCCACCCGGCGGTCTTGCGTCCACAATTCCAACGTGCGGTTGGCTAGTTGCGTGCCGCCGAACTGCTCGCCCAGCCCGAGGAGCGTCTCAGCGCTGCCAGCCACGGCGCTGACTGCCGACCACGCCACCGGCGGCCCGGCTGGCAGCTGGATGGCCACGCGCACGGCGCCTGTCACTGGCGCAGTGAGCTTCACTGTGGCAGTGGCGCTGCCGCTCTCGGTGGTGCCCACCAGAAGTTGCAAGCCGTCGGGAGTCTGCTGGGCCGACTGTACGCCGGTGAGGTGGTGCCAAGTGGACGCGCTCGTACGCTGGTAGCTCGGCGAACCGTAGGGGGACCAAGCAGTCGCACCTGCCGGAGAGGCAACCACCACACTGCCTTGCCAGCGCGCCGTGAACTGCCAGCTCGTGAGGGAAACTCGTACCTCCAGGCCACCGGAGGCCAGTGCGACGCTGGGGTTTGCCGTTGACGATGCAGCTGGCCACGGTGTGGCCAAGAGGTTGGCAGTGGTTTTCGAGGTTACAGAGGTACTCGCGCTACTGGCTGCTTGCTGGTTGGCGGTGCTCGACGCATCGGACGTGGCACCGCTGGCTAGTACTTGTGCTTCCGATGCGTTCCGGCAGGCGGTGAGCACGCTCAGGGCGGCAAACGCGCCGCTGGCACGCAACGTGACGCCGAGCACCGCACGGCGTGTATGTTGCACCTATGCCTCCTGCCCGGCTGGTCGTTTAGCCAAGCGTACCAGCGAGGCAGCGCGTACAATTTCGGGGTTACTCCCGGCCCATGAGCCGCCGCCGCTGGGACCTTGCCTGCACATAGGTGGCATCGAGTACCGCTGGCGGGACGCGGCTCACGTTCTGACCGCCCGGGTGCGCCAGGCACGCTTCCTCGTTCAACTCGATGCCCAACCCTGGTGCGGCCGGCACGGCGATGTGCCCGTCAACAACCTTGAGTTCGGTGGCCACGGTATAGCGCTGGGCGACATCATCGGCCAGGTGTTCGAGGATGAGGCAGTTGGGAATGGCGGCGAGCAGGTGTACCGCGGCAGCTTCGGCCACCGGACCGTTGGAGCCATCGTGCGGGGCTACCTGGATGCCGTGCGCCTCGGCCATCGCCGCGATCTTTTTCATCTGCAACAGCCCGCCAGCGCGGCCGGTGTCGGGGTGGATCACCTCCACGATGTCGCGTTCGATCAGGGTGCGAAAGCCATAGATGGTGGCGTGGCGCTCGCCCGCCGAGACCGGCACGTTGACTGATGCGGCCACTTTGGCGAGGGCGTCCTCATTTTCCGGCGCTACCGGGTCTTCGTAGAACAGTAGGTCGTAGTCTTCCAGTTCCTGGCCCACCCGGATGGCATCTGGAACGGTGAACCAGGGCGGCCCATGTACATCAACACACAGGTCCACATCGTCACCCACGGCACGGCGCACGGTGCGCACGGTCGGCACAGGGTTATGCGGTCCACCGGTTTTGAGCGCGGTATAGCCGCGAGCCACCAGTTCTTGGGCACGGTCGGCGGTGCTGGCATGACCATACACCCGAACCTGGTCGCGCAGCCGGCCGCCGAGCAGGTCACACACCGGCACGCCGAGCTTTTTGCCCAATATGTCCCAGCAGGCCATCTCGATGCCGGTCATTGCACCTGCACCGACCACCCCGGTCATGCCGTGTCCCATCATGGCCAGCAGCATCTTTTGCCACAGGCGTTCGATGCGGCACGGGTCGTCACCGATGAGAATGGTGGTGAGGTCAGCGATGGCGGTCTGGATGACTCGCGGCCAGCCACTGGCTTCGCCGATACCAGAGATGCCTTCGTCGGTGGATACCTTGACGAACAGCCAGTTGCGGCCACCGCCGCCCCAGCCGCCGCTGGGGGTGGCGTCCACCAGGAAGGTCTGGATATTGGTAATGCGCACGGGTGTTCTCTCCCTTCTTGCCGGCTTAGATGCGGCGGGAGCATAGCACGGGGGGTCGCAGCCCCGTTCTCCCGGGGGAAGGGAGTAACCTTGGAGCACGGCAAGCATCGTGGTTGCGCCCCTCCCCGGGGACCGGGGAGGGGTTGGGGGAGAGGCTTGCGACCCCTACTCCCTTACTCACTCGCCCCGCGCGACACGCCCACCTGGGCAGCCCGCACAACGCGGTCGCCCAGCTTATACCCATTGCGGATGACGGTGGTGACGTGACCAGCCGGCACGGTGTCGTGCGGCTGCTCAAACAGGCTCTCGTGCAGACGTGGATCAAAAAGCTGGCCAAGCGCGTCAATGCGCTCGAAGCCCGCGGCGTTGATGGCGGCGCTGAGTTTATTTGTGATCAGCAGCACGCCCTTCACCCACTTATGGTTGGCGATCTCGGCAGGGACGTCTTTGCCAGCGCGCTCCAGGTCATCTAGGATGTCGAACAGGGGCAACATAGCCTCGACACGACCCTGCGCCAGTTGCGCGGTACGTTCGGCGTCCACCCGGCGGCGGTAGTTGATAAAGTCGGCGCGCTCGCGCTGCAGCAGCAGCCGGAACTCTTCCACCTGCAAGCGAGCCGCGGTGAGGTCATCGGGTGGTGGCGTATTCGCCGCGGTCTGCTCAAGGTCCGCTGCGCCGTTGGTGTTATAGGGTGCTTGATCCTGGTCGTCTGGTTGTCGTGACACTTCTTCGCTTCCCCAGGGCACACCGGCCCCGCAACAAGGCTTCAGTATACGAGCGGGCCGGGGTTGCCTCGTTAGCAAGGGATAAGCGTTACGCTTGCGTCAGTCCCACCCGTTCGTACTGCTCTGCCGGCGCGTCGTGGGCAGCCATCATGCGGCGCATACTCGCCACAAGGCGCTGCACCACTTGCGGGTCGTGGTAGGGGTGTTGCTGTTGCGGATCGCTGGCGAGATCGAACAGCATGGTGTCGAGGTTGCGACTGACGAGCGAGTCAGAACCCCGAATGCGCAGCGTGCTCACGCCCTTGGTGAAGGCGAAGGGCGGCGCCAGCGTCAGGTGTGCCAGTTCCGCCGGTGAGAACCGGCTGCGCATGTGCGTTGGCATGAGCGTGTAGTTGTACAGTGGCTGGTTGGTAGCGTTGGCGGGTCCGCGCATGTACACATAGCGCCCGTCGGTGATGTTGATGTGGCCGCCGTGGATGCCAAACAGCGCCTCCGTGCGCACGCCGGCATCCGTCGCCACCGTTTCACCGAGTGCGTGACCCTGCATGTCGGCAGGCGCCGGCAAGCCGAAGAACTCCAGCAAGGTCGGGGCCATATCGATGTTCTGCACCAGACTGGAGCGCCGTTCGCCGGCCTTCTGGTGGCGCGGGTCCCAGATGAACAGTGGCGTGTGAGCCACCTCGTTATAAAAGGGTTGTATGCACTTGGCCCACTCATCGTGCTCACCGAGCAAGAAGCCGTGATCGGTGTTGACGATGAGCAGCGTGTCGTCCCACAGGTGCTGCTCATCCATCACGTCGATGAGTTTGCCTAGGTAGCCGTCGCACATGCTGAGCAGGGCGGCGTACTCAAAGCGCATGTGCTGGATCTGTTCGGTGGTCTCGGTGACGGGTCCGTAGACCGGCCAGTCGAAGTGTGGGCCGCTGTAGTCGTGAGGGTAGAGGTCGCGGTAGCGCTGTGCGGCGTGGAACGGCTCATGGGGGTCGAATGTCTCCAGTTGCAGGAACCAGCGATCCTGGTCGCTGTTCTTACGGATGAACTCCAGCCCGCGCTGAAAGCTCTGGGCCTGGGGGAAATCCTGCTCCCCCGAGATGTACGAGCGGTTCACCCAGTCTTGCCGGATCATCGGCATGGACAGCGACTTGCCGAGCATCGCCGGCGCGTCGGGCATCGCCACCTGCCCGCGCCAGTGGTCGCCTTCCTGGCCGCGTACTAGCTCATAGGTAGAATAGCGGTTGTGGTAGGTGCCGCTGCCATCTTCCCAATAGTGGTAGTGGTCGGTCACCAGGTGAGAGTACACGCCACCTTGCTGAAGTAACTCGGGCAGGGCGTCGTCGAACGGCTCCAGCGGACCCCAACTGCGGTGTAAAAAGTTGTATCGACCGGTGAGCAGGTCACGCCGGGCAGGCATACAGGGCATGCTGCCAATGTAACTGTTGTCGAAGGTGACGGTGCGCTCGGCGAGGCGGGCGAAGTTTGGAGCGTGCGTCCAGGTACACCCGTAGGGCGGCAGCATCCGCCTGTTCAGGCTGTCGAACATCACCATGATCGCCTTCACAAGCCAAACCTTTCCCTGAGCAAAGCGCAGGCGACGATCGTAGCATTGGGTCGCACCCCATCCCCCTGCCCGGGTGCCCTTTGGGCGAGCACCCACTCCGTTCTCCCGGAGAAGGGAGTAAGCATGACGAGGGGACGTTAGTCAGACACCTTCACGGTGGCGCTGGCGCGGCCCGCTGGTTGGGGAGCGGGCGCAGGGCGCGCAGCAGGTTTGGCGACTTTGACCGGCTTGGGAACGCGCGGACGCCGGAACACTTCGATGATCGCCGTCTGCAGGTCATCCATCAAGGTGTAACCGGCTGGCACCACGAACAACGTGAGCAGCGTCGAGGTAAGCAACCCACCGATCACCACCACGGCCATCGACGACCGCGTTTCAGCGCCGACGCCCAGCGTGAGCGCCAGCGGCAGCATGGCAAACACCATCGAGGCGGTGGTCATGACAATCGGCCGCAGCCGCACGTGACCCGCCTCCAGTACGGCCTCGTGTCGCTCCATACCGCGCCCGCGCAGCGTGTTGGTGTAGTCCACCAGCAAGATGGCGTTCTTGGCCACCAAGCCCGAGAGCATGATGATGCCCACCAGCGACATGATGTTGAAGGTGTCGTGGGTGATGAACAGCGCCACGAACGCGCCAACTGAGGCCAGCGGCAGTGAGAACATGACCACCAGCGGGTAGGTGACCGAGTTGTACAGCACAACCATGAGTATGTACATCAGCACGATGGAGAAGCCTAGCGCGAGACCCAACGAGGCGAACCCCTCCGACTGCTGCTGGGTGTCGCCTTGATAGCTCACGGTGATCCCCGCTGGTAGGTTCAATGCACGAACCGCCGCCTGAATATCCGCCGACACCGCACCCAGCGGCCGGCCTTCGAGGTTGGCGCCGATCTCCACGTTGAACTGACGGTTGAAGCGGTTAATCTCGGCGGGTCCGGGCACCACCGACACCGACGCAACTTGCCCAACCTGCACCTGGGTGCCTTGTGTGGTGGGCACCAGAAGGCTGGGAACACCGGCTGGATTGGTGAGGTAGCTATCGGGCAGGCGCACTACGATATCCACAGGATCTTTGCCCTCCGGCTGGAACTGCGTGGCGGTGTCACCGTGGTAGGCGGCGTACAGCAACGCGCCGAGTTGTGCCGGCACCACTCCGAGCTGCATGGCCTTGGTCTGGTCGATGGTCAAGCGGTATTCCGGTGCCCCGAGCGCCCCCGAGGTAGAAACGTCGGCGGTACCGGGCACGTGGCTGACGGCTTGCTCCACCCGCGCCGCTTGCTCTGTCACCTGATTCAGGTCGTTGCCATTGACTTCCACCAGGATCGGCTGGCTGGTCGTGCCTACTACCGAGGGCAAGTTGGTGCGCAGTTGCATGCCGGGGATGCCTTGGGACAGTTGGTGCACTTCGCTGGCAACCTGCCACACGCTGAGCGAGCGCTTGTCCTTATCCACCAGGTTAATGGTGATCTTGGCGGACCAGTGCTGGGCGCTGTCGTACTGCCCGCCAATGCCAACAGTCGTCATCATGTCCTGGATTTCTGGCAGCTTGGCGATGCGCTGCTCCAGCACCGTCACCTGCCGGCTGGTTTCAGCCAGCGAGGTGCTCGGTGGCATATCCACGATGGCGGTGAACGTGCTTTGGTCGGCCTCAGTCACGAATTCCGACCCGATCAAGCCCGATCCGGCTAGCGCCAAGCCACCCACAAACACCAGCAGTGCCACGCCGATCACCAGCCAGCGCACCCGCAGGGATTGCTCCAGCCAGGTCCGGTACTTGCTGGCCAGCCAGTCGTAGCCAGCTTCCCACCGATCCCACAAGCCGCGCAAGGGCGAGCGGTGCTCGCGTTCCAGGTCTAGCAAGTAGGCAGCCAGCATCGGGGTGAGCGTGAAAGAGACCAGCAGGGAGAACAGCGTGGCCACGACGATGGTGCCGCCGAACTCGTGAAAGAATTGGCCCACGATGCCGGTGAGGAACGCCATAGGCGCGTACACGACAACGTCCACCAGCGTGATGGCCACCGCCGCGCCGCCGATCTCACCGCGCGCGGTGATCGCCGCTTGCTTAGCTGGCTCGCCGTTGCGCATGTGACGGGAGATGTTTTCGAGGATGACGATGCTGTCGTCTACGAGAATGCCAATGCTCAGCGCAAGCCCCATGGTGGACATCATGTCGAGGCTAAAGCCGAGCAGGTGCATCACCACGTAGGTCGAGACCAGCGACGTAGGGATAGAGGTGAGCACGATGGCCGTGGACCGCCAGGTATGCAGGAACAGCAGCAGCACGATGCCCGTGATGACGACGGCTTCTTTGAGGTTGTCGTTCACGCTGCTCAGCGATTGGTCGATAAACACCGACTGGTCGTAAATCGAGCTCACGGTGACGCCCTGCGGCAGGTCCAGCCCGGCGAGCACCTGCTGGATGCCCTTGGCGACAGCGACGGTGTTGACGCCTTGCTGCTTTTGGATGAGTAACCCGACGGCTGTCTTCTGGTTAACCCTAGAAAGGAACGTTTGGTCTTTGAAGCCCGCGGCCACCGTGGCCACATCCGACAGGAACACGGTGCCACCGCCATCCGCTGCACGCAGCGGGATGTTTCCGATATTCTGGATCGTTTGCGCTAAGCCATACACGCGCAGCGTGTAATCCTGCGTGCCATCGTGCAGCGTGCCGCCGGACACGGCGATGTTGGCGTTGCTGAGCGCCTGTTCGACGTCGAGGATGCTCAGGCCGCGCGCACTAAGCTTGTTGGGGTCCACCGTGACGTTGACGGCACTTTCCAGGCCACCGGTGATGGTCACCGACGCCACGCCGGGCACCGCCTCGAGTTGCGGCACGATGCTGTCGTGGCTGAGCAGGTACAGCTGATCCAGCGGGCGGTCGCCACTGACGGCGAGGTCCCAACTGGGTTGGGTGGACGGATCAAACTTGGCGATGCTGGGCGCCTTGGCGCCCGAAGGCAGTGAGGGAAGGATGGGGTTGAGCTTGAGTTGCACATCGCGTTCGGCATTATTAG
>JANWJO010000098.1 GCA_025449435.1 Chloroflexota bacterium | reverse complement strand
GTATGAGTGCCGTAAGCGCCGGAGTTGCCGATCTGCGCAAAGCAGCTGTATCGGCACGCGTCGCGCGCACTCAGGGCCGGCGCACCATTCTGTTCATCGATGAAATTCATCGCTTCAACAAGACACAGCAGGATGCTGTGCTGCCAGCCGTCGAGCAGGGATTGCTCACCCTGATCGGCGCGACCACCGAGAACCCCAGCTTCAGCGTCAACGCGGCGCTCATGTCGCGCTGCCGCCCGTTCCGGCTGGATGCGCTCAACCGTGCAGAAATGCACACGCTGATCGAACGCGCACTTAGGGATACGTCGCGCGGCCTGGGCAGCCTTGGCGTCGTGCTGGAGCCAGAGGCGCTGGCTCGTCTCGTCGATGCCAGCGGCGGCGATGCTCGCGTGGCACTCACCGCACTTGAACTCGCTGCAGGCGCCGTCACCAGCCCGACCGGCCCAACCTTACCAATTACCAAAGATGTCATTGAAGACGCGTTACAGGCGCCAGCGCTGCTATATGACACGCACGGCGATCAGCATTACCAGGTGATCTCCGCGTTTATCAAGAGTGTGCGCGGGTCGGACCCTGATGCAGCCGTATACTGGCTGGCGCGCATCCTTGAGGCAGGTGAGCCGCCGGAGTTTGTAGCACGCCGCCTCGTCATCCTGGCCGCTGAAGATATCGGGCTGGCAGATCCGATGGCGCTCACCCTCGCCGTGGCGGCGCAGCAGGCGGTGCAATTCATCGGCATGCCGGAGGGCTATCTGCCGCTCAGCGAAGCGACCCTGTATTTAGCCGTCGCACCGAAGAGCAACACGGCCCTCACCGCCTACCAGGCTGCCCTCGCCGACGTAAAGAACTCGCTGGCCCTGCCAGTGCCGCTGCACCTACGTAACGCGACAACCGGACTTGACCGCGCCCAAGGATACGGTCGAGGCTACAAGTATCCGCACGACTTCCCGCATGGGGTGGTGCAACAGGGGTACTTGCCACGGGAACTCCAGGCCAAGACATATTACACGCCGTCGACCTATGGCTGGGAAGCTCGCCACAGCGAGCGCATCGCGGTGCTCAGAGCTCGTGCTCGTGGCAACGCCAGCGCGAATGGCAGCGTGCATGAAGCGGCCGCAGACGCCGTGGAACGCGGGGCGTCCATCTGATGGGTGTAACAGTGCCCTGGCGCATGCCGCCGCATTTGCTGACCATGAGCGCCCTGCAGCGCATTGGCATCGAGCGGTTGCTCGATCTCGCCGGCACCCTCGAAAATCAAGGGTTGGATGGAGCTCCGCAGACGCTGACTGGCACTGTCGTTGGCCTGCTCTTCTCGTCGCCATCGGTGCGCACCCGCAGTAGCTTCCACTCCGCTGCCTTGCGACTGGGCGGGCATGTGATCGACCTCCTCGCAGCAGGTGACAGCAGAGGGTCGCCGGAGGCCATCACCGACATCGTGCAGTCGGTCGACCTCTTGTGCAGTTGTCTAGTCATACGGCACGCGTGGTCGCCTTCATCAGGGGAGCTATCCGCCACCTGCCGCATTCCCGTGATCAATGGTGGATTGATGTTCGGCGAGCATCCCACGCAAGCGTTGGCCGACATGTATACGCTGCGGCAGGCGTTCGGGACCTGGGCGTCGCTGCACGTTGGCCTGGTGGCCGATACGCTGGCCAGCCGCGAACTGTGCTCACTGCTGGCCGCATTTGATGCGTTCCCCGAGGTGCGTGTCACGTGGTTCAGTAACGGTCGCCAACCTGTGCTGCCAATGCGCGTGCAGGAACAGCCTATCGAAACGCTCGCTGATCACGCCAGGGCCTTATCCGCGATTTACGTCGTCCCAGGGTCGCTGGGATCAAATGAGTGGTCCGCTACGGTGGCTAGCAGCATCCGCACTGCCGTCCGTGTGAATCAGGACCTGATGTTGTTGCACCCGTTGCCGCGCGGTCCGGAACTCCCACGCGACCTCGACTCTCACGTCCGGTCCGCGTATTTTCTCCAAGCACGCAACGGGCTGTGGGTGCGCGAGGCGGTGCTCACCGCGCTGCTCGGCCGGGGTTAGGAACTGTTCGCTACCAATGCTCACGCTCACTAACGTCTACCTCACCTATGGCCATCAGGACCTCCTGCAAGGGGTGACCTTTCAGGTCAACCCGCGCGAGCGCGTTGGGCTGGTCGGTCGCAACGGTACCGGGAAAACCAGCCTGCTGCGGCTGATTCTGGGCCAAGAGCAGCCTCGCAGTGGCACAATCGCGCTGGTTGCCGGCACGACAATGGGATATCTGGCTCAAGACCTAACGGTTGATAGCCAGAACACCTTGCGCGACGAGTTGCGGTCGGCCTTTGTTGAACTGTCTGCCACCGAGCAACAGTTGCACGCACAGGAAGAGGCACTAGCGGCTGCTCACAGCCCCGAAGCCATCTCACTGCTCGTGAAAGACATCGAGCGCCTGCGCCACGACTTTGAGCGCCTCGGTGGCTACACCATGGAGACCGAAATCGGCAAGGTCGTTGCTGGCATGGGGTTCCCGCTCGACCAGCTCGACCGACCGGTGAGTGAGCTCAGCGGTGGCTGGCAGATGCGTGTGGGCTTCGCCAAGCTCCTCCTGCAAGCGCCGAACTTGCTGTTACTCGATGAACCGACCAATCATCTCGACCTGCAGACCGTGGAATGGCTCGCAGGCTACCTCAAGACCTACCGAGGCGCACTCCTGATCGTCTCTCACGACCGCTGGTTTCTCGACGAAGTGTGTACCCGCATTCTTGAGTTGGAGCGCGCCGAGGTCACAAGCTGGGTTGGAAATTACTCCAGCTTTTTACAGCAGAAGCAAGAGCAGCAGGACCTGCAACTCAAGGCGCACGAGCGCCAGCAAGAGTATATCCAGAAGCAGCAGGCCTTCATCGACCGCTTTCGAGCGACGCCGAGCAAGACCCGTGCGACCCAGAGCCGGGAAAAGATGATTAATAAGATCGAGCGGATCGACGCACCCGACAAACCGGGCCGGCCCGTCGCATTCAAGTTCCCGCCCGCCACGCCCAGTGGTCGGGAGACGTTGCTGATCAAGAACGTGACAAAGTCGTATCCCAAGCGGCGGGTCCTGTCCAATGTCACCTTTACGCTTGAACGTGGTGATCGCGTGGCGCTGATCGGGCCGAACGGATCGGGCAAGTCGACGCTGCTCCGGCTGCTGTCGCGCAGCGAGCCACCCGATGGCGGCACGATCACCTACGGGCACAACGTCCAGCTCGCCTACTACACGCAGCACCAGGCGGAGACGCTCAACACCAGTCACACAGCGCTCGGCGAACTATACGCAGCCGCGCCGCGTGGATGGACTCAAGAGGATGTACGCAGCTTGCTCGGGCGTTTCCTGTTTCACGGCGAAGACGTGTTCAAGCACATTAGCGTGCTGTCCGGTGGCGAGCGCAGCCGGCTCGCCCTAGCCAAGTTGTTGCTGCAACCTGCCAATGTGCTGCTGCTCGATGAGCCCACCAACCATCTGGACATCCCGGCACGCGACGTGTTGGAAGAAGCATTGGCGCACTACGCTGGCTCCTTCATCGTGTCTACGCACGACCGGCATTTATTAAATCACGTGACCAATCGCGTCATCGAGTTGCGCGCTGGCGAGGTGCTGTTGCACAATGTGGGCTACGCCGAACTCATGGCCAACGGTGCTCAAACGGGGCGCCCTGGCGTCAAGCCGCCATCCGGTGCGCCAGCTCGGCCTTCAGGGGTATTCCGGCCACCGGCACGCAAGCCTGCGGCCACAAGTGCTCGCCCGTCAACGACCGCCAAGACCGACAAGAAGGGCTCGGTAGTGCAGCAGCTTGCTACTGCCGAGCAGCGCGTGGAGGTGCTGGAACGCGAGGTGCATGCATTCGAAGAGCGGATAGCCGATCCTGCGCTGTATCGCGACCGTGACGCCGCCAGTGAACTGATCCGGCAGCATCAGGAGGCCGTGCAGGCGTTGGAAGGAGCCACGGCCACCTGGGCAGCGCTGGCTGAACGAGCAGCCGCGCTGGAAGCCGCCGGTGAGGGCTAGCTCCAACTAGGGGAATATCTCCGTGGTGCAATCGCCGCCCGGCAAGTGGATTTCGTGGCCCCGCGCCGTACCAAAATCGACCATAAAGCGCTCATCGAGCGTCATGCCACCCTCCGGCGCGCAGTCCAGCTTCAGCATCCAGGAGTGCATGCCAGGATAGAACTGGTTGTCCCACGTCGAGTACAGCGAGTTAGTGACGTAGAGCCGGCGACCGTCCATGCTCAGTTGCAGCATCTGCGGTCCGGCGTGGAAGTGGCGTCCACCATTACCGGCATGCCCGATGACGCCGCCCAGCCACACCTGGCCGCTCAGCCGCGGATGCGCCGGGTCGGAGATGTCGTACTGGCGCAGGTCACCGTGCAGCCAGTTGGACAAGTATAAAAAGCGATCGGCCATCGAAACGACCAGGTCGGTGATCAGTCCCGGCACCGGGAACGGCCAGCCAGCGGTCTCAACAGGGTCAATTTGCACGACCTTTTCCACTCCCCAGTTGCCGCCGTTGCGCGACCAGCGCCAGATGGAACTGGACAGCGCAGCGCCTACGAAACCAGTTTGGGCATCCGGGTTGTGCAGCCAGCGCACTTCCAGCGGGATCATGCCTTCAGCGCCCAGGTCGATGCTCTGCGTCACGCGCTGCGCATCGAGGTCCCAAAAGTGGATGCTATGCCCGTACTTACCGGCAGAAACGTCCTTCAGGTCGAAGCCCTTCTGGAAGGTGTTCGGCGCACCCCATTCACTGGAGACCATTGCGTTCTGGCGCGGCGAGTACCAGAAATCGTAGGTGAACTGCATGCCGTTGGTGTCCTTTCCCCAGCGGCCAAGGATGTCGAAGTTCTTGGCGTCGAGCACCATGAACCCGCCTGGTGCGTCGCCATTGGCGTTGCCCAGCATACTGACCACGACGATTTCACCCGGCATGCAATGCACGGTATGTGGTGCCGACAGACCGGTCTTGCGCTTCAATTCTTCGCCGTCGATCACTTTCACGATCGCGGGATGTTTGGGATCGGAGCCAACGTCGACGATATGCAAGCGGCTGGAGTTGATGCCCGGCACGATCATGTGCTTGCGTTCCATGTTGCTGTGGCATGCGCTACTGCAGACCTGCCAGCCATAGTGGTGCAGTTCATCGCCGGTGCCCGGCATGGGTGTCTGGTGAATAATCGTGCCATATTGGTCGGAAGCCGGATTCACATCGACCACGCCCAGGTAGTCTGGGGCATCAAAGCCAGTCCCAGTGTGCAATGCGGCCACGTAGACGATCTCTTCACGCGGCGCTTGCTGTGCATCCTCTGGCGACGCGAAGCCCACCTGGTGGTGTTCTGCTTGAGCATGCTCGTGCTCGACCACTGATTGCCTCCATATCCGCTTGGCGTTTCGAGGAGCTCAAAGGCGATAGCCAGGATGCTACCGCTGTGTTGGTTATACCGTACTACGTGGATCGACTTCATCGAGAATAGTTAAGACGTTTGCACTTTGAGAGGGATGAAACAGTGAACAACCCCTCCGCCTTAATGGCTCTTCCTCCAGGCTCATGCTTACTTTTATCCACATGTGGAGCAAGAGGAGGGTGAATGTGGCGCAGGTGGGGATGGGGTGCGAAAGGCAGAACCCCCCTGTCGTCCCCCTTGGCCTGGGGGACGTTGCGCCGAACGATCGCGGACTTCGTAGAAAATGCGCGACAGAGCGTGCCCCCGGTTTATTCTGGCAGGGGAGGTACATGCTGTATGGGCCACGCTCGTCGTGCCGGTTTACGAAATCGTGGCCACCTTCGAGCAGACCGTCCCCGCCGCTAGGGGGACTACAGGGGAGTTGTGACTCGGTCGCCTTAGCGCTTAGGGATGTTGATGCCCTCAGGACGCGGCATGGGCGCGCCGGTGCGACGCGCAAAGGGTGGTGCGATGACGCAAACAATGTTTAGCGTCTCGTGACCAACGCACCGTTGCCCGTGAGGGACGTCGCCGGGAATGTACACGCCCATCCCGGGCTCCAGAGGGAATTCTTCGCCACCCAGGTACATCGTGCCCCGGCCAGCGGTGATGTAGTACAACTCCTCCTCTGGATGAGTGTGGATGCGGACCTCTTCGCCAGGATTTTGGTACACCACGGCAAGGGTCGCGTTCTGGCAACCGCAAGTTTCGGGGTACAACACGCGTTTGACGAGCCCGCCATTACCGCGGAACTCGGCGCCATCCTCGACGAACACGACGTTACGCAGCGCAGATTGCGCGGTGGCCATTGTGATCTCCCCAGTGCTCGCCGGTATTACGTGGTTTGCGGAACAGCCGTCTGCGTGGTGCTCTCGTCGTGTTCCTGCCGCTCAGCCATTTTCTGGTCCACGTAGTCCCAGGCGAGCAGGCCGCCGACCGTCAAGACCATCAGCATGATCAAGGCGCCAAAGCTGATGAGGCTGAACTTGATGAGCCCTTTGAGCAAGTGCATGTGTCTCTTACTTCCTTCGTTCCAGCCAACTTTCGCTCAGTGGCATGGGTAGGGTACCGGCCCCGACCTGCCTAAGGCAAGCTAGCATGCCTTGATGAAGATGTGCGCCCAATTTGGGCCTCACACTGCCAAGCGCCGCTGCTGCCACCGCGGATTGGCGTGCTACCATCGAGTGGTGGAGGTATACAACATGAAGCCCAACGTGCACACCGCCTTGCCCGGACCCATCGCCAAGCTGACGCTGGAGGAGAGCCGGCGCTACGAGCCTTCCAGCATGAGCGAGCAAGTGCCGCTTGTGTGGGATCGCGCCGAGGGCGTGTGGGTTCACGATGTCGACGGTAACACCTTCCTCGACTTTACGTCCGGCGTCCTGGTGGCGAACATCGGCCATTCGCACCCGGAGCTGGTAGAAGTGATGCGTGAGCAGGCGGGTCGGGTGGTCAACTCATATGACTTCCCTAACCCTTACCGTGCCCGGTTGGCGCACAAACTTGTTGAGATAACGCCGCCTAACCTGGAGAAGGCCATCATCCTGACGACAGGATCCGAGGCCACCGAGGCGGCGATCAAGGTTGCGCGCAAGGCAACCGGCAAGTACGAAATCGTGTCGTTCCATGGCGCCTTCCACGGCCGCACGATGGGTGCACTGTCTATTGGCGGCAAACACGGTGGGGCGGGCAGCCGCGGCTTCGGACCGTTCCTGCCTGGCGTGGTCCATGCGCCGTTTCCCTATGAGTATCGCTGCACCTGGTGCAAAGGTGGACCGTGCAGCCACGGCTGCTTCGATTACTTCGAAGAAGTGATCGAAGCGGAGACCGAGCACAACATTGCTGCTGTGATTACCGAGACCTACCAGGGCGGCGCCGGTTCGATCATTCCCCCTGTGAGCTGGATGCAGCGTCTGGAGGCGTGGTGCCGCCGCAATGATGTCGTGCTCATCATCGACGAGGTGCAGGCGTCGTTCGGCCGCACCGGCAAGCTGTTTGGCTTTGAGCACTACGGCATCACACCCAACTTGCTGTGTCTGGGCAAAGGCATTTCCAGTGGATTGCCCGTGGCTGCGCTGGTCGGCGAGTCGCGCTTGATGGACAGCTTGACACCAGGGTCGATGTCGAGCACCCACGGTGGAAACCCGTTCTGCGCGAGGGCGGCGCTGGTGAATATCGATATCATCCTACGCGAGCGCTTGTGGGAGAACGCAGCAGTGCAGGGCAAGCGCCTTCTCGCCGGCTTGCTCGCCTTGCAGCGGCAACATCCGTGGATTGGCGACGTGCGCGGCCAGGGCTTAGTGCTCGGCGTCGAGATCGTTCTGGAGGGAAGCAAGGCACCGGACGCGGCGCGCACGGCGGAGTTCGTCCAGAGCGCTTGCTCGCGCGGCTTGTTATTGATCGCACCGATTGGCAATCATGGCAATGTCGTGCGGTTGGCACCGCCGCTCATCATCACGAGCGAGCAAGTGGACATGGCGCTGGACATCATGGCGGAGGTGTGCCAGAGCTTCTCTGTTGCCGCCGCTCCAGCACCCGCGATGGCTCACTGAACCGGCGTGGAGATCAAGTTCACTCCCTGGCGCATGGCCTATATCGGCGGCGCCAAGAGCGAAGGTTGTGTGTTCTGTGAGGCACTAGCGGCCAACGATGACGCCGCTCGCTTCATTGTTGCACGTGAAACACTCTGCTTCGTCATCCTCAATATCTTTCCCTACAACAATGGCCATGTCATGGTCGTTCCCAATCGCCATATCGCCGACCTCGCCGACCTCACCACCGAGGAAGCCGCAGCCATCATGCACCTCACCAGCCAAAGCGTGCGCGCACTGCGCCAAAGCATGCACCCACAAGGTTTCAACGTTGGCCTAAACCTGGGAACGGTGGCCGGCGCCGGAATCGCGGACCACTTGCACGAACACATCGTGCCGCGCTGGAATGGCGACACCAACTTTATGGCAGCGATAGCTGGGACACGGTTGATCCCGCAGTCGCTTCAAGATACGTGGCAGGCGCTGCGTGACGTGTGGAACCACACCGCCTAGCAATCGCAAGGCTGTGCCCGAACCTGCCCGCTATTGCTTCTCAACGTGCAAATTGAGCAACTCGGCCTCGTTGACCTCTAGACCCAGCCCCGGACCGTCGGGCACCGCAATGGCCCCATCCTTGAACGTGATGGGGTTGCGAAACACAGCGGACAGGCGAGGGTTAGGCCCGGTGTACTCCTGCGGTCGGTTGGCGTGCAGCAAGCTGGCGATCAAGTGAATGTTCGCGGCGGTGCCAATCGTCGGTTGCGTTTGGTGCGGCAGCACGTGCTTGCCAAACGTCTCCGCCAGCACTGCGATGCGGCGACTCTCGGAGATGCCTCCCGACTTCACCAGGTCTGGCTGAACGATGTCCACCTGGCCGTTGAGAATGAGGTCTCGAAACTGCCAGCGCGTGTATTCCTGCTCCCCAGCGGCGACCGGCACGTCGAGTGCCCGCGCAATCTCGGCCATGCCGGCGTAGTCGTAGGACGCCACCGGTTCCTCGAAGTGGTAAAGGCCCAACTCTTGCATGTGACGTCCCTGCTGAATCGCCGTACTGACCGAATAGCCGTTGTTGGCATCGAAACTCAGCAGGACCTTGTCGCCGGTGAGTTGCTTGCAAGCCTTGAACATCTCGAAGTCCTTGGCTGGGTCGATATCTTGCCGGTTGACGATCCAATCCATGCGAATCTTCACGGCGCGATACCCCTCGGTGATCGCCTGCTCGACCTTGGCAGCCATAGCCGCCGCCGTCAGGTGCCGGCCGCCGCCGATGCTCTTGTACATCACCACGTGGTCGCGATGCCGGCCACCCAGCAGGCGCCAGATCGGCATGCTTGCTGCCTTTCCCAGGATGTCCCAGCAGGCGATGTCGATACCCGACATCGCTTCCAGGTGAACACCTTGCACGCCGAGCTTAAAGTGGGGGTAGAACATCGCACCCCACACGAGGTCCACATCGCGTGGGTCCAAGCCGATGACCGATGGCTTGAGCACGCGCTCGACGAAATCCGCCACGATATGCGGGTGCATCGGGCTGCACTCGCCGTAGCCGGTGACGCGTTCATCCGTGCGAACTTCCACGAAGACGGAGTTCGTCACCAATCGGTGGACGACGACGTCGCTGATCTTCATCTGCGTACTCCTGCTCAGGTGGGGCAAGGCTGCTGAATCGTGCCAGTGACCGATTGTACTCACCGGGTAAGAAAGCGTCTGGTATGATCGCGCCGGATGGAGGCCGGGAAGCGACATGGCATTGTTGCGCCGTCCTCTGGGCAAAACCGGCATCGACGTGCCCGAACTCGGCTGGGGCGGCGCCGGTATCGTGCTGTACGGCGGAGCCAGCGACGATCAGGCCTTCGCCACCATGGAGCGTGCGCTGGAGCTTGGCATCGACTACTGGGACACCGCGCCGCTATACGGCCGTGGACGCAGCGAAACACTCATCGGGCGGTTCCTTGCCGAGAATCCGACGAGGACGCCACCACTTGTCGCCACCAAGATCGGCTACCTGCCCGACGGCTTTGATTACAGCTTCGACGCTGCCATGCACGGCATCGAAGGCAGCCTGCAACGGTTGCAAACCGATCACCTGCCAGTGGTTCACTTGCACGATATCGAACACGACTCGCTAGACCACATCATGAGCCGCAAGGGCGCCTTTGCCGCAATGGCCAGGCTAAAAAGCGAAGGGGTGATCGGTCATATTGGCGTGTCGGGCGGCCCACCCGACGTGCTGCTTGCCGCCCTTGAAACCCGCGAATTCGAAACGTTAATCACACACAACCGCTGCAACCTGATCGACAACTCTGCCACGCGCACGCTGCTGCCGCGCGCCGCCGAGCTCGGCGTTGGCGTCATCAATGCCGCTGTGTTTGCTGGCGGCATCCTCGCCACAGGCCCTATCCCCGGCGCTCGCGTACGCTACCAACCTGCCACGGCTGCCGAACTGGACCGGGTGCATCGTATGAAGGTGTACTTTCAGCAGTGCGGCCTCGAGCTCCACCTGGCTGCGTTGCTCTTTTCGCTGATTCGGACCGACGTCACCATCACGCTAGCTGGGGCCGCAAGCCCTGGGGAACTAGAAGCTAGCGCGGAAGTGACCGACGTGGAGCGCGACGAACTCGCCGCTATCTTTGCCGATTGGAGCGCCTACGAACAGGATCTGGCCGCATTGGCCGCTCAGGAGGACCTCCCGTCCAATGAAGGGTAACCGCAGCCTCGCCATTTACCCAGGAACCTTTGATCCACCTACCTATGGGCACCTGGACATCTTGACGCGCGCTCGCCGGCTGTTCGATAAGGTGGTCGTGGCAATTGGCGTTAATCCGTCCAAACGGCCCAGCTTTTCCGTGGAGGCACGGGTGGAGATGCTCCGCGCAGCGGTAGAAGAACTGCACATCACCAACGTCGAGGTAACTGCCTTTGAAGGGCTTACCGCCGATTTTGCTGTAACTCAAGGAGCGATTGCGATCGTGCGAGCGTTGCGCTCTGTCACCGACTTCGAGGCTGAGTTCGCCCTGGACATCGCCAACGCCAAGCTAGCGCCCGACCTGGAAACGGTGCTGCTCATCGCCCGGCCGGAGTACACCCACTTGAGTTCCACGTTCGTGCGGCAAGCGGCCGAACAAGGCCGCCGGATTATCCCCGGTTCCGTGCCGCCTTCAGTGGAGCAGCACGTCCGGCGGCACTACGGGTTCTAACTGTCTACGGCACCACCGGAAGCGGCAGCGAGATGCTGCGGCCGCCATGCACCGAACGCATACCGGCTTCGTACACTTCGGCGATGTCCCGGCCACGGCGGACTCCCATGAGTTCGTTCACCGGTTCGCCTTTGTCCAGTTGGGTCAGCAGGTGCTCCATCAGCGACGCGCCTAGGCCGTGTTGCGGCAAGTTCTCGACAATCTTGCCTCGCTCGTTGGCGGAAGTCGCCAGCCAGATGCCTTCGGGCCGCAACTCGATGGTACCCGTGTCGCCATAAAAGGCGGTTGCCCCGTGGGGAATGCCTACCTGCGTCCAGGTTGCTTCCACCATGGCCAATGCTCGGGGATACTGCAAGATCATACGCGCGTTATCGTCACCCAGGATGTCTTCGCGGACGTAGCGCCCGGCGATACAGAACACTGAGGAGGGCATACCCAGGGCAGCCACCGCCATGTCGATGCCATACCCACAGTAGTCGGCAAAAGCGCCGCCGCCATTGATGGTTGGCTGGTATAGCCAGCGGAAGAAGGCATCGGCTTCCTTGTGCATCGGTTTAGTGCTGCCACCGCGATGGCGTACCTCATACAAACGGCCGACAGCACCGTCCCGCACGAGTTGGAGTGCAGGCAGCAAGCCCATCCGGCCGATGTGTGTCGGCCAGTTGACGGCTACTTGCACGCCGTGCTTGGTGGCCGATACCAACATCTTCTCGCCCTCGCGAAGCACTACTGCCATCGGCTTTTCGATGACGCTGTGGATCCCTCGCGACGCGGCAGCTTCCACCACCGACGCGTGGCCGAGCGTGTCGTTGCAGATGCTAATAACGTCCGGCTTGGCCCGGTCGAGCAGGTGCTCAACGGTATCGTAGTGCTGCACGCTAGACAGGTCGCTGGCATACGTGTGCAGCAGCTCCGGATCCGTTTCTGCGTAGCCCACGATCTGCGCGTTCGGCAGCGCCTTCCAGGCGCGCATGTGGGCACCTATATGCCCGTGACTGAGGCCGGCTAGCCCAATGCGATACGTCTTCGCCGCCATGACTCCACCATTCGTGCGCGGCCCGTGCCTACCACGAGCCTCCAGGGCAACCGTTGATTGCCGGAGTTACGATAGCACGCGCAGTGAATGGAGGACGTATAGCGGCGGGGCTAACTGCGCGCCTTGAAGATGTCGGCGTATTTCTTAGTGAGATTGATGTACGTCCGCCCATACTGCACCGTGTCGGCAATATCGGTGCCCTCGCTGAACTCGTTCCAGGTCTCTACAGCGATAATGTGCGCATTCGTGGCCACTGCTTGTTTCAGCTGACCTTCCAAAAAACCGCTGTTTTGACGGTTGATATCGAAGCAGT
>JANWJO010000097.1 GCA_025449435.1 Chloroflexota bacterium | reverse complement strand
GGTGCTCTGGGCGGGTGCCACTCTGCCAGCCACCGCTCACGTCGGCAAAGCACAGCAGCGCCACATTGCGTGACGGCGATACGGCATCTTTAATCTCACCGACGAGCGATCGCACGGTCTGTTCACGCATCCGCGCATAGGCCGCGAAATCAGGGTCGGCGGCCAGCCATCCGGCGGCTTCGGCCTTATCCTCCACTGGCGCTGCATCACGGCCGAATGCCACTTCCAAACGCCGCACGACTTCTCGCCGCAGTGGTTCGGGGTCTACACCTTGCATCTTGGCCCGCGCTGCGCACGCCTCGCAAAAGCACAGGCTCATGAGCCAGGACTCAAACGCAGTAAGTCCCGTAAGGAGCTTCTCGTGATGGAAGCCGTGGCGGAAGTCCATGAACTCGCAGGCTTCCAACTCGGCCGAACGAATGGGATAAAACGTCGCAAGGTCGCTGATCAGGCCAACCACGTAGCGCCGGACGTCGGGCTGACTCGGACACAGAGAGTGGAGCAACCGGTCGCCAAAGGCGTTTTGCAACGATAACTCAGGGTGTGCCAACCCGAGCGGCGTACCGTGGCAGCAGATCACCCAAGCGTGTAAGTCGATACCTCGCCGCTCGCAAGCGTCACCGACAAGGGCAAATGGATCCGCTCCGTCGAGCAACGCGCTTGGGCGTGGGCGCAGCTTGCCATAGCGCTCGGGCCGCGTCCGGAAATACACGACGCTATCCTCACCGAAGTACACCTTGCGCTTCGGATTATGCGGCAGCAGTGCTTTGGTGGCGTGGTAGGACGCAGCCAGGCTGATCCCGTTGAATCCACCGCCGTGCGCTATAGCAGCGACCGCCTGATCCACTCCTTCATCCAGCACATCCCACGGATAGGTCCACAATGATGTACGCATAACAACCCCCACATACCGGTAGATGACAACTAAGAACTTCAACCCCCGTGCGCTCAAGTGTAATCATCAAACACGCCGGATGGTCGTTGGTGGCGTGCTTCACCCTTGGGAGCTAGGGCTCGCTGGTGTGACCTGGCCCTGCAAGAGTACCTGAGCTGCGGCGCTTAACTGCGGATCTTTGCCAGCAGCGAGGTCGTCCAATGTCATGGGCACCACAACATTGGGCGTTACGCCCACACCATTCAACAAGTGGTGCTGCACCGGCGTGTACACGCGATCGACAGCATATTCGAGGGCGGAGCCATCGGATAGGTTGGTCACCTTGCCAACGGCGACGCAGCCGGCCGTCTGGCTACCAACCACTGCCGTTTGGTTGGATTCTTGGAGCGCAGCGGCCAGCATTTCCGCTGCTGATGCCGTGCTATCGTTGACGATGACGACCATGTGATGCTGGCTCGACGTCGCACCACCGGTGGTATTGACCGTTTGCGTTGAACCGTTGCGCGCCTGCAGGATCGCCAACGGGCCAGTACCGATGAATTCGCTGCCCACGCCGATAAAACTATCGACGGTGCCGCCCGGACTGTCACGCAGATCAAGGACCCAGCCAGTCACGTTGCGCTGGGCAAACTGGCCCAGCACGTTCTGCAATTCACTGGGCAGGTCCGGCGTAAAGTCGAAGATGCGGATGTAGCCATACACCGTGCCGGTGTTGGTACGGTAGGTCGAGGCATTCATGGCAGGTGGCGTCACTGCCTCGCGCGTGATATCGAATTGCTTTAGGCCAACGCCACTGCGCTCGATGGTCAAGTGAACGACCGCCCCAATGGGCCCGCGAATGAGGTTGACGACCGCTGTGGCGGAGAGTCCCTGCACACTTTTGCCGTCGACCGAGACGATCGCATCTCCCGCTTGGAGGCCGGCTTTCGATGCCGGTGTGTCGTCGAATACCACCCCGACAAGCGGCAACTGCCCGGGTCGGTCGCGCAGCGAGGCACCGATGCCGCCAAATTGCACACTCCCGCTGAGTTGCTGCTGCTGCGCTTGGTAGTTCTCCGGTGTGAGAAACTCGGTATGGCAGTCATTCACGCTTTGAGCCATGCTGCCCATCGCGGCGTAGGCGAGCTTCTGCTGATCCACTGACGAGTAGGTCCCGGCAACGCGATTAAATTGCTGACCGATCTCGGCGCGAATTTGCGTCGCATCTCCCCAGTAGCTGTAATGCGGGAATGTCGTCGCACTCGTGGGGTTGGCAGCAGCAACGGCGTTGTACATGCCGGTTTCGGCCGCAAGGGCCAGCATCATTGGGTCGGGCTGACCGACATAGTCATTCATGAGAATGTCGTACGCCTGATCGACCAGCGACATGTCTGCCGACTGCCCGTAGCGAGGCAGGCTTTCCCACGGTGCCGCGCAGCCCGCCAGCAGGACGCATAGCAGCAAGGTGAGCCTACTTGCCCGAGCTGGTCCACGTCGATTCACGTTATCCGCCAGTTGTATTGCATCACCGGATGCTGAATGACTTCACCATCGCCTTCAGCATACGATGGCGCCTGCTGTTACTTCTTCTCTTCCCCACCTAGAAAGGTTAGCTAGAACGTCGTTTGCAAATCCAGCACGCGCCCGGAACGTGCCGATTCGGTGGCCTTGAGCATGCTCTCTAGGGCGTGCACCGCGTGTTCTGCGCTGAGGATTGGCTTGGTCTTGCCATCCAAACAGTCGAACAAGTGCTCGAGCACGACCGAGCGCCGGAGACGCCGTTGCCGTTCCTGTTCGGCGATGATGGCACCCGAACGTGGGGTGATCCAGCCGTCGATACCGGGAACTGCGTCCAGCCGGAACAGTTCCAACGGCGCCATTGTCTCCTGGCCCTCTTGCCGGCCGGAGATAACGATACTTCCCTCTCTGCCGAATATCTCGACTGCCGGACTCTTGGCCGCGTTGACGTTGAACGTGCCATCGATCTGGGCAAAGGTACTACCGCCAAAGTCGAGCATCAGCAGCGTGTTGTCGTCGGCCGTCACGTTGATCTTTTTGCCTTTGAAGGGACCGCCGCGTACGGTGCGCACCGGCTCCGTGATGCCGGACATAGCCACCACACGTTTGGCTGGACCCAAAATGCCGGTCACGTCATGGATGGCGTATACGCCCATGTCGAAGAGTGGTCCAGACCCCTCCTGATAAAACCAGGTTGGGTCACTCGGCCAGTTACCGCTAGCCGGGCCGCCGTGCGAGCCGCGCGCTCGGGCGAAAGCCACCTTGCCGATAGTGCCCTCATCGACGAGTCGCTTGGCGAGCAACCGGGTCGGCTGCACCATGTTCGGCGGCGCAGCGATGACGAGCTTCTGCATCTTCTTGGACAGTTCGAGAATGGCGACCGCGTCGTCCATCGAAGTAGCAATTGGCTTCTCGGTGACGACGTGCTTGCCAGCTTCGAGGATAGTCAGCGTCGTGGCGCCGTGCAGGGGGATCGGCGTGAGGTTGAGGACTACATCAATCTTGGCGTGTTCCAGCATATCGTCGAGTCGCGTGTAACGCTCGGGGACGCCAAAGCGTTGCTGTGCGGCATCCAGGCGACGTTCGTCAGTGTCGCAAGCGGCCACAAAACGCATCCGGTCACCGAGGGCCGCGAAGCCTGGCGCGTAGCCATTCTGGTCGATCGCAATCATGCCACAGCCAAAAATGCCAACGCCCAACGGTTCTCCGGACATGCGTTCATCCTTCCTGCGCCAGGAGCAGCGAACATGGCGCCCACTTGCCCTGCGCGCTGATCATAGACGTTGCACTGGAATTCACGCAAGTCCACTGGCGAAGCGTTATGTGAAGTAAGGCTCGCGGCGACCCGTACGGTACCGTAGGAGAAGAAAAACGGTGAGTGCAACGGAGCGGAGAGACCAGACGCCGTGGACGATCCGAGCGATGGCCGAGTGTCTGCAGATGCGAGCCAGCATACGTTCCTCTGGACTCCTTCACCGCGTGACATCGCAGGCAGTCACGTGTACCGGTTCATGCAGGAGCACGGCATTCCGACACTGGCAGCTTTTCAGGAGCGTTCAGTTAGCGACATTGGCTGGTACTGGGACGCTGTCGTTCGCCATCTGGACCTGCAGTTCTACTCGCCATATACCCAAACGCTCGATCTGTCAGCGGGCATCGCCTGGCCCAGTTGGTTTCCAGCGTCGTCTTACAACTATGTACACAACGCGCTCGATCGGCCGGCGCGAGGCGCTCACTCGGCACGAGTAGCCCTCATCGAGGAGCGAGAGGATGGCCGGTGCCGCCAAATGACCTATGCCGAGCTCCTGGTGACTACCGACCGCATGGCATGGGCGCTCCAACGCGTAGGGATCGGTCGTGGCGACCGCGTGGGTCTGTTCATGCCTATGTGTCTCGAAGCCGTGGTCGCGATGTTCGCCCTTGCCAAGCTCGCAGCGATCTTCACTCCCATTTTCTCCGGGTATGGTGAGGCAGCCGTGGCAAGCCGGCTCAACGACTGCACTGCCCGTATGCTCATCACCAGTGAAGGCTTTCAACGCAGGGGCAAACGCGTGCCGCAACTCGCCACAGCGCTGAGCGCCGCCGAGCATGTACCGACTCTGCAACACGTGGTAGTCGTTCAGGACGAGACACAATTGCCGCTGCCGGACCATCCCTTGGTGCGACAGTGGCACCACCTGCTGAGCACCTCTCCAGTGATGCCATTCCCCACGCGCAAGACTGCTGCCGACGAGCCCTACATGCTGATCTACACGTCAGGGACCACTGGCAAGCCAAAGGGTACGGTACACGTGCACGCTGGCTTCCCAATCAAGGCGGCACACGACCAGGCGATGTGCTTCGATATCAGCGAACGCGACACGCTGTTATGGCACAGCGACCTCGGTTGGATGATGGGTCCTTGGGCGATCGCCGGCGGACTCACACTCGGCGCCACGGTGGTGCTATACGACGGCGCACCCGACTATCCGGAGCCGGATCGCCTGTGGGCGCTGGCTGAACGCTATCGAGTCACGGTGCTCGGGGTGTCGCCCACGCTCGTGCGCGTGTTGAGCAAAAGAGGTGACCACTGGCCTAATGCGCACGACTTGAGCCGGTTACGCGCCTTCGGATCCTCCGGCGAACCGTGGAATCACGATCCCTGGTTATGGCTGTTCAACGTGGCCGGCAAGGCCCGACTCCCCGTCATCAACTACGCTGGTGGAACAGAGGTCTCCGGCGGCATTCTCAGCAGCAGTACTCTATTGCCCCAAACTCCCTGCTCCTTTGCTGGGCCCGTACCGGGCATGGATGCGGCGGTGGTCGACGAGCGCGGCCAGGACATTCTCGGTGCAGTCGGCGAGTTGGTCATGCGGCAGCCCTGGGTTGGCATGACACACGGCTTCTGGCAAGACCGGCATCGCTATGAAGAGACCTACTGGACGGATATTCCCGGTGTGTGGCGTCACGGTGATTGGGCCAGGATCGACGAAGCAGGCCAGTGGCACATCGTGGGGCGCTCAGATGACACGATCAAGGTGGCTGGCAGGAGGGTGGGTCCCGCAGAAATAGAAACTGTGGCCGTTGAGCACGCCGATGTGGCCGAGGCCGCAGCCATCGGCGCGCCAGACGACCTTAAAGGCGAGGAACTGGTTTTGCTCATCGTGCCACGTTCGTTTCAGGAACCTACTGGCCACCTACCGCAAGAGATTGCGCAGCTCTTACGCAGGCGCTTGGGCGCCACATTAGTACCGAGTATTGTGCTTGTAGTAACCGAGCTACCGAGGACACGCAGCAACAAAGTGATGCGCCGGGTTGCGCGCGCCGCATTCCTGGGTTCGGATACTCTGGGAGACCTGAGTTCTCTGGAGAATCCCGCAGCTATCGATGGCATCCGGCAGGCGGCCGCAGCAGCAGGAACATCAGTACCGACCACCCAGCTCGGCTAGTTGACGGGATTGCGAGGAGCGATGCTATGACTACAGCCTCAGTATTGCCGGTGCTGGCGATCACGATGGGCGATCCCGCCGGCGTAGGCGCCGAAGTGACCGTCAAGGCCTTGCGCGACCCGGCAGTGTATAAAATGTGCCGTCCGCTTGTGGTAGGTAGCGTCGAAATACTGTCGAAGGCCACCCGCTACGCAGGTACCGGGCAGGTCGTGCGACGTGCTGGTGCCCCTGACGATGCCCGGTCTTCTGTGAATCAGATTGTTGTACTCGATGACAATCTGGATGTGTCCAGCGTTGAAGTGGGCAAGCTTTCTTCCTCCGCTGGTCTTGCGGCCCTGGCCTATGTGCGGCGCGCTGCTGGGCTGGCACAAGCCGGATACGTGGATGGCATTGTGACCGCGCCGTTGAACAAAGAGGCGGTCACGCTTTCTGGCCTCGCCTTCACGGGCCACACCGAGTACTTGGCGGAGATGGCTGGTTCTCGGGTTGCCATGATGCTGGCTACCGAAACACTCCGCGTCGTCCATGTGACGACACATGTTTCACTCGCGGAGGCATGTACCCTCGTTACGCCGCAACGAGTCCTGGAAACGATACATATCGCGCACGATGGGTGTGTACAGCTTGGCATCGACGCGCCTCGGTTAGTTGTCGCGGGGTTGAATCCACACGCCGGTGAACACGGGTTGTTTGGCACCGAAGACGTCCGACACATCGCACCTGCAATCGAGCAGGCCGTTCAACAAGGGGTTGTAGTCAGTGGTCCAGCGTCTCCCGACACTATTTTCTGGGAGGCAAGCCAGGGAAAGTACGACTGTGTCGTGGCCATGTATCACGACCAGGGGCACATCGCCATCAAGATGAATGACTTTTATGGCGGCGTCAACATCACGCTTGGCCTGCCGTTTGTGCGCACATCGGTCGACCATGGGACGGGATTTGCCATTGCGGGCAAGGGAGTGGCTAATGAGCGCAGCATGGTGCTCGCCATACGCTACGCCGCCCAAATGGCTACGGCACGCATGCGAGCACGCCCTGATGCGCATCACTCGTAAACGGTGACACCCGTCTGGTTGTGGCGGACGAAATCCCAATCTATCGCCACCCCAAGGCCGGGTCCGGTGGGTACTGATACATGGCCGCGACTGTCGACCGCGTCGAAGGCATCGGAGTAGTCGCCCAGGTATACCGGCCGCCGAACTGACGGCACCTTGGGATTGAGCAGCCCGAGTTCATAGTAGTTCGTGTTACGAATCGATGCCATGCAATGCCGGTGGGGCGGACCTGGCGCGTGAATTTCGACGTCCAGGCCAAACCCCTCGGCGGCGTGGGCGATTTTCATGACGCCGGTAATACCGCCATCGTAATCGGGATCGGCGCGCACGAAGTCTGTGGATTCCTGCACCATGAGGTCCACGTGCGCTTCAAAGCCACGGGTGTGTTCACCGATTAGGATCGGTGTCTTGATGAGCTGACGCAGCTTCCGGTGCGCATAGCCCGACACACCACCGTCTTTGTACGGATCTTCGTACCAGAAGTAGCTCGCTTCGTCACAGGTGCGGCCCACCTTGAGTGCGTCTGCAAACGTGTCATACTCGCAGGCGGGGTCGATCATCAGGTCCATACCGGCGCCTACTCGCTTGCGGGTTTCCAGGACCGTGTCCATTTCTCGCTGAATGGGGCCGCGACCCCATCCATGGATCTTGTACGCTGGGTAACCCATCGCCTGGCATTGCACAGCGAAATCGGCAAAGGCCTCCGGCGAACTCAACCCCCCGTTTTCATCGCCATGATAGGTGCTGGCGTAGGCTGGGAGACTCGTCTTCCAACCACCAAGGAGTTGAAACACGGGTGCTTGATGCAGCTTGCCTGCGATGTCCCAGAGGACGATGTCGACTGGACCCATTGCCATGCGATCGTGTTTGCGCAGTGCACGCTTGACATCATTGAAAATAAGTTCCCGCTGGAGGGGGTCCTTGCCCAATAAATAGTGGGCAAACATCGCCAATTGGGCATAAGACGCGCCGTCACCACCGGCATACTCGCCCGAAATGCCCGCATCGGTATCGATTTTGAGGACATGGCCGCGCGATTCCCGGCGCGCCCCTGGTTCATACACGCTGTTGAAGCCGTTGTAGTCGACGCCGAGTTCCGTCACTTGCTGCTTGTACTGAAACACACTGACGCGGGTGATCTTCAACGGATGCGCCACCTACAGTCCTCCCTTTTGGCGAACTTATTGAGTAGAGCCGTCGCGACGCAAGCGGTCCATGAGGCGTCGTTGCTCGTCCCGCGCGCGCTGGCTCTCTTTCGTCGATGTAACTTGGCCCTTCGGCGCTTCAGGTTGGCGGGAAAAGCGCTTCACCAGGTCTGCCAGGGTCGCAGGGGCGGAACGCTCTTCCGCTGTCTCGGCTGGTTGGGGCGCGCCAGCGTTCTCAGGTTGTCGAGGCTGTTCATCACGCGCAGCACGTCCTGACTCCATTGGACGGACGCCAGGCGACGGCGCCGCGCGCTGCTCCAGCGGTTGGCCCGCTGGTCGCGCATCGCGGTACGGTGGCTGCGTGCGTGTCGGGCCCGCGTCCGGACGCCTCCACGGGCGCATCGGCGTAGCAGCTTCAGCTGACGGAACAGCTTGGCGAGGAACGAACGTGCGTGTGGCCGGTCCGGTCGCAATGGGCGCAACGTCGGGTACGGTGGAGAGCGGCGCCATAGGATGGTCCCGGAACCATGCGGGCGAAGGATACGCTACCGGCCGGCCGGGATCGAGCGCTAGGACTTCCTCAAGTTGCTCCAACGAGCCTGTGGGCCGAGATGCCGTGAATTCAGCAACCTGTGTGAGCAGCCACCGCTCTAATTGTTCGCCGTCGAGACGGACGCCTGCGGCTCCGAGGGCAGCGTCTCGCGCTGACTGCACCGTGGCAGATCGCACCGTTATCGTGGCGCTGCCGAGCCCAACTGGCTTGCCCATGCCGATCTTATGTCCCAAGTTGGGGCGCAGAACCAGCGCGTACAGGAGCAAGAGAAGATCGTCGGCAGCGACACTAGTAAACGATAGGCGGAAGTGCAGCGTTGTGCCTGCAGGTAGCGGCTGGACGGTGCGATTAAAACGTGACCGCTCGATGGATGAGGTTGGCGCCTTGGTATGGTGGTAGTAGAACTTCCTCCCAGCAAGCGCTGGCGTTTCTGTGCGATAGAAGGCGGCGTGGTGCACCTTGGGTGCATGCAGAGCGGCGAGCGAGATGCGTGCTTCTGGCTTCGCACCGTCGCCCGTGTAGACGGCGTCGCTCACTAGCACGTTGCCGGCGTAGCCTGTACGAAATAGTCCCAAGGTTCCGAACAACCTGCAGGAGGGGCACAACGAGTCGAGACTGGCGCAGCGTTGGTATTCGTGCCCGAGCAACTCGCGGTCGTCTACCGCTCCACGTTCGTAGACACCATCAAACACGGACAGGCAGGATGCCGAGGCTGCCTCGCACACGGCACGGAGAGCTCCCCGCAATGACGTTCCCCACAACACCGGACGTCCATCAGGGAGCACGGGAAAGTCGATTGACTGGTGACCAGACTCGGCAGGTGCGTCGCCGTCATGACTGAACGCCTGCTGGGCTACAAAAATAGGTGATCTGGCGAGCAAGGTACACATCAACCGACCGGTGGTGCCAGAAAAATCGCCGTTGCCAGCCGGCTTGCGCCGTTCTGGTGGGCCACCCAATGACACGAACGTGTACGGGTTCATGCTCGTTCTCCCATCGGCGCCAGCGAGACGTAGCGCACGAATTGGAGTTCGCTGGTGTCCCTGTCCCGGTATTCAATGGCTCGCACACCCACTCGTGACGGAGCGCCAGCAATTGGATACTCCCAGCATCGCTGGAACCCCGGCTCGCGCCAAGCGGTGTCGGTGCTGCTCCGCTCGCCCCACAGGACAAACGTCACCTCTTCGCTGTCGAACTCCGCCAGGTCGATCGTTTCCGTGGCAGGAAGGGGAAGTCGTGGCCCATCGTGAACTACGGTCACGCGGAGCTGGTTATTTTCCTGCCAGCACTGGACGTCGCAGCGGGGACCGAAGGCGCGAAAGCACTTGAACACAGCCGGGACACTGCTTGGGGCGAACGTAGACCAGCGGGATGTGCTTGCCGTCTCCACGTACAGATACTCCACCTGTCCTTGGATCGCTGTCAGGACGGTGTCAATGGCGAGGTCAGCTGTCTGAATGGCGTGTGCGCGAGGCATCCGCTCTGTCACCTTCCGCTTCGCGCGTCAGCCACGGGGACGGGCGGTACTGCTGCTCCAGATAGCTCACCACGCGCTCGGTCAATAGGTCCATAGGGAGGTCGTGTCCGCTGAGCGTCGTAGTGCTCCAAATGCCATCTGGCTGGGGTGCCACCGGCAAGTCGACGCGCATGGAGTCCGTCTGCTGTAAACCGTAGGCGCGCCAGTCAGTTGTGAGCGATCCCAGGCCATGAATCGTGGAATCAGCGCTACCCGGCTGTGTAGAACGCACCTCGGAGAGCACAACGCTGCTGATCCTACCGCTCACCCGGCCCAGCCCCCGCGCCTTGCCCGAACCAAGAGGCACATGCCCATCAACCAGGTCGCGCGTGCTGAGCAACAAAAGGCCGAGTTGCCACAGCTCAAAGTTGCTCATGGACACCTCGAACGAGAACGTTCCGCTCGCGACTGCCTCAAATTCATAGTGCGATCGAAGACTCGCGCTGCCGCTGAATCGGTCTATACCCACACCGTCGCGCCGCACCATGGCTGGCTGGACACCAACTGGTAAATAGCCGTCGGAGACGGCGATCCTGCCTGCCAGGCTAGTATTGCCAAACATCTTGCACGTGGCGCAAGAGTCCCGATAGACTGTCGCCGGAGTGTTTGGCGCTGCCGTACGCTCGCCACGCTGGGGCTCGCGCTCTTCGAGCCTGCGACTACACGAGCGCTGGGGACCACGATCTTCGACCGGATTGCACGCACTGTCCGTGCGCAGTGTCCGGGCAATGCGTTCGGCCCTGCTGCGCAGTGCCCCCCGCAACGTGCTGCCGGGTAGAAACGGCTGGTCGAGTCCATCGCGTAACGTGGTGACAGGGCCCACCTCGGGACCGGCGAGTGATTCCACCGCAGCGCGTACCAACAGCGGCGAGTCCGTTTGCAGTTGCACGTGCAGGCGACACGCGTTAAGGAGTTGTCTATGCACCAGACTCGCCCACTTCCTCATCTGTCAACAGCCACTCGATGGAAGACGCTAGCCAGGTCTCTGGCGACCGGCTCGTCATCGTCCCATCGCGCACATAGGCAAGTACTTGTGTTCGGTGTGCAGCATCGAAGTCAATAGACTCCACGCGGTCCAGCAGCAACCGGCAGCTTCCCAGCCCGCGGGCGGTGCTACCGCCCAGGCGAACCCGCCCGTGGCTGGCCTCGGCCAGCGCAAGCGCCAGAAGCGCTTGGTCCAGCGCGTCGAGGTTTTCGCAGTCCATGTGGAATGCAATTGCTGTCGCTGCCGGCACCACCTCACCACTTACCCGCGACTGCTCGCGGAGCGTACCGCTATCACGATCGACACCGGCTGTGTCTCGAACTTCCGAGGGCACGTAGTCTGGTGTGATCACAGCACCGTCGGCCAGGTAAACCCGGCCAGCGAGCCAGGGTGAGCCAAATAGCCGGCAGGTTGCACACAGCCGTTCTTCGAGTAATGAAAGGAGCTGGCTGTTGCGCTCGCGCTCACTGCCGTCAAAGCCGGCAAGCGCCTTTTCGACGGCTTCGCGCGCCGGCGAGCCTGCCGCCGATGGGCACGTCAGTTCACTGTCACTGAGGCAACAGCAGTGCACATTGCGACTTGCCCCAGCTGTGGGGCCCAGTCGATCTACCGTGGCCCGCAGCACTCCCTTCAACGTGCTCGCTGGAACGTAGGGTGCACCCCCGGCATTGCGGACTACAGCGCGATCCACGGCGATGCTTCCTTGATCGGTCGCCCCGATGTGCCACGGTGCGTCGAACTGCAGCACGCCGCCAAATGTCCAGCGGTTCTGCAAGCGTAAGAAGGAACGATCAGTCGTCGTGGTCACGGGTGAACTCCTGCTAGCGGCCGGCGGTCAGAACGCGCACCATCTCGCCGCGCTGTGCTGTGCGCCGCGTCTTCAAACATGCCTGCACGCATGGTGTTGCCGGCCATCAAGTGACGAGCGCAGTCGACAGCCAGCTTGTTGCCCACGCGCTGCCGGTGGGACTCGCCACTCGATAACCCCTGAACGTCCGCGGCGAGTTCCAGGACCAGGGAAGCCACCTGCTGCCAAAAGTGCTGTTCCGACCGGTATCCCATGCGCTCCGATTGGTTCTGCTTGCTGGTTGCATAGCTGAGCGCCGTGGCCAACCCGGGGTGTAACTGCACGGCAAGGGCCAAGCCGAGTATCTGGCTGGTGTTCACTGGGCGCACGAGATCACTGACAATTTGGGTACAGCGAGCATACAGCTTTGCCTGCAAGAGAGGAAGTTCGGCTACACTCGTCATAGTTGACTATTCTTCCACCGGGGCTTCACCCGACTGCTGGTCACCAGGCGGCACGTCGGCAGCGGCTTCTACTTCACCTGGCATGGGGGAAACCTCCTCAAGCGCCATAACCTCGGGTGCAGCCACCAGCTGCTCGTCAAAATCGCTGGTACCGAGGTTTGGTGCACCACTCTCCTGGACGCCTACCTCGACGGATGTCTCGACGCCCTCTAGCTCAGGAACAGGCGCTACGTTCGTTGCGCGCCTGGAGCGCGCAGCCGGCTCTTGAGCTCTCGCTCGGTTGGGTTGATTGGGGCTTGCAGCAGTCCCTACCGGGCGAGGAGAGTTAGGAACTGTAGACGCAGCACTCGCGGCCGGGCGTGCATTGGGAGTGGGTGTTCGTGGTGCCGACACATCGACCGCGATCGTAAAGGCGTAGGCAACCGCTAACTGTTCGACGAACAACCGGCACAGGTCCAGGTGATTCACCAACGCGTCGCCCTGTTCCGGCGTGGTGCGCGAACGCAGACGCTCGAGCTCGTTGAGCAGCGCCACGCCAAAGCCGTCGCGCCGCCACAGCCCTGAGCGTCCAGTACGCAACCGCACATAGTCGCTGAGTTCGACGACCGAGTGCGCCGTTTGCGCAGCGCGGGCAAGGTTACGGATCGCTTGCCGGTCAATGTACGCGCGGCGCGCACGGCGAGCAAGATCTGCCACCGGCATGTGCGCCGCAATCCAGTCGGACTGGTCGGCGAGCCACCGACGGTGCGCTAGGGCCTGTGCGCCAGGTGTTACCGTGGCCGTCATGGCTCGATCACTCCAGTTCCAATTCGTTCAACTGCCAATGGACGGGGTCACATACGGACACGATGCCAAACCCCTCACCCCGACGTTCGCCAATGCCTGCGACCTCGGCGCGCTCCAACGCCGGCAACACTAGGTCCAGGTGCTCCGGTGAGAACGTCAGCAAGCAGGTACTGCCGGCACCAATGGCGAGGGCATCACCTTTCGGTACACCGAGCGCTGCGTTCCAACCCTCGATAGGCGCCACCGCGCCATACTGCTGGACGACTTCAAAGAGGGTCTGGTCGAGCCCCAACCAACTGGCGAGGAGGGACGGCGTCATTGACGTACAAAACCGTCCGAATGCATCTCGAGAAATTGTGTGGCTCTGCACGGTGATTGCGGCGTAGCGCCGCTCAGGAGCAGGCAAACTCCTGCGCGAACAAGTCGCTTCTAGTGCAGTCTGCAGCGCCGACTGGCGATGGCCAACGGAGTCACCAGGCGCCACGTGCTCCCACTGTTCAACTTCAAGGCCGCCGTAACCGCGCGAGCGTCCGGACCCTGCCCACAAGAGCGAGCCTGCAGGGGCAAGTTGACCCGTCACGATGGCCAACGCATCGTCCGAATCAAAAGCCACACGCGCTGCAAAACGCTGGTTGGTCGCGAGGGCGCGATGTACGTGAAGGGTTCCCTGCGAAGCACGCGTTGCCCCATCGATCGAGCGCTCGATGTGTTCCTCTTCGCGCGCTGGAGGAATCAAGGCACCGGCCTCGGTCCAGATTGCGGTGCCACTGACCGGCTGGAGTGGCCGTCTGGGGCGACGTTCGGCCTGGCACTTCGGACACGTCCGGCTGGCCGTGCGTGGAGGCAACACAGGAGTCTCCTCAGCACCTGCCCGCTGGGCGAGTTGGTCGACCGCGGCTAGGATCAGAGTGTCAACCATCCCGTGCCCACCGCTGGAGCGCAGCCCCGGTTGCAGGCCGCATGTGCGCGTCGACAGTGGCAGGGTGAAGGGTCGGGCGTGTGAATCGCCGGTAGAGTGCAAGGGAGCACAGCGCATCGCGTCGAACAGCCTCGTCATGGTATCGCCCTCAGGCTCGCCGCTTTGCAGGTAGCGAGCAGCCAGCGCGCCGCGTACGGTCGAGCCTGGAATGTGCGTCATCGTCTCGTGGCGATAGCCAACGGCTCGCGTTGCAGCAAGCGCCAGTGGTGCCACTGTCCTCACGATGAGCGTTCTCCACTGCGTCATACCGTTACCTCAGGAAGGAGTGCACCGAGCACCGCATCAACATCTATCGCCTCGCCACCGAATGTTGCTTGCTCAATAGCGAGCCGGATGCCCCCAGCACCGAGAGCGGCGCCGGCGCCAACGTGGCGGACTGAGAGCAGCGCTGACAGGAGCAACGCACGGGGATTGGCATCTACTCGTGGGAGCCAACCGCAGACCTGCCCCGACCAGCGAAACTCCCCTGCAGCCACCTCGACCGACGACGCAGCGTGCAACCTGCTGGTTCGGCGGGCCCGATCAACGTGCAATCGTGTACGTTGCGTGCGTGCGAGGGGTACAGGCTCACGTTCGCTCGCACTGATCAGCGAGGTCCAGCGAAGACCACCTTCCAAGCCAGCACCCCCAAACAGCAGGCATACGGGGCACGATGGGTCACCTTCAGATTGGCAAGTCTTGCCCGAGCTGGTCAGCCACCAGCGGGCTGCCTCCTGGCGTATGGCACCTTTGAGGGTTGAGGGCTGAAGGGCGGGCTCAGCGTGGCCAGTCGCCAGCCAAGTCCCGGTCGATTGGACGGAGTAGCGCACATCAAGGTATGCGTTAGGCATTAGTCCGTGTCTCCCAACGGGTGAGCGCCGCTCACGCCATTCGGCCGGCTGAGCGGCGCACGTCCCAGCGTGGGAATGCCAGCGCAAAATGGCAGCAGAGCCATAGCGGCGCTGAGCCCACGCTGCATTACACCGCGGAGAGCGGGCCGGTTGTCGAACGCTCCCAGATCGCGCAGTGTCGCTGCCACGGCACGTCGCTGAAGATCGGTGAACTTCGTGGTCGAGCGTGCCATGTGGGCGAAACCGTCGGTCGCGTCATCGCGCACCAGATCGTCCAACAGCCTCTGATCCAGGCCGGCGCGTCGTAATTGGCGCGCATGCTGCAACGCTTGTTCTAGTTGGTCAATCGATACAGCATTGGCCTGACTCGAGCCAAACGCTGCCCACCCGATGGTGGCGCGCCGGGCGCCGCTGTTCAAGGCAGTCCGCTTTGCTTCAACGAGTGCGTCGGAAGCCAGGTCGATGGCAACGCCCAACGGCACGTTGCGTGGGGTCATCCCGATGCCCGCGCGCAGCGTTAAGCGGCGGCCCTCGGTAGCAGACTGGGAACCACCTTCTACATGTTGGGCAATGCGTTGGGCAATTGCTGGCGCTACGTCGGCAGGCACGAGGACGAGCACGCGGTCGCCGCCCAGCGACAGGAACTCGGCTCGGAGCACATTTCCGTTTGCAGAGCGGCAAGCGCTTTCAACAGCATCGAAACACACATCGTCCAGCAGCTTGTTGACCTGGCCAGAGGTCCGCAGGGCCAGCTGGGAGTCGGTAAACGATGGCCATAGGAGCGATAGGCCGGCAATCTCGGCGGTGATAAGCGCTACCCAGCCCCGCTGGTCGGCCACATCGCGTAGCGATGGTGCCCGCCACCCATGGATCGTGCCGATATCTGCCGCCGGGTCGCCCGTCCGGGCAAGTCCCCGATCACGAGCCCAGCGCAAGAATCGTTCCCACACCGGCCTCGTCTGCAGTTCACCCTCACTGGCGTCGGACAAACTGACGCGATACGGAGCAAGCGACAAGCGGGTATGTGATGCCAGCGTCTCGGCACGCCGGAACTGACACCCCCGGCAGATCCACTGCCCCGAGTTGTGTACGCTGGCTGGCACCTGATGGCATGCATCACACCAGCGCAGTTCGCTGGAATAGCTCGTGGCAGCCGTTCCGCTGGTGGCAGACGATGTGCCTTCCAGCACCTGCTGCGCTTCGGCGAACAGCGACCCGAAGCGTTCGAGCAATTCTTCCGTTTGGACCGGCACGGCCGCAGCCCGGAGCGTTACTTCGTTCGTGCGCTGCCGGAACAGTCGTCGTGCCAAAGCAATCGAACGGCGGCCTTGCTCCATTGTCGGGCAGGTATGGAGGTGCAATCTGCCGCCTGCAAGGATGCCAGCGCCCTGGATCTCGCGTTGCTGTATGGCGGTTGGCAGACCAAAGCGGTCCAGCGTTTCTAGCAGACTTGCAGCACCAGATACATCGGCCAGGGCCGGGGCTCGAAAGATATAGCGATGCTCATGCTGCACCTCAACCATGACAAGGGCCTGCTCAGGCATTGGCTCCACATCTCCGCACCACAAGGTGACATGCCACACAGTAGGTTCGCAGCTTCCGGCCGAATGCAAACCCAACGCAAGTCAACGCTGCTGTGAGCTTTCTATGCGCCGCGCGCAAGCGCGATAGGCTGCGCTGACATCATCGACGCTAGCGCCGCGCAGGCCACCCGCACGTTGGCAACGGCTTCCTCTGGATCAACGGGCGGCGGTGCGGCCCCGTGCAGCGCTCGTGAGAACGCACCCCACATGCCGTCCCAACTGCTGCGCACCACGTCCCCTACCGGGGACCGAGTATCCATGTGCCGTACGCCTGCGACCCATTCCTCGAGGTGCACCTCGCCAGTCACGCTGGCTTCGGCCCGGCCCTGCGTGCATATCAACTGGTAGGTGGCTAGGCTTCCAGCCGGATATGTCCTGCCAGACGCCCTACCGCAATAGCTGAGCACCGCGTAGCCGGTTGGAAACTGTATCACCACCTGGCCCTCGCGCTCCGCCCGATTTTCTCCCGTTGCCCACACCGACACGGGGCTCGTCCCGAAGAACCACAACAGCAAGTCGATCTCGTGGACATGCATGTCGAGCAGATACCCACCAGGATGCTCGACACGCCATCCTCGTTGAGACCAATCCCACTCAGCTTGAAAGTCGATCGTAGCACGTACCAATGATCCCGCATCGCCGGACCGGGCGAAGTGGTGGAGTTGGTCATAGGGTGGCCAGAATCGGCGCAACTGTGCGACCAACAGGAGCTTGCCAGCCACCCTGGCAGCGTGGGCGATGCGTTCGGCCGATGCACCGGAATCGGACAGCGGCTTCTCGCACACGACGTGTTTGCCAGCCGCGAACGCCGCCAGCGCCAGTTCCTCGTGCAGGAAGGTGGGATAGGCGATGACGACAGCATCTACGTTCGCGTCGCGCAACACATCGTTGACGTTGGTAGACCAGCGAGGAATGTGCTTTTTGAGTGCCAAGCCTTCTGCATGTCCGGCCGACCGGCTTACCAACCAGACAACTTCCAGATCGCTCGTCCGCTGGATGGCATCGAGGTGCCGTTCTGCGATACTGCCAGTCCCCAAAAACGCAAGGTGCAACTACGCGTCCTTCCGGCCACACCAGTGCCCCGAATTCGCCAGCCTGGCTGCATGCGAGAGTATACAAGAGACGCACTAGGTGCCAGCCCAGATCGCCCTTGTGTATGCGATGACGCTCCCTTACCTGATCACGCTGGCGCCGGTGTCAGCGGAACCTTTGGCTTCACATCTTTGTTGACCAGGCCAAAGCGTGGCCAGTGGCCGCTCACGCTCAGGGCGAGTTCGACCGCCAGTTGTTTCCGGCGCTCGACATTGGCATGGTTGGAGACCGACGCGACGTGGGGCGTCAGCACCACATTGGCCATAGTGAGCAGGGGGTTGGAGCGGTCCGGTGGTTCCTGCTCCAGGACGTCGAGCGCTGCAGCGGCCACCCAGCCTTCCTGGAGTGCCCGAATGAGCGCGGGCTCGTCGACCACTTTACCGCGACCGTTATTTACGAAGTACGCGTGCCGTTTCATGAGCCTGAACTGTTCTTCGCCGATGAGGTGGTACGTCTCGGCATTGAGCGGCACGTGGCAACTGACAATGTCCGACTCGCGGAATAACTGATTCAGCGACACGTGCTCGACACCGTCTTTGGCCATCTGTTCCTTGGTGACGAACGGGTCGAAGGCGATGACCCGCATTTCAAAGCCCTTGGCCTGGCGGGCAATGAGCTTGCCGATATTGCCGTAGCTCACTATGCCAATGGTCTCGCCGTACAAGTGGTGGACAAAGGCAGGTTGGTAGCGCGTATTGTCACGCATGCCCTGGTGGTACGCACCGACATGGCGGACCAGCGCCAGAATGAGCGACCAGGTATGTGCTGCTACTTCCCGGTGGATGACGCCTGGCAGGTTGATAATGACGATGCCGTGCTTAGTGGCATCCGGAATATCCGTAAAGTCGACGCCAATGCCCTGAGCCGCCACGAACTGCAAGTTGGGCAAGCGATCCATGACCGCACTTGTCAAGCGTACCGGCCCACCCTGTACCAGGCCGATAGCGTCGTGGGCGGCCGCCACGAATTCGTCCTCTGTTTGCCAGTTGCGCAGGTGGAGTTCTCCGCCGACCTCTTTGAGCGCCTGCTCAATGACGTCCCAATTCTGCCTGCCCCAACCACCGTGAGCCACGACGATTTTCGGCGACGAGGTGTTGGATGGTGCTGCCACTCGAGGTGCTCCAATCTCCCGCGTTGCCACCCAGCGACTGGGCTGAGCGGTACACTTTGCCTGCGAGACAAGTGCCACAGACGACGGCGGGAGTATAGCGCTCACGCCGCTCGTGTGTCGTGGCGCACAGCGCTCATTCGGCGGTTACCTCTTGGTCCAGGAGGGTTCTCACGGTGGCTATCGCTCGCGGGACAACGTGGCCCAGTGATATAGCCAATAAGTCTACTTGCTCAACAGGACCGGTCCTGCGCTGGGTGGGTGACGGTGAAACGTGTTTTGTTGGCGAGTTTGCCTTAGTCAGCCCGCTGGCCTATGTGTGCGACAGCCAGGTCCGATCAGTCGAAGAGCCCTCTTGCATCCTAATCGGTGACGGAGGAGGGGCGACTGAGCCAGCCCCATCACAACGTCGACTTATCGCCCGCTTTAGCAGCTTGTCGGCGCCGCAACGAGCGGCGTACCTCAGCTGGATGGCGGCCGGACGAGCCGCTTCTGCTCCGACGCCGTTGGCCGTCATGTACTTCGGCGGCCTGGAACGTCGTGTCCTTGTCGACAATCAAGACCTCGAGTCCGTGCTCCTCGAAGCCGGCTATCTGCTGCATTCACAGGCGCTCGTGCCACTGTGGCAGCGACGCATCGCTGCTTTCGCCGCCTTCGTTTTCAGCGGTGCCTTGGGTGGTGCGCTTTCGGCTGTGCAGCTGAGGCAAGTGCTCGATCGGTTCGCGCCGTTCGCCACGAGGACGTTGGCTGCCGTTGCCGTCAATTACTATGCGGGCCTGCAGGAGCCGCTGCCGGGCCCTTGGGCGTGGCGCATCCTGCAACTGTGGGATGCGGCCCCATCCACTACCGTGCACGATGGTGATGCTGCACAGGAGCGCTTCCTCGAAGCGCTCGCCGCGGCGCTGCCAGATGGCCTCCGCCAACCTGCCGTCAAGGGGATCACGCAATTGCGCTATTTTCCGGCGAACGTCTCGCTGATGGACGGGAGGCACTCTGATCCGTTCGCCACGTTGGCGCCTGACCCGGCTGGCCTCGTTCCACTGGTCGGCCAGTTGGAAGGCTATGTTGGT
>JANWJO010000096.1 GCA_025449435.1 Chloroflexota bacterium | reverse complement strand
CATCCAGGCCAGCAACCAGGTATACACCGGCACGGTATCGGTGCGCGTGCCGGCGGTACAGCGCTACCTCACGCTGTCGCTGAGCAGCGACAAGACGCAGTACGGGCCAGGTGACACGATGGCGCTCACCCTGCACGCTGCCGATGCGCAAGGCAAGCCAGTGGCAGGGTCGTTCACACTCGGTGTCGTCGATGAGGCAATCTACGCGCTCGCCCAGGACACGCCAGCCACCATCAAGTGGGGGTTTTACGGTCCGCAGCCAGACGACCTGCTCACCTCAGCGTCTATCAGCGCCTATCCTGGCAAACAGGGGACGGGTGGACGCGGCGGTGGGGGCGGCGGTGGCGCGGCTGCGCTGCGCACCGACTTCCCGGATACCTCCTATTGGAACCCGAACGTACACACTGGCGCCGATGGCAACGCGACCATTAACGTCACCCTGCCTGATAGCATCACCACCTGGCGCATTACGGTGATCGGGATAACGTCCAGCACACAGGTAGGCTATGTGCTGGCCAACATCCTGAGCACCAAGCCGATGCACCTGCGCCCGCAATTGCCGCGCTTCTTCACCACCGGCGACAAATCGACCATCACCGCGCTGGTAGCCAATGACACGGCTACGGCGCTCGATGCCAGTGTCACGGCCCGCGCTACTGGCTTGACGCTGGGCCAGGCACAACCGCAAACCGTGCATGTAGCCGCCCACAGTAGCGCTCCCGTGACCTGGCAAGCCACCGCTGGGACACCAGGAACGGCCAGCCTTACCTTCCAGGCGGCCGCCGGATCACTCACTGACGGTGTGCAACTCGACGTGCCCGTGCTGCCGGGTGGCGTGCCCGCCAGCATCGCTCACGCCGGCGACCTGCGCAGCAGCACTACTACGCAGACCTTTGACCTGCCAGCGACGGCACTGGCGCAATCGGCCACCGCTCACATTGCCATCACACCCAGCGTGCTGGCTGGCGCGCAACTCGGTGCGAGCTACTTGTACGGCGTTTCTTCCGATGACACCGAAACCACGGTCAGCCGGTTGTTGCCCGCCATGCTGGAACGCTCCCTGTACGCCAAAGCTGGTGTGCCTCAGCCCGATCAGCAGTTCCCCGCCGATTTCACCCAGCAGGCCAATCTGTCGATCGCGCACATCGTGTCGCTGCGACACGCAGACGGGGGCTGGAACTGGTGGTCGTACGACCAGACCGACCCGTACATGACGGCATACGTCGTCGTGGGGTTGGCAGAGGCCAAGCGGCTCGGCTACCCCGTGGACCAGGGCACACTGGATGGCGGCATCGCCAAGGTGCAAAGTGGCTTGAGTGATGCATCGGTTGGTCTGGCCACCAAAGCTTATCTTCTTTATGCACTGACCGTCGCCGGTAAGCCAGTTGCCTCCAGCACACCGCTGGTACAGAGTTTGCTGCAGCAACTGCCTGCGATGGCCTACTACGGCTATGCGTATCTGGCGCAAGCGCTCGAGCTATCTGGCGACCATGCCAGTGCTGTCCAGGTGATGAACAAGCTAGCGGCGGTGTCCATCCAGACGGCCAACAGCGCTTCGTGGCAAGAGACGATCACCGACCTGCCACCGCTGCGCGGCTCAGTGGTGTACACCACCGCTGCTGTGCTGTCGGCCTACGCGCTCATCGCGCCGGCCGACCCACTGGCCCTGAAGGCCGCGAGCTATCTGCTAGCGGCACGGGTGGGCCGGGGCTGGACCTCAACGCACGACAGCTCGGTGGCGGCGGTGGCGCTGTTGCGGTTCCTTGACGTGCACGGTGATTTCCAGGCCAACCAGCACTACACGGTGGCCTGGAACGGCCAGGTGCTCAGCGATGTGCAGGTAGTTACCGGCACCAGCACCGCCCTCCCCGTTGATATCACGGTGCCGGTCGACCAGGTGGCTGCGCACAACGTGCTCACCGTGAGCAGCACCGGCGATACACCGCTATTCTGGTCGGCGGCACTGAATTACCGCACGGCTTCCGGCTCGGCCAGTAATGGGGATCTCAAGGTGCAGCGCACCTACCGCCTGCTCTCTGGTGCGCCGCTGCCAGCTACGGTGCCGCTGGGCACGGTGGTGCAGGTGGGGCTAACAGTGACCTCCGCTGCGCCACAAAACTACCTCACCATCGTGGACTGGCTGCCAGCTGGCTTCGAGCCTATCGATCCCACGCTGGCCACGTCCCAATCCACCACTAACAACACGCAGAATCCGCCCTTTGACCATGTGGACATCACCGACTCATCGGTCATGTTCAGCGTGACAAACTTCGATCCAGTGAGCCACACGTACACGTATTTTGCCCGCGCCACAACCGCCGGCACGTTTGCGGCACCGCCAGCGCAAGCGCAGTTGATGTATGACCCCACCGTCACCGGCACGTCGGCAGGCAATGTGAGCGTGACGGTGGTGGGGGACTGAATACGGGCCCCACCACCGGCCGCGCCGGGGGAGGGATCCGTCTCTTCTCACCGTGGCGTGGAAGCGGGCACGTGGCCAAACACGCGCGGCAAGCGCTTCTTCCAGGCGGTGGGCAATAGGATGTCGATGGCATCATCGACGGTGACCACGCCTTGGAGCCGGTTCGCGTTGTCGACCACTGGTACGCTGAGCAGGTTGTAACGAGCGATCACGCGCGCAACATCGTTTTGGTGGTCGTTGACATTGACCGTGATGGGGTTGGCGGTCATCACATTGCGTAGCGGCGCAGCAGGGTCGGCCATAATCAAAGCGTGTAGCGACACCACGCCCACGAGCTGCTCGGAGACGTGGTCGTCCACCACGTACACATAGTAGGCCATCTCGACGATGCGCTTGGTCGCACGCAACTCGTCGATGGTGGCTTGCGCGGTGAGGTCTACCGCTACCGCGAGGTAATCGGTGGTCATGATACCCCCCGCGGAATCTTCTTGATACCCGAGGAGCTCTTGCACTTCCTGCGCTTCGGGAGCTTCCATGAGGTTTAACAGTTCTTCGGCTTTGGCGCCGGCCATATCGCCCAGCACGTCGGCAGCGTCGTCGGGCCCCATAGCCTCCAGGATGTCGGCAGCCTTACCGCTTTCCATGCCTTGCAACAGCGACACCTGCCGCTCCGGCGTCACTTCTTCCAAGGTGTCTGCTGCTGTTTCGGGGTCCAGCGCTTCCATGAGCGCGCTCCCCTCAGCTACGGGCATTTGGTCCACAACGGCGGCCAGATCGGCCGGGTGGACGGTGGCCAGGGACCGCCCTGGCACGCGCAAGCGGATAGCCGAGGTGCCGGAGGTGACCGACTCGACGTCGTCCCAACTGATCATGGTGTCGGGAAGGCGGCTGGCCACGCGTTGCGCAAGTGCGCCCATACCCAAGCGACGGATGAGTGCCTTACCGGACACGTCAATCCCCATCACGTGCAGATGGCCGTAGTGGTTGGTGAGCTGGAGGTCGTTGGCGCGCACCAGCCGCAGCCCATCTACATCAACGATCTGCTTGTCGAGCACGTCGTGGACCAGCCTCAGGTCGTGTTCTGGGAGGGGTAGGTGGTCAACGGTAAGCCTGCTGCGGCCGACGGTGAGGACGGTGGTCTTTCCATCGAGTTGGGAAATGTCACCCCAGGGGACGCGCCAGGTTGCCCGACCCGAGCTCACGGTGATCCCACTCACCGTAGGGTACGGGCTGGTGGGCGTGGCGATCACATCGATCACCTTGCCGATGCGCTCGTGATACGTGTCGACCACTGGCGCATTGAGCAGTTCGCTGAGGTAAGGCATCGCGTGTCACCTCCCTGGCCATCGAGGCGACCGTGGCCGGCGCATCCGGCCGGCACGCGGGGGAGGACTCCCCGACCTGTTACCTCCGGGACACGCAGGCTACGGTCCCACGGGACCCCATGGGCGCCTGGTTCGAGCAGACGAGTGCCGCCCGGGCGAACACGCTGCGTGCTACGCGCGCAACGCGAACGCCCCGGCGTGAACCGCCGTCCAACGCCTATCCTATTCCCGATAAGCGTGCATGTGCGGGCGGCATTGATGGCCGTATGAGCACGTGCACCGGAAGGGCACGGCCCTTCCGCGCAGCAGTATACGCCCTAGGCGGGTGTCGGGGGTGGCGTCTCGTCGCACCGCCTACTGCGCGGGGGCAGCAGCTGACCAGGCGAAGATGCCCCGATAGCTGATGAGCCCAGAGGCGCCAAAGAACTGGCGAGCCAGGTCGTGCAGCCCCACGAGGCCGGCGATCACCCGGTGCAGCCCGTCTTTGCCTGCGGGCGCCACGGACCACACCTCAGCACCGTTGGCTGTCTGGTGGACGTACACGAGAGTCTTGCCATCGCGCGACCACTGGGGGAACTCGTCATCGGGACCCAATGTGACGGGGCGGCGCTCAGCGCCATCGGGAGTCACCAACCAGATGCGCCTGCCCGATGCACCTGCAGTCGCGGCTCCTGTATTGTTCGCGGCGTAGGCGATGTAGTGACCATCGGGGGACCATGCCAGGTCACCGACGGTCTGGGTGGCTGCGCTGACCACCTCTGGTTTGCCGCCACTGGCATTGGCTACTACCAGTTGCGTGCTGGAATTGCCACTAGCATCGGGTGTCGCGGGCACGGCCAGCGCGAGTTGCGCACCATCGGGCGACCACGACATGAAGTCGCGGTAGGGATACATGCTGGCGGTGGGGCCGGTCGAGCCGTGCGCGGCCGTCCACAGCGCCAGGGGCAAGATGGCTTGCGCACCGCGCGGAACCGTGGGACTCAACCAGATCGTGAGTGCGGTGCTCGTCGCATTCCAACTTCCTAACACCGGAAAGGGACCCGCCTCCTGGTTGGGGGAGAAACTGGCCGGCCCGGCGGCGATCACGGCTTTGCTCAAAGCAGCACTGTCGACAGCTCCGGCGGAGGTGATCGCTCGCACCTGGCCAGTCACCGATACCAACCACACCGACTGGCCAGCAGCACCAACAGCGCGCCGCTCCACGGCGAGCAATTTGCCACTGGGCGCCCACGCCAGGTTGGTGATGTCGCCATCCGAGCCCAGAATGGCCACCGGCGCCCCGCCGTCTGGCTGCACCAACCACAACGCGCCGTCGGGTGACGCCACGGCGAGCACATCGTCAACGGGCGACCAGCGGGCAAGCCCACTGGCAGCGGGAGCCGGGACGGGAACAGGCGTATGGCTGCCGATCGCCGGCCACCACCACAGCCGGGGCGGGTTGTCACCGGTTCCGGGCACTTCGTACAGGAGCCATTTGCCCGATGCCGACCAGCGCGGCGCACCGGCGCCAACTTGGACGTCGAGTTTGGTTTCGGCATCGCCAGTGTTCAGCCACAAAGCACCATCGCGCGCAAATGCGATGCCGGTGCTGGGTGGGGGAGCAGGAGCCGGCGGCACCGCCAGCACGGGCACGACGCCCAGCGTGGCAGCGTGCTGTTCAGCCACCGGCGTCACGACAGCGGCTTGTACAACGGTCACGGTGGGGGATGGTGGCAGCGTCGGATTAGGCGGCAATGTATCTTGCACCGCTTGAGGAAACGGCGTCGCGGTGGCGGCCGGTGCAGCTTGTACGATGGGTATCGGGGCGGCTGGAGCGCTGGCTGCTTGCACCACGGGGCTGACATGCCGGGTGCCTATTTGAAAGACCAGCACACCTACCAATGCCATCACAATCACAAAGCCAGCGGCGGTGCCCACTGCCTGGCCACCGTGCACGGGCACGTGTTCGAATGACCAGCGCCGGCGCAGTGCCGGACGCGGCATGACATCCAGCACGCGATCGATGCGGGCGGCATCAGCGCGCCAGGTGGCCAGTCGCTGCGTGCAGCGCGGGCACGCCGCCAGATGAACCTCGACCAAGGCGCGCTCGGCAGGCGTGGCCTCGCCGTCGGCATACGCCATCAGCGCCAAGTCGAGGTCATCACATCGATATGGCACGGCGCGTTAGCTTCCCAAACTCTTGCGCACGGCTACCGCCGTCTCAGCAGGCTGAGCCTCAGTGGCGTACGCAGCCCGGAAGGCGATGCGCGCCCGATACAGCCGCTGTTTGACCGCGGGGAGCGTACAGCGCAACACCCGCGCGAGGTCGGCATAGGAGAGGCCCTCGGCGTGCCCGAGCAAGCAGATCACGTGGTCTCGCGGTAAGCGTGCCAGCGCCCGTGCCGCTGCATCGTCGGACACGACGTCTTCGGCCACGTCGCGCCGCGTGGTCTGGTCGTGAAATGAGATATCGAACGGCACCCACGCGATGAGCTTGCGCCGGCGCAGCGCGCTGATCGCCTTATTGGTCGCGATGCGAAATAGCCAGGAGGAAAGCTGTGCCTCGTCCTGCAGCGAGCTCATGTTGCGATAGGCCGACGTGAACGTTTCCTGGCACAGGTCTTCGGCCAGGGAAGCATCGCGCAGCATGCCGGCAAGATAGCGGTAAATTGGCGTGTTGTAGGTGTTGTAGATCACCTCGAAGGACACGTGGCAGCCCTGGCGGGCTCGCTGCACCAGGGCTATATCTGTGCTGTGCATTGCCACTTTCCGCGTGTTGGCAGCGT
>JANWJO010000095.1 GCA_025449435.1 Chloroflexota bacterium | reverse complement strand
CGTGAGCCTCGCCTGGATGTTGGCATTTGTCGTTGTATACGCTGGGGTCGTGGCGGCCGTTCGGTGGCGGGCGACCCACCGGTTCAATCGCAGTATAATTACCGGCGTCGTGGTGCTATGCCTATCACTCGCCCTCCAGGCCGAAACGTCCGACCCTAAGATACTTGGCTATCGGTTCGCTGCCATCACAGCCTTGACAGGCATTATTGTGCTGCTCTCACTCCGCCTGCCACGACCGTTCATCTATTCGCTCGTAAAGCCATTTGTCGTGCGCGGCAATGTGCAGCGGCTAAGGTGGCTGCAGGAGCGCTGGCAAGATGCAGAGTTCCGGCGCACCTTTCGTATGGTCACGGCGGTGTGGGGCGTGGGGCTATGGGTCGAGTCGGCACTCGCCATTCTCGCGGTGACGGCTATCCAGACCGATCACCCGGTGTTATTGGCGCGCATGCCAGCCGTCATCTTGAATGTTGGCATGCTTGGATGGTCACTGATTCAATTGCGCCGCATACTGGATACTGGCGGTACCCAGTTCGCTACTCTGTAGTGGGCGCTGCAACGCCTGATCGCTCGCTTCCCTAAGACGGCGCTCAACACAGCAGCGATACTGTAACGTGAAAGGATGGCAGGGCACAGTGGCAGCCAGTGACCGCGTCAACCTCGTGCTCGTGGCTGCCGACACGCTGCGCCCCGATCACCTGCACTGCTACGGCTATCCCTGGCCGACCAGCCCGCACATTGACCGCATCGCTGCCCAAGGCGCCCACTTTACCGACTACCACGCCGCGCAGATCCCTACCCACCCGGCCTTTACCACGCTGTTTTCCGGGATGGACCCCATGTACCACAGCATCTTGTCGCACTCTGGGCCGCGCCAGTTATCCACTTCCGTACCACTATTGGCTGAGCGCCTACAAGCAGCCGGCTATGTGACGTGTGGCATCGACAATATGATGTCTCAGCAGTCCGCCCCCGGTTGGTTCGCCCGTGGCTTCGACTACTTTCGCGTGTACCGCTACACGCCTGGCATCGGGCAAGCACGTCCTATTACCGATTGGGCCGTCGATTTTGTACACCAGGTGGAGGCGGATCCCCAGCCGTTTGCCCTGTTCATCCACTACTTCGATCCGCACACTCCGTATGCGCCACCGGCAGCGTTCAAAGAACGCTTTTATGACCCGGCGAGCGCCAACGCGCGCATTCCCGTGCGTTCCCTATTTGCTCCGGAAGATGAACTCGCCCCACACCTCCTGGGCGGCCTGGCCGAGGCAGGGGCCGATCTGGCGTATGTGCTCGCCCAATACGACGGCGAGATCGGCTTTATGGATGAACAGTTGGGTAGGCTGTTTAGCGCTGTCGACGCGCTGGCCGATAGCCGCAAGACGCTGGTCGTATTCCTGTCTGACCACGGCGAAGCCTTCGGTGAAGGTGGCTTGTACTTCGATCATCACACGTTGCACGATGCGGTGACGCGCTGCGCTTTGGCGATGCGCTTGCCGGGTGTGATTCCGGCCGGCCAGACCGTCGACGGCCTGGCGTCGAGCATGGACGTCACGCCCACGATCCTGGACCTGTTGCACCTGCCGAGCATCGAGCCGGCCGCCATGGCCGGGCGGAGCCTGGTGCCTCTCTTGCATGGCAGCGCGTCGGTGCGCGACCATGCGCCGCTGGGCGAAGCCTCTCGCCAGATCAGTGTTGGTGTCGTCACCAAGGAGTGGAGGCTGATCGAGCCCGTCACTCAAACCGCCTCGGGCCAGCCGGTGGGCGACTTTCTGGATCGGCCGCGCAGCCCCGCCCCGGTGCTGTATCAGCGGGACACCGATCCGAATGAAGAACACGACGTGGCAGCCGAGCATCCCGATGTAGTGGCCCAGCTGGCGGACCTCATCCAGCAGCGCCGTGAGGCCACTATGGCGTTTACCGGCGTTGCCGACCCATTCCGCCACGCGCTACCCACGCTGCCGTACAAGCTCATGGTTGAACGCCATCATCGCTACGCCACAGCGAACTCGACACCTGCCAAGCCTGGCAGCACCTCATAGTGCTGCCAGGCAAGCGCATTAGCTGGCTATTCTTCCCACCTGGTACAACCAGCGCAGGAAGCACAGCCGGAGGAACGGCACCGCGCACGCGTCATCGAACAGAAACGCCACGTCGTCGTTGCCCAGTGCTTGCCAGGCATTAACGGCCTGCACCCAAAACAGGATGCCGGGTTGGGTCGAAAGGGCCGCACATTCTCTGAAGCAGCCCTCCACCCACGGTTCTTGTGCCAGCTGAGGTATCACGACCTGAGGATTGCCCGGGTGACAGGTCTGAGCGAATTCATTGCTCATGCCTGGAACATCGCTAGCGTATCGTTCCCGGCCACAGACACGAATACCTGTCGCGTTACTGGGTTGAAGGCGACAGTGCGCGGGATCCTTGCCCGCACCGATATCTCGGCCAGCGCGGTGAGTGTGCTGACATCGATCGCGGAATAGACCATGGCGACGTTGTCGCTGGCGTAGATGCGATTCGTGTTGCCATCGTAGGCAAGACCATCGGTCACGCCCGGGAGGGCCAGCGTCCCCAGTACAGACATGGTGGTTGTGTTGACGGCCACCAAGCCGCCGTCGCCCAACGACACGAATGCCAACTGGGCAGCCGCGTTGATGATGACGCGCACTGGCATGGAGCCCAAGTGGATGGTGGCCAGCGTAGAAAGCCCGACGCCATCCAGCACTTGCACGGTGTGCTGGCCCTGGCTGGTGACGTAGACGCGATTGGTGGTGGGGTCAACGGCGACCCCGTGTGGCGCGGTGTTCACCGGTATGGTGGTGAGCAGTGCGTTGGCGGAGGTGTCTATCACAGTCAGGTTGCCTTCAAGCTGATTGGCCACGTAGATGCGGTTCAATGCGGAGTTGAGCCCGATGCCGATCGGACCCCGTCCCACTGCGATGGTGGCGATAACCGCGTTAGAACTGCCATCGAGTACGGCCACGCTCTGGCCCTGGAAGTTCGATACGTACACACGGTTCGTTAAGGCGTTGACGACCACGTGACGAGGCGCTTGACCTACCGGAACAGTGGCTACGACCGAGCGCTGAGCACTGTCGATGACGGATAGCGTGGTGCCACCGAGATTGGCTACGTAGACCCTGTTGGTAACGGAGTTGAAATCGACTCCATCTGGACTGCTACCCACGGGAATCGCGGTGACGAACGCCGGCATCGCGATAGTATTCGACGTTCCGGCCTGCGCTAAGGGTGTCCGGGAGGTCGCCAGGAATGCTGCGCCTCCAAACATGGTGCGAAGCATGGCGCGACGGCTGTATGTGAGATCCATCGTGCGGTTTCCTCCTTATCCCGCCGTACAGTGGCGGGCTTCAACGTGCACGATGGGATGAGGCAAGTCTCACGAACTACGCGCGGCTCTCACCGGGACCGGAATGTTGCTCTCACAAACACGCAGCTGGCTCACGGTGCGATCAAAATGTCTCACCAACTATCACCTCTTGCTTGGTGCCGGCGGCTTGCGGGTGGGAGCGACGCATGCTGAGAGGTTGTGAGAGTCTGGGCAGCGTACGATGAGCCTGGCGGGTGATTGGATGCCAGCCAATAGCAGGGACGAGAGGTACACATGGCTCTTGGGCGACTTCGCGGCACCCTGGCACTCTTGGCGACGGCAGGCTCGTTGTGGCTGGCGGTTGCTCCGCTGGCCAGTGCGGCCAGTGTGGTGTCCAGATTCCCGGTGGGGTTGTTCCCGACTGACGCGGGGGTCAACCCAATAACGAACCGTGCCTATGTGACGAACTGGGGAGGCGCCACCATCTCGGTCGTCGATACCACGGTGAACAAGGTTGTCGACACCGTTGCGGTTGGGTTGCATCCCATTTCGGCTGTCCCAAATCCGCTGACGAACCGCATCTATGTCAACAATGTGGGGTGTATCGATGCCATCACGATTGGTCCGCTGGTCTGCCCGCCCGGCTTTGGCGGGCAGACCATTTCCGTCCTGGACGGCAGCACCGACAAGGTCATCAAGACCATTAACATCGGTGCGAGCACGCAGGCTGGTGGATTGGCCATCGACACGAGCACCAACAAGATATATGTCGGTGTGAACGGCACCAACTCGGTGGCCGTCATCGATGGCAACACCAACGCTGTGGTGGCCACGATCCCCGTCGGCAACAACCCGACCGGTATCGCTTTGGACCCAACGGCGCATCGCATGTACGTGGCCAACTACACGGGGAATACGCTGTCTATTATCGATAGCACCACCAACACCGTGGTCAGCACACTGGCCACCGGCAAGTCACCTCGGGAGATCGGGCTCAATCTTTCGACGCACTTGGGATACGTGTCCATGTCCGGCGACCAGGCGGTGTGGGTGATGGACCTGGCCACGGGGACGTTTATTCCCGGTGACGTGATCACCGTAGGGAAAGACCCGCGCCGGGTGGGCGTCAACCAGAACACGAACCACATCTTCATCTCCAACACGGGCAGCAATTCCGTGTCCGAAATCGATGGCCCTACTGGCACCGTGATCGCCACCATCCCGGTTGGAAGCATGCCCCGTGGCGGCAATGTAGACCCGGTGAATAACCAGGTGTACATCACGAACAGCGGGAGTGTGAGCGTGTCGGTCATCCAAGATTGCGCGACTGGCACTTCGTGCTGATGCGCTCCCGGGTAGTGACCGAAAGCACCATCCCGGTCTAGGCACCTAGCCACAAGGCGCGCGCCGTGAGGATGGCTAGTACATAGTTGCTGTACCAGCCGGCTCACGGCGCTGAGCCGTGAGGATGGCTTCGTTGCTCAGCAAATCGGCAGCCAGGGCTTGGATCGCCTGCCGGCGGTGGCGGTGAAAGGTGGCATTGCTGATGCTAAGGAGCATCTGGATCTGCACGTTAGGCAAGCCCCGCACATACTCCATATGCAGGATGTGGTAGTGCACGTGCTGCTTCCCTGGCTCCCGATCCACCGGCTTGAAGCGATCGATCCCCTCCAGCACCACCAGGCGCAGCGCCTGAGCCTGCTCCAGTTGGGTCGCCCGCGCGGGCACCGCGCGGTGCTGCTCCTGTAGGGCCACGGCCAGGGAGTGGGGCAGGGTAGACACTAGTGGCGAGGTCGCCAGCGCCGCCAGGTGGTAGAGCTCGCGCAAGGCGTGCTCGGTGTCCGTGATCGTGTTGCTGGCGGGAGGTGCTTCCAGGGCGAGCGGTTCCACGGGACTCGCGGTAGGGGGAGGCGGGTTGGCTACCGGATCATCTGCGGCATCAGGCATCTCGAGTCGTGCGACTGGGAGGTCGCGGGTGAGGGCCATTTCCTGTCCTGACTGGACAGCGGCGTCGCGCAAGGCGGCGATGGCGGGGGCGAAGGCGAACTGATCGACCAGGCGGCGGACATTGCGCACAACTGGTCGGGCCAGGCAGATGGCGGTGAGACTCCAGATGAGCAGGGAGAGGCTGATAAAGGTCAAGCCGCGTGACGCCAGGACAAAGAGCACGGTGAAAAGCGTGCACAGGATGGCGTTGGTAGCCACGAACTGGGCGAGATCGCGCAGCAGGAGGTCGCCATCGGCGGCGAGGGCGTCGGCGGCGACTTCCACCGCCAGGAGGCCGAGCCCGATACCCAGCAGTAGTGGCGTGGTCCACAGGGACCAGAAGGGGCGGATGGTGTAGATGGCAGCGGCCAAACCGAGGCCGCCGGCCAAGGTACACAGGGAGGCGACCAGGAGGCGGACGAAGTGCCAGCGGGCGCGTCCGCTGGTGAGGGCTGCGGCCGTGCCAGTCAGCAGCGCCGCCAGTACCACCCCGCCAAGCGCCGCCACAACCAGGGGCACCAGCAACGGTCCGGGCGCTAGGCGGAATTCGAACGGCCCTTGCTGGTTCAAGATCATCGGCGCTTGGAGGAACAGTTGCGGGCGAAAGAATAACCCACCAACGACTGCAACGGCAAGCACCATGATGAGGGCCATGACGGTCTGGCCCACCCAACGCCCGAGCCAGCGTAGGCGTGGATCACCCTGGTCGCGCACAAACTGTACCGTGATCCAGCACCAGAGGACAGGTACCACGATGATGGACCAGCGCAGGTAGCGAGCCCATGGCAGCCAGTCCTGCTGGGTAATGGCGTTGGCGCGCATGCCCTCGCCCATTAATTCTAGGGCAGTGGCCAGGAGGATCGCCACCGTCCACCGAATGGCGGGCTTGCCGCGATCCCAGCTGAGCAAGTAGGCAGCGAGTGCCCAGCAGACCACCATGGCGGCGAAGCTCGGCAGCGAGTACCACTCGAACATGCCGTTCGACCCTCCAGGTATTGCCTGTTGAAGACCGGTCTGGATAGGCGGTGCGGTAGCCAGAAGGGAGCGCGTGGGGGCGTACTGCTGACTCTACAGTCTGCCGATGATGTCTTAGCCAACAATTGTAAGAAAGGTGTGAACTGGTAGTGGCCCCCGCTGGAAGGGGATTAAAGTAACGCTGCGGCCGTGTGCACGGTGGATGGCGGAGGCGTGAAGGGGAGGACGCCTACTAAGGGTGCCGCCCTATCGTTGCAGCTGGGCGCCTTGGCTACGAGCTCCAGACGCCTAGGAAGGCAGGTGGCCCTGCTCGCGCAACCGGCGCAGAAAGCGTAATCGGCAGAGCTCGGCGTCGGAGAACGTGTCGGACGAGCGGCTGACGCCTGCTATGCCCAGTGCGAGGCACACCAGGTGCTCGTGTTCCTGTTCGCTGAAGGGTGGCTGACCACCACCATTCGTCTGCTCGGGCTGACTCACTTTTGGTGCGGGCTGCATCAGGATCTCCTCCTACGTGCCTTGTAGGCTTTAGCTTAGCGACTCTCTGCAAGAAGAGGGCCACGGAACCGTAAAAGTGAGATGATGTTTCATCATGCATAGTGGCACCAGAGCCGGTGTTTGGCAATGCGTCTGGCCAAGAACGTCCAGCAGCGTTGCCAGCGACCCACCAGCGCCCATGAGGACGGTTGCTCTCCCAATAACGGGCACGACGCCCAGCGCGTGGGACGTGGCCCTCCTGGCGCGATGGGAAATTCGTGGCGACCAGGCACGTGCTTCGCCATGCCTCTGTAACAATGGCAGCGGCGATTCGTCATTGCAAGTGATGCAGGCGGATGGTCGCTTGCCAGGGCACCCGCAGAGGTGAGGAGATGCCGTGAAACATACTGCGTGGGTACCCATCATGCTGTCGATCTGTGTGGCGATATCGACGGCTTCTGGCGCCTTGGCACAGGCTCAGCCAGTTGACTACCCGATACCCGGCGGGCACTTTTACTCGCAGGCAAATGGACAAGGCGGCGGGCCAGGAGAACCAGGGTACACCATCACCAACGATGGTGGCATCACCTTCTATAACACGTTTGCAACGCAAGGTGGCGTGTCCGCGTTTGGCTATCCAGCATCGCAGCGGCTGCCCTACGGCGGGTTTGTCGACCAAATCCTCCAGAAATCGGTGTTTCAGTGGAACGCGGGTGCAGTGGCTTTCCTCAATGTGATGGATGTGCTGCACGATGCGGGGAAGGATGCCTGGCTACAAACCAATTACCAAACACCCGCCCCGGAGGATACCTCTCCTGATACCGGGCTCACGTTCGCCCAAGTGGAAGCCCGGCACCTGGCCTTCCTGGACAGCAACTCGGCCATCCAGACCGCATACAACGCGGTTTCCGACCCGATTGCCCTGTACGGCTTGCCCATGACGCATCCAGTGTCAGAACTCAACGGCGCGGCCATCGTCGTGCGCTGCCAGCGCGCCGTGTTGCAACAGTGGACCGTCGCGGAACCGTGGGCTGCCGCGGGTCAGGTGACCGTCGCCAATGGCGGCGACATCTTCAAAGCGTCGGGCTTGGTCCCGAGTGCTGAGTTGCTGCCCATCCCAGCCCCCACCATTGCGCCGCCGCCGGTCAGTGTGACG